>JALUVJ010000059.1 GCA_027020665.1 Nitrospira sp.
GGAGGTGGTGTCATGACGCCTCCAGCCCAAAACACAAAAGCAAGCGCAAGAATCATCGCGAAAATGCCGGAGAAAGAATGAAACCAGGTCTCAAGGATTTCGACATCATACCAATAAACGGACAAAACCAAAATAATCGAACGAAGCGTATTGGCTAAAATTGCGACCGGCGCCGCAATGAAAAGCACAAACAATGCCCTCTTGCGATGCGGAGAAACATGCACGGTCAAACAAGTTACCGCCGCCATTGCATAGAGCGTCGAAAATCCGCTACAGGCATCGGCAACCAGGAGGGAGGCATTCGGTAAGTGGATCATGGTGCCTTCAACAAAAATCGGGACACCCATCTTGGGAATCGCCCAGGCGATATTTGCAGCCGTAATATCACGCAGGACCAGATGGACTTCCCTTGTCAATCCGAGCGGGAGCGGCAACATGAAAAACAGAAAAAAGAGTAAAAAGGTGATTGCTTTTGTCCGACTCGCACCGAGAAAAAGAAGCGACATGCCCGGAAGCAAAATAACGATAGAGATAGCGGAAAGGATTTCTGTGTGTATACCGACATCAAGCACATGCAAAGCAAACGCGGGAATCAAGATGGCAAAGCCCCAGGGGCTGCTTTCTCTCGGCAGATGGCGTAAAGCGCCGAGCTTTTGCCAAACAAGATAAGCCACAATAGGCGGAATGAAGAGGCCGTGACCATTGTGCCAGATGCTCATCGTCCAGCGTTCAAAAAGCCAGCGAATCGTGGGTGCATAAATCAAGACAGTCAATGAAAGTGCAAGGATCAGCAGCACGTTCTCCCAGCGACCGAGTTTGCCTGAGCACGCATCAGAGGAGGAAGAGAGGGGGGAATCTAAAGTCCGGATGCCGGTGTCTGGATTGATCGGATGATTCGACACAACATCCTTATTATGCCTCTTAATGAAACTCAGCAAAGGCAAGACCGATGACACCACCATAGGGAAGAAGGGCGATTCAGGCACTACTGACTCCATAAATCAGTGTCCTCTGAGGGCTTTTTGTATAAAATGGCGTTTCGTTAACAGGCATAGATCCTTTTTCAATTTTGTCCACAAAAACGACTGATCCTATCCTAGCATAAACTTGAAAAATAGGTAACGATTCAGCATAAAAACTGCTTGACAAGGATTTTGTGTGATTTTTGTCAATGCACATAAGTGTTCGATGCAGGGGAAGGTTTTGACATGAGATCAGATGGATGTTGATGCAACAATCAAGAAAATAAAAGACCTGCTGGGCGATGTTTTTATCAATGTCCAGTATAAAATCTTCGTATTCCGTCTGAAGCTTGTCCAAGCATTTTTCGAGTAGGTTCGCCTGTCGAGTATCACCGCGATGACGTATCAACTCGATACCGCGTCGCAACTCACCGATGGTCACAACAGATAGCAATAAAGAGAGCGCTTCCTTGCCGGCCCACAGCTACCTTAGGCCTCCTGCCCCCGCATTTCCCATTGGCGAAATAGCCCGTACACCGCCGGAATCAGCAACAAGGTCAAAATGGTTGCCGAGATCATGCCGCCGACCATCGGGGCGGCGATGCGTTTCATCACATCCGCGCCGGTGCCGGTGCTCCACAGAATCGGAATCAAACCGATGAAGGTGGTGGCGGCGGTCATGATGACGGGGCGCACGCGCTTGGCCGCGCCGTCGATGATGGCGGTTTTTAAAATTTCTCGTGTGAGTCCTTCTTTTTTTGAGGCAAGCGCTTCGTCTAAAAAAGACACCATGACGACACCCATTTCGGCGGCGACACCTGCGAGCGCAATCAGCCCCACCCAGACGGCCACGCTCATGTTGTAATTCAACAGCTTCAAGGCCCAAATGCCGCCGATGAGGGCAAAAGGCACGCTGAAGAGCACGATCAGGCTTCGGCCGATAGACTTAAAGTTGATGTAGAGCATCACAAAAATAAGAGCCAAGGTCATGGGCACGACGACCGAGAGTTTTTCCTTTGCGCGCAGCATGTACTGATATTGTCCGGCCCAGACCAGGGAATATCCGGGCGGCAATTTTATATTCTCCTGCACGATTTTTTTGGCCTTTTCGACGAAGGTGCCGAGATCGCCGCTCACGCCGTCCACAAAAACAAAACCGGCCAGGGAGCCGTTTTCATCGCGCACCATCGGCGGGCCTTGATTGATCGTGATTTCCGCCACTTGCGCCAAGGGGATTTGCGCACCCGTTGGCGTGGCGACCAAGACGCGGCCCAAGGATTCGGGATCATCCCGAAGCTCCCGCGCGTAGCGCACGTTGATGGGATAACGCTCGCGGCCTTCGACCGTTTGCGCGATGTTTTTGCCGCCGATGGCACTTTCGACGACATCGTTCACGTCCTTCACCCGCAGGCCGTAACGCGCGGCTTCGCGGCGTTTGATTTTAAAATCGATGTAATAACCGCCGGTCACGCGTTCGGCAAAAACAGAACGCGCGCCCGAATGGTGTTTCAAAATGCCTTCCATCTCCAGGGCGATTTTTTCAATCTCCGCCAAATCCGGCCCCAGGATTTTGATGCCCAGCGTGCTGCGGATGCCGGTCGCCAGCATTTCGTTCCGGGTTTGGATCGGCATCCACCAAATGTTCGGCATCCCCGGAAATTGCAGCTCGGCGTCCATCTCGTCGATGAGATCGTCCCAAGTGAGACCCGGCCGCCACTGATCGCGCGGCTTGAAGGTGACGACGGTTTCGACCATGTTGAGCGGCGCGGGATCGGTGGAGGTTCGGGCCCGTCCGATTTTACCGAAGACATGGGCCACTTCCGGAAATGCCTTCAGCATCTTGTCCTGTTTTTGCAAAACGGCCTTGGCTTCGCGGATGGACAGTCCCGGCAGCGTCGTCGGCATGTAGAGCATCGTGCCTTCGTTCAAAGGCGGCATGAATTCGCTGCCGAGTTTTTGAAAAACGGGCACGGTGAGCGCAAGACCGGCAATCGCCAAGATGAGCGTAATCAAACGAAAGCGCAGCACCGCCTTTAAAAAGGGGCGATAGAGCCAGACGAGTAAGCGATTGACCGGGTTTTTGTTGGCCGCTGTGATTTTACCGCGAATCAGCAGGGTCATGAGCGCGGGCACAAGCGTAATCGACACGATGGCGGCGAAAAACATGGCGAAGGTTTTGGTATAGGCCAGGGGTTTAAAGAGCCGCCCTTCCTGGGATTCGAGGGTGAAGACGGGCATGAAGGAAATCGTGATAATCAACAGTGAAAAAAACAGGGGGCGGCCGAGTTCTTTGGCCGCGTTGATAATCACCGTGCTGCGGTCGGCACCGGGATGTTGCTCCAGGCGGCTGTGGGCGTTTTCGATCATGACGACGGAGGCATCCACCATCGCGCCCACGGCAATGGCAATGCCGCCCAGAGACATGACGTTGGAGCTTAAGCCCAAATAATACATGGCGATGAAGGAAATCAAAATGGCCACCGGCAGCGTTAAAATGGCGACCAGGGCCGAGCGGAAATGAAACAGAAAAATGACGGAAATGATGCTGACGACGATCGTAATCTCGACCAGTTTTTCCTTCAAGGTATCAATCGCCCCGTAGATGAGCTCGGATCGGTCGTAGGTCGTGACGATCTTCACGCCCTTGGGCAGCGAGCCTTCGATTGCCTTGAGTTTGGCTTTCACGCCTTCGATGACGTTTAAGGCATTTTCGCCAAAACGCATGACCACGACGCCGCCGACGACTTCCCCCTCCCCATCCAAGTCCGCCAATCCGCGCCGCATCTCCGGCCCGATCTGCACCCGCGCGACATCGCCTAAAAAAACGGGGGTGTCATCGTCGCGCAGGACCAGGGCGATGTCGCGCAGATCGTCCAGGGTTTCGATGTAGCCCAAACCGCGCAGCATGTATTCCCGTTCCGACAGCTCGACGACGCGGCCTCCGACATCGTTGTTGCTTTCTCGAATGGCCCGAATGACGGTTTTTAAGGGAATGTTGTAGGCCAGCAATTTGTTGGGATCGAGTTCGATTTGATACTGCTTGACCATGCCGCCGATGGTGGCGACTTCGGCCACACCCGGCACCGCTTGCAGCCAGTAGCGCAAGGTCCAATCCTGAAAAGAGGTCAATTCCCACAAATCATGCGTGCCGGATTCATCCACGAGCGCATATTCAAAGACCCAGCCCACGCCGGTGGCATCCGGCCCCAAGGTCGGCGTGACCCCTTCCGGCAGCTTGCCCGCCACGCCCTGCATGTATTCCATGACGCGGCTTCTGGCCCAGTACATGTCCGTGCCGTCTTCGAAGACGACGTTCACAAAGGACAGTCCTAAAAAACTCTGCCCGCGCGCGTATTTCACCTTGGGTGCTGCGGTCATGGCGGTGACGATGGGATAGGTGATTTGATCTTCGATGAGTGTGGGGCTGCGCCCCGGCCAATCGGTAAAGACGATGACCTGCACGTCGGAGAGATCGGGAATGGCGTCCAGCGGAATGCGATCCGTCGCCCAGATGCCCCAGGCGGCAAAAAAGAAGACGCCCAGAAAGACCATGAAACGGTTGCGCCCGCAGGCTTCGATAATGCGTTCAATCATGATAAGACCTCAAAATATAAATGGTTTACAGTGAACGGCCGGCAGTGAAAAGCCTGTCATTTCGACCGAAGGGAGAAATCTTACTTTTTAAAGAGGCACCAACGATTCCAAGATTTCTCCCTTCGGTCGAAATGACAGGTTCTTCAACATTCACCGTCAACATCATTTGTCCATCTCCATGCCGTCCATCTCCATGCCGTCCATCTCCATGCCGTCCATGTCCATGTCCATATCCATATCCATGCCGTCCATGCCGCCCATCTTGGAGCCTTCCATCTTCCAGTCGCCCATGCCGACGAGGCCCATCATGCCTTCCATGGAGGCCATGAGCTTGCTTTCGGAATCGATTAAAAAGGTGCCGTGCGTGACCACCCGTTCCCCTTCGGCCAATCCCTCCAAGACTTGCACTTCGTGATTCAAACGCATGCCGGTTTTAATCACGCGCGGCTCAAACCGGCCGTTTGCTTTGGCAACAAAGGCCACCCGGCGCAGGCCGGAATCCAGAACCGCCGTCTCCGGCACGAGCAGGCCTTCATTGGCCGGCACGGCAAAGGCGACATTGCCATACATGCCGGGCCGGAGCCGCCCTTTTTTGTTGTCCAACTCGATGCGGATTGTCGCGGTACGGCTGCCTTCATTGAGATAGGGGTAGATGTAAGTCACTTTGCCCTGAAACACTTCGGCGGGCAAGGATGCGAAAGTGATTTCCGCCATCTGTCCCGTCCGTACCCAGGGCAGCTCGTGTTCGTAGATATCGGCCAGAACCCAGACTTTGGAGAGATCCGCGATTTTGTACAAGGCCATGCCGGGTTTGACATACATGCCGGTCAGCGCCGTTTTTTCCGTGACAATGCCGGCGGCGGGAGAGAGCACGGGCAAGGCCCGGATGACCTTGCCGCGTTTTTCCAAATCCCGGATCTGCCCTGCCGTCACATCCCAAAGCCGCAAGCGCCTGCGGCTGGCAGAAGCCAGCAGGGCGCTGCCTTTTTTCGCTTTAAATGCCATCAGGTATTCTTCTTGCGTTTGAAGCAGTTTCGGGCTGTAGACCGAAAAGAGGGCTTGGCCCTTTTTGACGGCCATGCCCGTCGCATCCACACTGAGATCTTCGATCCAGCCTTCGATTTTGGTGGTGACGGTTGTTAAAGTCCGTTCGTTGTAGTCCACGCGCCCGATGGTGCGGATGACTTTATTCATGACTTTTTTGCGAACAGGCTGAGTCTTCACACCCACCAGTTTTTGTTGGTGCGGCGTGAGCGTGACGGGCACTTGGCCTTCGGGAGCCTTGTTGCCGGAAGACATCCCAGGCATGGACATCTCCATCTTGCCGTCCTTCATGTTTTTCATGTCTTTCATTTGGGCCGTGCCTTGCCGGGAAAAGGACAAAACAAGAAGTGCGGTGAATCCAAGACAAAAAAATCGTTTCATGTTATTCCTCCGTTTTTTACTCAATATCCTTTCGACCTTTTACTCATATCCTTTCGATTTTTTCTTCATGTCATTTCGGCTTTTTCTTTATGTCATTTCGACTTTTCCCTCATGTCATTTCGACCGAAGGGAGAAATCCGTGTTTTCAAGCGGCTTCAAAGAATCTTAAGATTTCTCCCTGCGGTCGAAATGACAGGTTTCGGGTTTCAGTCTCTCTCATTTTTAAAATCAGACAAGTCGCTCGTTTTTTACTCACATCCTTTCGACCTTTTATTCATGTCATTTCGACTTTTCCCTCATGTCATTTCGACCGAAGGGAGAAATCCGTGTTTTCAAGCGGCTTCAAAGAATCTTAAGATTTCTCCCTGCGGTCGAAATGACGGGTTTCGGGTTTCAGTCGCTCTCATTTTTTAAATCGGACAAGTCGCTTCCCAGCACCTGCTCCAGTCGCGCCACTTCCTGATTTTGAAGCGTCAGGGCGCGAAAATATTCGAGTCGAAAATCAACCAACTGCCGCTGACTTTCCAGCAAGTCCAGAAAATCAACCTGATCCGTTTCATAGCCGTTTTGAGCGGATGTGACAGACTGTTCCGCTTGCGGAATCACATTGTCCTGAAAAAGCGCGGCGAGCCTTCCCGCCGTTTGGATCTTGATGATCAAATCCTCGACGGCAAAGCGGGTTTGGTCTTTTAAGTTTTGATAGCGGGCTTCTTGTTCCGTGCTGCGATGCCGTGTTTCCCGAACGCGGTCGTCGTATTTTTCCTTAAAAAACCAGGGCAGGTTGATGCTGGCGGAAACGCCCCAACCGCTCGCTTGCGGCGTGCCGCGATTTTGAAAGCGTTTCACGGAGACCTGATAGTCCGGTTTTAACTTCAACTTGGCCAGCGCGGTTTCCTGCTTGCTGCGCCGAATCGCCGTTTTGAGGGCCACCAATTCCGGCCGCTCGCTGAGTGCTTTTGATCTCAGGGCCGCGAGATCGGCGGGCAGCCGTATGGGCCGCAAGTCATCCGGCTTTGCCAAGGGAGAAGCGGGTGCGCGCCCCAGCAGGGTATTCAAGACCGCGCGCGCGGTATGCAGACTTTGTTCAAGTGTTACTTGCTCGTTTTCCAAACGCGCCAGGGTCACGCGCGCCTTGAGCACATCCTGCTCGGAGGCCGCGCCGGTCTGATACTTGATCTCGGCGATTTCCTCAAATTGCTTTGTAATATCAATGTGTTCCGCATTCACTTCCAGGGCCTTGTGCGCCAAATAAAGCGCGTCGTAAGCGATTTTGACTTGCGCCGTGACGGATTGTGAGGTGATGTGGATTTGTGTTTCAGCCAGCGCCGCTTCGGTTTCCGCCGCCTCGGCGCGCAGGTTTAAAGTCCCCGCCGCTGGAAATCGCTGCCGGGCGAAAAAGATCCAGTTGCGTGTTCCGCTTACGTCAAGGGTATTGGGGATATTCCAGGTGTCGAAGCCGACCTCCGGGTCATCCAGGATTTTCATGCGGTCAATGCGTGTTTTTTGCGCCGCCCACGCGGCCCCGGCCGCCGCGATATTCGGATTGGCCTCAAGTGCTTCTTCAATGAGCGTGGATAGCTTGAGTGTGTCTTCCGCTTTCCCTAAGGCGGGAAACAGTGTCGATAAAAAGATTAACATCGTAAAAAAGGGTATCCGCAATCGTTGCTTCATGGCGCATCCTCGGTGAATAAAAAAATGGACAAAAAGACGGTTTTTATCCCGGACCGCACAAGATAAACAGTGCGGGGACAAGGATGAAACGTTTAAAGAAAAATAAGGGGCTAAATCAGATAAGAAAGATTTGTATCTTGGTGTAGATTGGAAGGGTTGAAGCGTGGCGCTTCATCGGCGGCTCGAACGGAATGTGTTTGATTGTGTGATCCGCTTCAAGCGGGATCGAAGAAAAAAGCGGTAAGGGATTGATGTCCGCAGCGAGCTGAATGCTGCGTTCGTGATTGTCATTGTGCGCTTTGGAAAGCGTTTCTTTGGGACTTAAGGCATGGCGACTCAACTGACAGGCCTGTTTTGCAGCCTCATCCGTTATTTTCATGCGGCAGCGTTCCATGCAACATTTCATGGCCTCGCCCTGGCTCATCTCCATCATGGAAGGCTTGTTGCATGCCCCGGCTTTTCCCGTGACACTGAGCGAAAAAACCAGGAGCAAACTCCAAAGAAAAATTGTCTGTATGTTGTTTCTTTTTGTGAAGGACATTTTAAAAACTCAGATGAATTCACATCCTAGCAGTCCACTTCAATCATTGCAAGCCCGCGGCGTTTCCCAAATTCCGCGACTGATTTGGGTCGCTTCCGATAGAAGAGGCGTCTGAGCGATCGCTTATCTTGTTCATCATGGAGGGATGCTGAGCATTATGAATGACAAACGATTGAGAAAGGTCGAATAAATAAAAGGGTTTTTAGGGTGATTTCCGTATTTTTTGACCCGATTGCGAGGCTGGTTTCACAAACTCGCCGATTTAAACACTAGTAACTTTTCAAGTGTCATATCCTTCATCGAATAACCGATGCCGCCGACGCCGAGCCCGGATTTCTTTGCGCCGCCGAAGGGCATCCAGTCTACGCGGAAAGCCGTGTGATCGTTAATCATCACGGCCAGGGCATTCAAGCGTTTTGCGGCTTCAAATGCTGTGTCGATTTCTTCTGTAAAGATGGCTGACTGAAAACAAACCTCCGGGCCGTTGGCCCTTTGAATGGCTTCGTCCAAATCATCATAGGTGTAAAGGCAAACAACCGGGCCGAAGATTTCTTGTCGCGATACTTTGGCGTCTTCGGGTGGATTCACTAAAACCGTGGGCTGATAACAGCTTTCGGAAATTTTTTTACCGCCAAGGGTTAATTTTGCCCCGGTGGCAAGGGCTTCTTGAATCCAGGCATGAATGCGATTCGTTTCTCGCGGCAAAATGAGGGGGCCGACTTCGCTTTGATCCTCAAGCGGGTTGCCGGTTTTGAGGGTCTTGACCCCTTCGGTAAATTGTTCAATAAAATCTTTTGAAATAGTGTTTTGCACATAAATGCGTTGCACGGAAACGCAGACCTGGCCGGCATGATAATAACCGCCTTTGATGAGCGGCGGCAGATTTTTTGTGATATCCGCCGTTTGATCAAAAATCACAGGCGCAAGTCCGCCGTGTTCCAGTGCGCAAGTCGCTCCCGGCGCAAGCCGGGAGCGCAAGATCCAACCCACTTTTTCGGAACCGATAAAGGTGAGAAATGAAACGCGCGAATCAGAAACCAATTTCCCCGTTACTTCATTATCGCAAAAAATCATCTGACACCATGTTTCGGGCAGCCCCACTTCGTGAAGCAAATTTACGATCGTTCGACAGGAGAGTGGCGTGGTTAAGGCGGGTTTCACTAATACGGGACACCCCACGGCAATTGCGGGAATGGCCTGATGAATGATTAAATTAAACGGGTGATTAAAGGCGCTGACGGCGAGCACCACGCCGCGCGGCTGACGGATGGTCATCGCCATGCGGTTTGTCGAAGAGGCCGTAATGCCCATTGCAATCTCTTCGCCGTTGAGTCGGCTTAATTCACGAACGGCGATTTTAATGCCGTCGATGGCACGGGCGATTTCCACCCGCGAATCCGCAATGGGTTTTCCGCCTTCGGCGGCGGCTTCCTGTGCAAAGCGTTCGGCATCTGCTGAAATTTTTTCGGCCAAACGTTCCAAGATTTGGATGCGTTCGTACTTGGGAAGCTGCTTTTTGTGATCCTGAAAAAGCCGGTGCGCCGTCTCCAATTTATGGAAGACGGATTTTTCATCTTCAAAAGTCAGGGTCTCGATCACGCTTTGATCAAAGGGGTTTAAAATTTGAATTTCTTCCATCATGTTCTCCTGGGCTTGATTTCCTGAAGCTCTGATTCAGTCATGAATTGTTTTTTTTCGAGCAAAATTCAAGCCGGACTTAATGCGAGCTTCCTTAATTTTTAAAGCAGACAAGTCTTTTCTTTCAGCTCTTTCAAAAACACACGTTCGTTTTCCGAATAATCAATCGGGACTTCAATCAAGTGCACCGCGGGTTCTGTTAAACACCGGTTCAGGATGCTTTGCAGTTCTCCGTTTTTTGTAACGCGATGACCTTTGGCACCGTAACTTTCCGCATAAAGCACAAAATCGGGGTTCCCAAAATCCAGGCCGAAATTCGCGAAATCACTCCCGGCTTGCTTCCATTTAATCATGCCGTATGCATTATCCCGTAACACAATTACAACAAGATGCAAGCTGAGCCGAACGGCCGTTTCCATCTCTTGGCTGTTCATCATAAACCCGCCATCCCCGCAAACCGCCACGACCTGTGCCTCCGGGGACACCAGTTTTGCGCCAATCGCCACAGGCAAACCCGCACCCATTGTTGCAAGCGCATTATCCAATAACACCGTATTGGGATGGTAGGCTTTGTAATTGCGCGCAAACCAAATTTTGTACATGCCGTTGTCAAAAGAAAGAACGGCATCATCCGAAACGGTTTCACGGATTTCGGCGACGATGCGCTGCGGCGTATTGGGAAAACCGTCTTGATGGCTTGCGCCGTAAACGTGGGTTTCGATCCGGTCTTTTATCCGGCGAAAATAATCAACATTCCGCTTCGGCGATTTTTTTATTTTTTGTGTCATTTTTTGTAGATTGGTTTTCAAGCATCCGATCACTTCATGTTGAGGAAAATAAATATCGTCCATTTGCGCGGGATAAAAACTGATGTGAATGACTTTTAATCGCCCGCTTTCATCCATAAAAAAGGGCGGTTTCTCTGTGACATCGTGGCCGACGTTGATAATAAGATCGGCCCGGTTAATGGCGCAATGCAAGTAATCATCGGCAGAAAGCGCGGCCGTGCCGAGAAACTGTGTGTGCCGTTCATCGATCACGCCTTTGCCCATTTGCGTAGTGCAAAAATAGATGCCGGTGGCATCGATAAAGGCCAAGAGTTCCTTGTGAACGATGTTCCGGTTTGCGCCGGAGGCGATGAGCAACAAGGGCCTCTCGGCGGCTTCGATCATCTCCACGGCTTTTTCGATGGCCTGCCAAGCCGCACGCGGCGGATCGACTTCCGTCACAGCAAAAGGCTGACGATCCGTTATTTCTTCGGCAATATCTTCAGGCAACTCCAAGTGCACCGCGCCGGGTTTTTCGGATTCGGCGAGGCGCATACATTCCCGCAAAAGATGGGGAATGTTGTTGGCATCCACGACCTGTTTGGAAAACTTGGTAATGGGTTGCATCATCTGCACAACGTCGATGATTTGAAATCGCCCTTGTTTACTTTTTTTGATGGGTTTTTGACCGGTGATAAAAAGCACGGGCATGCCGCCTAAGAGGGCGTAAGACGCACAGGTTACGAAGTTTGTCGCACCCGGCCCCAAAGTCGCGAGACACACGCCGGTTTTTCCCGTGAGTCGGCCGTAGGTTGCGGCCATGAATCCTGCGCCCTGCTCGTGGCGCGTGAGAATGAGTTTGATGCTTGAATGGCTCAGAGATTCCAGAAGATCCAGGTTTTCTTCCCCCGGAATGCCGAAAATGTATTCTACGCCTTCATTTTCAAGGCACTTCACAAACAAGTCGCTTGCTTTCATGGTTTCCTTTTTCTTCCGCTTGAAGTCCGAAGATACACAGGTTCGAGCAATAAGCAAAGCACCTATAGGTGCATGGAAAACGCGATGCGCAATGCTTAAAGAATGTAGCGAAAAGCAAGGAGAGAACGCAAGGCAAAAACACAGACGCAATCCGCAACATAAACCCAAAATCAGCGATTGATTTTGGGATAAAACGAGGACTTTCTCTCTTTCGCGCAAAAGTGTTAAATTGACTGGAGCTTTTACACAGACTTCAATCGGAGCTTCCTGGAAATATGCATCGATCTTGGGACGGACGGGGTGAAAAAACGGTCAGCCAAATCTTTCATCTCAACACAACAACACAAGAGGCCGTCATTTTTCCAATAAAAAAACAAGAGGTCCATTATGAATCGTTTATCCGTATTCATTTCTTTTATCCTGGTATTCACCTTTTCAGGCTGTGTGACGATGGGAAAGAAAACACAAGCAGACAAACGGCAGGCCGTTCTTGAAATGAAAGAGACCGTCCTGTCCGATCTCTTTCAACTCAAGCCGGATGTTGAAGCTCAAATCACCCGCGCCGCAGGCTACGGTGTTTTCAGCAATGCAAATGTCAAAGTCATTTTTGCCAGTGTTGGCGGCGGTTACGGTGTCGTTAAAAATAACCGGACCGGAAAATACACTTATATGAAAATGGGGGAACTCGGTCTCGGCCTCGGCCTGGGGGTAAGGGATTTCCGCGCAGTCTTTGTATTTCACAACGCGGACACTCTGAACCGTTTTATCAATCAGGGCTGGGCCTTTGGCGTTCAGGCGGATGCGGCGGCGAAAGCCGGAGACAAAGGGCTCGCCGTGGGTGGTGAGGCCACGGTGGATCACATCACCATCTATCAGCTCACGGAAAACGGCTTAGCCCTTCAGGCAACAATTAAAGGCACAAAATATTGGAACGATGCCGAGCTGAATTAGCGGGCCGTATTCGGCATGACCTGTGTTTGTTCCGTCTGTATTCAGGACGCTCCTTGAGCACGATATCATAAAAAACCGGAGGAAGAGATGCACGGGCCAACGCAAAACGCTCAAAAAAAATCGACCGGGAAATGGGTCGTTTTAATCCTCATTGTGCTCGGCATTGCCGCGTTTTCTTTTTTTGAGCTGGGGCGATTTGTGACACTCGAAGCTCTGAAAGACAATAAAGATACGCTCAAGGCCTACACACAGGAAAATTATCTGCTCACTGTGATGCTGTTTATTGCCGTTTACACGATTCAAACCGGGCTCTCGTTGCCGGGTGCGACAATTTTAACCTTGGCCGGCGGTCTCTTATACGGCACGTTTTTAGGGGCGTTTTTTGTGAATATCGGAGCAACATCCGGATCTGTTCTGGCGTTTATCGCGACACGTTATCTCTTCCGCGACAGCATTGAAAAGAAATTCGGAAAACGTTTGTCCGGTATTCAGGCGGGTTTTGCTGAGAATGGATTTAACTATCTGCTCACGCTGCGCCTAATTCCGCTTTTTCCTTTTTTTCTGGTGAACCTGGCTTCGGGCATGACACGCATCAAGCTTTCGACCTTTGTGACCGGGACTGCGATCGGGATTCTGCCGGGCAGCATTGTTTATACCAATGCGGGGAAACAACTGGGCCAAATCAACTCGCTTAAAGATGTTGCATCTCCCGGTGTTTTAGGGGCTTTTGTACTTTTGGGGATGTTATCCTTGCTGCCCGTATTTTATAATAAATTTAAAAAATCTGCTGCGGCAAAGCGTAAAACAGATGCCGCAAAATCGTAAAGGCGATTGGGGGAATACATGGAAGTCTATGATTTGATTGTGATCGGTGGCGGTGCTGCGGGACTGGTGACCGCAAGCGGCGCGGCGCAACTGGGCGCAAAAACTGCCCTGATCGAAAAAGACAAA
>JALUVJ010000060.1 GCA_027020665.1 Nitrospira sp.
TGATTTGAAAGCCCCCATTCTCGATGAGTGCGGGCATGTTGCGATTGATGTGGCAACCGCCGGTGAATTTGCCCCAGACGGGGTCCATGCGCTGTTGCCAGCGCCGCACCTTTTCATCTTTTGAAAGTCCGTGCTCGCAAAAAATGAGTTCGCCGCCGGGTTTGAGCACACGCCGCATTTCGGAGAGCGCGGCATCGATATCGGGAATTGTACACATTGTGTAGGTGACCAAGACTGTGTCTACCGCCTTGTCCGGCAAAGGAATCTGCTCTGCCGAGGCTGTGATGAAATCTACCGCAAAATCCACTTTTTGAAGACCGCGCGCTGCGATATCCAGCATCTCGTGCGAAGGGTCGAGCCCGACCACCTTTTCGATCCGCCCGCTCTGATACAAGGGCAAATTTAAACCCGAACCGATGCCGATTTCCAGTACCCGACCGCTCGCAAAGGGCACGATTTTTTTACGCTGGTCGGTGACGACCCCTAAACCGCAAGCGAAGTGCAGCAGTTTGGGGAGTATGATTTTGTCGTAGAAGCTCATAATTGACACGCTAAATGTCTTGCTCTGCACGCGTTTGGCACAGCTTAGATTTTTGGCTGTTATGGGCTTTATACCATAGAACGGCATTTCTCTTAGTGTAAAAAAGGCGCAAACCGACTTCCGATCAGTTTTAGATCCACCAGATCAAGCCCTGCCTCACTCATGGTTGTGTTTTAATTTTTATTGAAAGCCTTGAAATTCCCGTGACCCTATGACATGCTTTTGAAGACCGATCAATAAAAACAACGCCTTTTCACTTTAGGCTAAACCGGAAACGCGGGCTGGAATCAAGCAGGCAAACATGGATCTTTTCGAGGAATTCCGACAACTCACGTCAACCTTTGATAACGAAAAGATCGAGTACGCGCTTTGCGGCGGCCTCGCAATGGCCGTTTATGCCTTTCCGCGTGCGACTGTTGATATTGATATTTTAATTCAGCCGGAAACCTTGGAGAAAGCCAAAACGGTTGCAAAAAAACTGGGTTATGCTTTTGATGCAGGATTAATGCGGTTTAAAGCGGGAGCGATTCAGATCTACCGTTTGACGAAAGCAGGAGAAGATTCCGACGATTCGTTGGTCTTGGATATGTTGCTGGTCACACCCGCAATCCGAGACACTTGGGAAAGCCGGAAACGACTCCAATGGAAGGAAGGGGAACTGCCTGTTGTCTCTCCCCGGGGGCTCATCCATCTTAAGTCTTTTCGGCAAAGCGGACAAGACCAAGACGACATCAGATATCTGAGAGAATACATTGAAAAAAGTTGACATGTCTCCCGAAGCCATCACAAAGCGACTTAAAAAATGCAGCGAACTGCGACGACTTTGCCTTGCGCTGGCGGGGGAACGCATGCGGAAACAGGGTCTGCAGAGCGCCGAATCTCGGGGGAAGCGGCTTGGCATATCTATGAATGAGTGACTGGCGCGATAAAATGATCGCTCCGGTCACTCTGCTCTGATAAGCCGAAGCGGATGATTTGGAACCATAGTAGATTTTTCCGGCATAAGATTTATGCTTTGTTTGTGCCGCATTAAAAGCAACTTCATTTTCACTATTTGAGCAAGGCGAAACTGACCCCGCCCCTGCGACCTTCCCCAAGCTCGAATGTTTTCCCGATGGTAAGTCCGGCTTCACGAAGCTGCTCATCACCCAAGATATTTGTTATTCAAGCCCCAAAATGAGCCATTGGAATCAGAACGCTAAAACCGCTTTTTTCTTAAGGCCGCAGGTCTTTTTTGATGTAAAAGAAGTGGGAAAAGACAAGGCAGAGCCATTAGCGAAACCGGGCTTAGGCGCCACTGCAGGGTTCAGCACAAGTATAGCGATCAATACGACTTAGGATGTTACGCGTTGGAGGGGAGGAAATACGCGACGAGAAGTGTTGCAAAAAGACGTGAATTGAATTGCTTGTTGGAATGTTGAGATAAGGTCATTTTATATCAAGGTGATCGCAGGAAGTGGTAAAGCAAACTTTCATCACTTTGTCAGCGCACTACAATCAAATCGCCTTGTCCCTTTCTTGCCCCGACCCTTCCGGGCCGAGCGGTTTCATGAGGATAATCAATTGCGGCAAAAGTGTCATGGCGGCGACCAGCGCAATCACCATCGCCAATCCCGTCAATAAACCGAAATAAATACTCGGAATGAAGTTCGAAAGCGTGAGAATCGAAAAACCGATCACGATGGTGACGGAGGTGTAATACATTGCGTGTCCGATGCTTTCGTGACAACGGCGCATGCATTGGATGTAGTTGCGGTCTTTGGGAAATTCGTGCCTGAAACGATGGATGTAGTGGATGGTGTCGTCCACGGCGATGCCGACGCTGATGGCGGCGATGGTGATGGTCATCATATCCAGCGGAATGCCCAGCCAACCCATCATGCCCAAGACGATGCCGATGGATAAAAGGTTCGGCATGATTGCAATGATGCTGAATTTAAAAGAGCGAAACAGAATGAGAAACATGATCATAAGTGCGGCGACGGTGACGCCCAGGGTTTTGATCTGGGAATCAAAGAGGCTTTGCAGCATGTTGTTGTACAAAACCATCATGCCGGTAATTTGCAGGTTTTCGGGTTTGAGTTTAAGGTCGTGGGTCAGGTCCCGGTAGATTTTTTTTAAGAAGGCATTGCGTTTGAGTGTGGGTTCCGAATCCCGCACCCGGATGGCGAAGCGGGCCTGATTATGTTCGATGGAAACATAGGGCGTGAGCACGAGGGATCGCAGGTCTTTGGGCAGTTTTTCGTAAAGCACGGCCAGTTCGAAATTATCCAGCGCTTTGCCGTTGTTCAATTTTTCGGCGACCTGTAACATTGTGCCCAAAGAGAGAACTTTTCCGGTCTCCGGGATGCTGTCGAGGTAGGCATTTATTTTTTTGATCTGCGCCATTTTATCTTCGGTAAACCAATATTTATCCGCATTTTCTTCGGTTTCAAATTCCTCAAAATCTTCGAATTCGTCAAATCCTTCATCTGCGGTTGCCGCATTTGCGGCGGGTTCCGGCTCGGCTGTGTCAAAATTGACGACGACGTCCAGGGGTGTTGTGCCGCCCAGATTCTGATCGATTAACTTCATGCCTTGATAGATTTCGGTGCTCTGTTTGAAATAGTCGATAAAGCTGTTTTCCACAACAAGGCGTGAAATCCCGATGAGGCTGAATACGAGTGCGAGGGCACTCACGGTCACGATGAGATTGCCGTGCAATGCGGTGAGTTTGGCAAAAATAGCCGTCAGCGGGAAGGTCGGTTTTCGTGAAGAGTCCGTTGCGGGTTTTTTCAAAAAAATTAAAAACACAGGAAAAATGATAAAGGACAGCAGCAGGGAAACCGAGATGCCTGCGATCATCATCCAGCCAAAATTAATCACCGGCAGAATCTTACTCAGGACTAAAGAACCGAAACCCGCAATCGTGGTCAAGGCTGCGTAAAGACAGGGTTTGAACATGGAGGTGACGGTTTTAAAAATTAACGCCTGATTCGTAGCTTCGGGCAATGCGTCTTCCAATTCCCGGTAGCGCACGATGAGGTGAATGTTGATGGCCATTGTGATAATAAGTTGAAGCGAAACAAAATTGGAAGAGATGACCGTGACTTCCCAGCCGAATAATCCCAAAAAACCGAACATTGCCAGCGCAGAAAAGAAACAGGAAGAGAGGGGGACGATAATCCATCGCGTGCGTCCGAAAATGAGTTTTAGCGTAATAATCAAAAAAAGCAGAACGCCGAGGCCGAAGAGCCTGAGGTCTTTTTTGATAAAGGTGATGAGGTCGTCGGCGATCATGGCGACGCCGCCCAAAAAGAGGTCTGCCCCCTCACGGTATTGATCCATGACTGCACGGATTTGTGCGATATTGGTATGACGGATTAATTTCATCTTCTCGTTATGTTTGCTCAGATCTGCGCGGATTTTTAGATAGACGGCTTTTTCGTCGGGGCTCAATTGCCCCGCGCGTTCCTTGTCCCGAAAGGCCCTGCGTTTTTCGAGCAGGTTTTTTCCGATTTGGTCGGTCGGAAAAAGAACTTGTAAGGCGGTCGTTTTTAAGTCGGGGCTTACGAGCAGGTTTTGAAAAATGGGGCTGTTTTGAAATTCGACCCGCGCTTTTTGAAGATCCACTTCCGCGGAGCGGAGGGTGATGAGTGTGCCGGACAATTCTTTAATCGGAATGGGCGGGCTTTCAAGCAGCGGCACATCCAATAAGGAAAAAACCGAAGAGACGCCCTCCAGCGCATTTAAATCGTTTTGCAGTTGGTCGATGCGCTCGAGCGTATCGGGCGAAAAAAGATCGTTTTTCGGCGTATAGGTGACAACGACAAAATCCTGCTCGCCATAGCGGTTCATAATTTCCCGCGTATTGCGCAAGTCCTGGTCGTCTTCGAGAATGAGTGTGTCGGCCGAGGCATCCAGACGGAAGTTTTTGGCCTGATAGGCGAGCAGGGCCATTAAAATGAGGAGGAGCACAAGCACGATGCGCGGATGAGCAAGCACCGTGTGCTCGAAAAGGCGGGCCGTGAGGGATTGAGACGGTTTCATGATGAATCGGGTGATGAAGACCGGTATGTTTTATTGATCGTCCGATCGTTCCAGTTTGGCAAAAAGGTCGTTCATTGAGCCGGTCGCAAGCACTTCGTTGAATTGGGAACGATAGGTGGTGATGAGGCTGACGCCTTCCAATTCGAGATCGTAGACCTGCCAGCCTTTTTTCTTGGATTGATAAAGTTTGTATAACATCGTGATTTTGCTGTCGCCGGAAACCAGTTCGGTCATCATTTGGATTTTCTTTTTGACTTGTACGGGTTTACTGTAGACGATTTTTTCATCGTCATAAAGATCCAGCTTTTCAAGATAGGAGGTTTTCAGGCGTTCGATAAACAAGTCGGTGAAACGCTTTTTGTCTTCTTTGCTGAGTCCGGGCCAGTGTTTTTTGCCCAGGCTGAGTTTGGCCATGGTTGTGAAATCAAAGGCTTCGGTGATGATGGCGACGATTTTTTCATTACGGACTTCTTTTGAAAGGGTTTTGTCTTCCAGTAAACGCATAATGCCGTTAAGACGCTCTTTCATGAAAACATCGACTTCGGTGAGATTGTCCGCGAATGCGGGTTGTGCCGTCAGTATCAGTCCGATCAAAACAAAGACCGCTTTTTTCATGATTCACTCCTTTATTTGTGCGGTGCGATTTCGCTCATAAGCATCCCTCAAAAAGGTATAAAGGTCAAGGGCGTCTCGTCTGAAGCTTTCGTATTCTTCGAGGCTCAGGGAGGCTGTGTTGAGCCTCCGGTAGGATTCCACGCCGAAAGCGATGAGGAGGCGGTCGCTCTCCGATGTGCCGGAAATGTTCATTTCGGGAATGTAGGTAATGGGAATCGAATAGGTGTCCGGAATCAGGCCAATCGTATCCCGCAGGTTTGAAGGACCCAAAAAGGGGAGGACTAAATGAAAGCCGGGGCCGACCCCGTAAAATCCGAGGGTTTGCCCAAAATCTTCGGGATAGGCTTCGAGATCCAGCCATTCTTTTGCAGGGTCGAAAAAACCGAGCAGGCCCACGGTGCTATTGATCAGAAAGCGGGTGGTTTCGATTGCGGCGCGTTCATACTTGAATTGTAGAAAATTATTCACAAAGCGCATGGGGAAAAAGAGGTTTTTGAAGAAACGGCGAATGCCGATTCGACCGCCTTCGGGCACAATGGCATTGTATCCTTTTGCGGTAGGTGACAGTACATAATCGAAGAATTTGTCGTTGAATCGGGTCATTGCCCGGTTATAACCCGAAAACGGGTCGGCGACGGTAGGTGCTTCGGCATCGGCGAACTCGTCTTCGAAGGCATCGAATTCGCTGTCTGTTTCGGTAAACGGGGCATCACTTGCCGTATCGGTCATCACTTCTGCAAGCTGAATCGCATGCGGTTTCATTTGAGGCGACGGCGGCATTGTTGCACAGCCGAAAAAAGAAAAGAGAGAAAAAACGGCAGTCGGAATGATAAGTCGATATCGACAGATCATAAGGCGGCTTGCCGGATACCCTTCTTTGAAACCGAGGCCGCGGGAGCGGTTTTTTTCCACTGCAAATAAGCGACAAAAAGGGATTCGAGTGTGAGCCAAGCCGCGGAAGCGGCCATCAAAAGTCCGAAGTCCGTTGCGGGGGGCAGCCGGATATCGAAAACAATGCGAAGCAAGTAGGCCAGGATGAGGAAATAGGTAATGCCCATGGTAAAACCCGGCCAAATGAAATAACGGATCAGGGCTTTTCTTGAAAGCGGTTCCTCCATCGCCCAGGCATAAGAGAGGGTTGCGACGCCGCCGACAACCAGCCCAATCGCTACGGCTTGATGAATGTGATTGGAAAGCAGCGGCCCCAGAACCGTACCGGTAATTGCACCCCCTAAAAGGGCTGTGCCGACCAATAATAATATTTTCAGGGGGGCGACCGGAAACATTTCACTCAAAGCACGATTGTCGGGGAAAATCGCCATTTTTATGTTTTTTCCGGTATCGCGGGCGCGCAGGTAGCCGATTTCAAAGCCGTCCCGCGCCGCGGCACTGGCCACAAAACTAATCAATGCGGCCCGAAACGCTTGATAACCGAATAAAAATTCGACGATGCCCAGGATCATCCAATAGAGCGCAAAACCGTAAAAAAAGCCGATTTTAATGCCCAGCCATTTGAGTTCCTTCGGACGCTCCTGCCAGAGTATCTTGAGGGCTTTGCCGTGGCCTTTGGCATAGGCATAAAGCACGACGGGGACGCAGGAGAATGCGGACAATAGGCCGATAATGAGCAGCTTCATGATCCGGTCTTCCCCGAAAATCAAGAAATAGGTAATGACCGCAAAGGGCACAAAAACGGCGAAGCCTGCGATTAAAATGACCCGCATCTTGAGCCGTTTTGCTTGCTTATCTTTATTGAGGGCGTCGCCGTAAACGACCTTAAGTTTGAGCCGATGTAACATCATTTTTTAAATCTCTCTTGTCATAAAAAGTAAGGAAATCTATTAAGGGGTTAATTTAATTTCTTTCACTTCGCCCAATGCCGAGAGCGGTTTATCAAAAAGTTTTTCATCGCCCACGGCCACAATAATAAGCCGGTCGGGGTGAAGGTATTTTTTTGCGACGCGCAGGATGTCGTCTTTTGTTACTTTTTCGACATTGGTGCGGTACTGCTCCAGAAAGTCGCCGGGCAGTCCGTAATATTCCAGCGAGATCTGTCTGCCGACAATTTGTGCGGGCGAGGAAAAGGAAAAAATGAAGGAATTGAGAAAGGCCTCTTTCGCGCGTTGGAGTTCCTCATCCGAGACCTGCCCTTCCCGAATTTTTTCAATATGCCGGATCATGGTGTTCATCGCCTGGAGCGTTTTTTCCGTGCGTGTTGCCCCGTAGGCCAGAAAAAAACCGCGTTCGAGTTTGCCCGGCCTAAAGACGGAGCCGACGGAATAGGCCAGGCCCTGGCGGGTGCGTACGTCCTGAAAAAGACGGCTGGTGAGTCCGCCCGCACCCAGGATGTCGTTCATGATTGAGAGGGCAAAAAAGTCCGGGTTGTCCTGTTTGATGCCGAGGTGTCCGATGCGGACTTGCGTTTGAGGGATTTCTTTGAGCACTTTGTAAACAGCGCCTTTTTTCCGTGCGGAGACCTCGGCGACTTTGGGGAAATCGACGGGCTTCTTTTTCCAGCCGGCAAAGGCTTTTTCAAGTTTTTGGATCATCTTGTCTGTTTCAAAATCGCCCGTCACACCCAGGATCATGTTGTTGGGCACAAAATATTTCCGGTGAAATGCGATCAGATCCGCGCGTGTGATGGCATTGATGGTTTCCACGGTGGATTCCCGACCGTAGGGATTGTCTGCGCCGTAAACCTGCTTGAAAAATTCCCGGGTGGCAATGCTGCTGGCGCGGTCGTTTCTGCGCCGTATGTTTTCGAGCGCCCTGTTTTTTGCGATACCCAGTTTGTCTTCTTCAAAAACCGGAAACATGAGGGTTTCGCTCAAAAGTTTCAGCCCGAAATCAAAGTCTTTTTTGAGGGTGTTGAGTGCTGCGCTGCCGGATGTTGTCCCAATGCTTACCGACATGCGTGCTGCGATTTGATCCAGCAGTTCGTCTAATTTTTCGCTGGAATGGCTGCGGTTGCCGCCGGAGCGCATGACACTTCCGGTGAGGGCAGCCAAACCGATCTGATGCGCGGGTTCGTAAATTTTACCCGTGCGGACCATGACCTGAAAATCGATGAGCGGCAGTTCACGGTCTTCCATAAGATAGACGATCATGCCGTTGGACAACACCCGACGTTCTGCCTTGGGGGGGTGAAAGACAATGGGGTCAAAGGTCATCGTCCTGGGGTCGGCCCCCGCCCTGCCGCCCGCAAGCGTGATGCCCGGGGCCAGCAAGAGCAGGGCGAGGCCAAAGCCCAGCGTCATTTGCAGAGGTTGTTTGATGCGATTTTTTCTCATCGACTTTCTCCTTGCACCACCGTTTGATTTTCCTGCTGGACCAAGGTGACGACCGTGCGGTTTTTTTTCTTAAAATAAGTGCGTACAACGCGTTTCACGTCTTCCGCCGTGACTTTCGCAATGGCGTCGCGGTTTCTCAAGGTGTAACGCCAATCGCCCGCGACGGTTTCAAAATAGGCCAGTTGGCTGGCCAGACCGCTGTTGGATCGCAGGGAGCGGATGAGTGAGGCGTCGATATTGGTGATGACTTTTTCGAGTTCCATTTGCGTCGGGCCTTCGGTGCGGAGCCGTTCTAATTCCTCATAAATGGCGGCTTCCACTTCCCGGGTCGTATGCGGTGCGCGCGGTGTGGCGGAAATCGTAAACAGGTTGGCAAAGCGTGCGCCGGGGGAGCCGCTGCGGGCGGAAATACTGACGGCGATCTTTTTTTCCACCACCAGTTTTTTATAAAGCCGTGCGGTGCGGCCCATGGAAAGCAGGGAGTCGATGACATCAAAAACCGGATCATCCGGATGATGCAGGTTGGGTTTATGGTAGCCGATCATGAGTTGGGGATTGGCCTCATCTTCCACCTCGGCGCGTTTTTCGCCGCGCTGCGGGGGCTCTTCGGTGATAACGCGGGGCGGAACGGGGGCTGCGGGAATTTTCCCAAAGGCCGCTTCCAAAAGCGGGAGAACTGCATCGGCTTTAAAATCACCGACCATGCTGATGACGGTGTTGCTGGGGCCGTAATAGGTTTTGAAAAATTCAGCGGTTTCAGTGGCCGAAAGGTTTTGTTCATCCGAAGGCCATCCGAGTATCGGATTGCCGTAGGGATGAGCGGAAAAGGCCGTTGCCAGGAAGGTTTCATAGAGCTTGCCGCCGGGATTGGTTTCGACGCTGCGTCGGCGTTCTTCCATCACCACATCGCGTTCTTTATAAAATTCCCGCATGACGGGATTGGCCATGCGATCCGACTCCATCGCGATCCACAAGGGCAGGCGGTTGGCCGGAAAACTGACGATGTAATTGGTAAAATCCTTGCCTGTTGAGGCGTTGAATCCCACGGCCCCGTTGCGGTCGTAAATTTCCGCCAATTCGTTGGGGATGACATATTGCCGCGCTTCTTCCTGCAGAGTTTCTCTTTGCCTTGTTAATGCTGCGATCCGCTCCGCATCGGCTCGGATGCCTTTGCGTTGTTCTTGTATGATGCTTTCATTGACCCTTTCGATTTGTGCCAGCACTTTTTTTTCTTCAGAATAGTTGTTTGTGCCGATTTTTTCTGTACCTTTAAAGGCCATGTGTTCATACAGGTGGGCGATGCCTGTTTTGCCGTTGACTTCATTTGCGCCGCCCACCCTGTACATGATTTGAAAGGAAATGGTCGGCACCTGATGGCGCTCGACCATCAAGACCCGCAGCCCGTTTGAAAGGGTGTGTTCGATCACACGATCCGCAAGGCTTTGCGCCGAAACACCCGGGGGCGCGAGGATGATCGCGATGACAAAAATAATCCATTTTTTCATTTGCAATCCCTTTTTTTGACGCTAGGCGCGATTATTTAAACAGCGTCATCAATTCGTCACTTTGATCAATAAAAAAATCCGGATTTTCCGATCTTAAGATTTGTGCATCGCCAAAGCCGTAAGCGACCCCGCAGGCAGGCACCCCCGCAGCTTTTGCGGCGTGAAAATCATTTAAAGAGTCTCCGATCATCACCGCATCGGAAGGCGCAACCTCCAGAATCTCCAATGTTTTTAAGAGCATTTCGGGATGCGGTTTCAGCCGGATGTCCGGGCTTGCGCCAATCACAATGTCAAAGCGTGCATTCAGGTTTAAACCCGACATGATTTTTTCGGTGTAGTGCGCGGGTTTATTGGTTGCCAGTGCGATTTTTTTATTTTCGAAATGTTCAAGCACGTCCGTGATGCCCGGAAAGAGTCGGGTTTCATCTAAAAGATGACTCAGGTAATGTTGTTCAAAACACGCAAGCGTGCGGTCGATGAGTGCGTGGTCATCTGAGCCCACGGCGTCAATGATTAATTGCCTCACGCCGTTGCCGACATAGTCGTAAATAAGTTCATGCGGTTTTTCAGGCAGCCCGATTTCCCGAAAGGTCAGGTTGACCGAATTTGCAATGTCCCGTTTTGAATCGATTAATGTGCCATCGAGATCAAAAATCAGTAGTTCAATTTGATGCATAAAATCCAAGCAAGCTGAGCAGTAATATCCCAAAAATATTCCTCCAATCTTATCTTGAAAGAACCGGACTTTCAATCTCTTTTAAAATCCAAGCCGCCAAACAAGCATTGCAAAGGCCAGAACGATCACGCCGAGACTGATGCCTTTGAGGATCTTTTCGTATCGGATTTGAAAGAGTCGGGCCGATGAGTCGCCCGCCCGTTTGATGGCTTTGTAGGGCCGGGACGCATTAATCTCAACATAGCTGAAGAGTCCCGTCGCGGCGGCCATGACGACGGCTGAAAGAGAAAGCGCATTGCTTTGAATGACGTGGCCTGCCAGCAAAGGCAGCATGCCCCAGGAAAAGGCAAACCATGCATCTGTGTGAAACCTCCCCTTAAACCATTCGAGGTTGTACGCAAAAAGGAAAAAACCCTCCAGAATCGCCAACACCGCCAAATAAGGCGTTGCCGTGAAAATATAATAGAGTCCGATGCCGTAGGCGGGGATGAGCGAAAAGATTGCAAGTGCCCAAAGCGTTTTTTTTGAAAAATGCCGACCCCAGGGTTTTTGGCTGCTTCCGCCGATGGCATCCAAAGCGTGGGCCGCGATGCCCAGTCCGAAAAAATAAATCAGAACAATAGCGATCACACGCTCCCAATAGATTTGTTCTGCCAACATCGCCCCGATGACGGTAAAAGAAAGGACCATGCCTGTGTAAGGCAGAAAGAGCAGTCCGATAAAAATACGGAATTTGAGCGGGCCGAATTGCGGGACAAACCATTCGGAGCGGCGGTCGGTGGCAAGTGTTTTCAAGGCGGGTTTCATCATGTCAAAGGCGTATTTATACAGACATTTTTTCTGAAATCAAATCAGTATTCATTCCAGCCCTTTGAATGCCCCCGTTTTCAAAGGGGATTTAAGGGGGATTTGTAAAATTTGAGGAAACGGCAAAGTTGATCTTTCACCAAATCCTAATAATGAGTTTAAAACCGGCGATAGCCAGCACGCTGCCGAGTAATTGTTGCAGGGCGCGCAGCGAAAGCCGCCAGGCGCCCATGAAGGAGCCGATGAATCCGCCGATGTATATTGTTACTGCAATAGACGAAAGCAAGGTCCAATCGATGACTGCCCCTTGCATGAGATGGGCGGAAAGACCGCTGAGGGAATTGAGCACGATAAAGGCTGCCGAAATTGCCGCTGTTTTTTTTGCGTCGGCCCAGCCCAGAAAAAGAAGCAGCGGGCTCAAAAAAATACCGCCGCCCACACCGACCATGCCGGCTAAAAGTCCCAAGACCGCACCGATGGGCAGTATCCGGGTTTGAGCGGAAACGACTGTTGATGTTTCACGGACTTGAAATATGCGGGCGACAAAAAGAAAACGCAGGGCGGCAATGAGCAATGTAAATCCCAGGAGGGCGGAATACATGCGGTCGTTCAAGGGAATCATGCCGCCGACAAAGGCTGCGGGCATGGAGGTGATGATAAGGGGTTTTAATAGCTTTACGGAAAAATGTCCGGCGCGGATATAGTGAAATAATCCCGTGGCGGCAACGGCAATGTTGAGGATGAGCACGACGGGCGTAATGTCGGGTCGCCCGTAGCCCGCAAGCACCAAGATCGCCAAATAACCCGATGCCCCGCCATGTCCCACAGAAGAATAAAGCAGGGCGATCATAAAAAGCGCCGGAAGCCAAATGATCTGAAGCTCCAAATCCGATTCCTCTTATTTGCGTCGGGAAAGCAATCCCTTAAATGCCACACTTGATCCGTTCAAGTAAAGGCAGTGTTCCTTAAGGCAGCCTTGAATTATCAATCCGCTTATGACACCATCACTTCATCGTCGTGCTTATTGAGATTTTTGATATGGATATCGCTGTTGTTATCGTTCTCGCCCTTTGTTTTTTGATTGCGGGCATTGCCTTGGGCGGATTTTATTTTCGTTTGCACTTTCGTAGCAAAAATTCGGAAAACACACATCGGCTTCGCGCAGATTTCGAGCAGAAACTCGCTGTTTTAAATGAACGGCTTTCGGCCAAAGAAGCAGGTCTGAGTGCGGCGTCTGCGGAAATCACAACCTTAAAAGGAGAATCCGCTGCGCTCCAAAATACCTTGACTGCGCTAAAGATGGATCGTGCAAGCCTTGAAGCCCGGCTTGAAAAGGAGCAAAAAGCAGCGGCGGAAAAATTGGCAATTTTAAACGAGGCGAAATCGAATCTTTCCGATGCCTTTAAAGCCCTCTCCGCCGATGCGCTCAAGAGCAACAATCAGACTTTTCTCGAAGTCGCCAAATCCACCTTTGAAAAACTGAAACAGGGGGCCGATCAGGACCTGCTCAAACGGCAGGCGGCGATTGACCAAGTTGTCAAACCGGTAAAAGAGGGTTTGGAAAAATTCGATCATCAAATCCAGGCGCTTGAAAAGGCCCGTGTCGGGGCCTATGAAGGTTTGAATCAGCAGGTTAAAAGTCTGATTGACAGTCAAGTGCAACTGCGCTCTGAAACGAGCAACTTGGTCAACGCGCTGCGCACCCCGCAAGTGCGCGGGCGCTGGGGGGAGATTCAACTGAAACGGGTGGTCGAAATCGCGGGCATGTTGAGTCATTGTGATTTTAAAGAACAACAAGTTCTGAATGCCGAAGCAGGTCAACTGCGGCCCGACATGGTTGTGAATTTACCCGGCGGAAAGACCATCGTCGTGGACGCCAAAGTCCCTTTGTCCGCCTACTTGGATGGGATGGAAGCCAATGATGAAGTTGTTATGCAGGCCAAACGCAAAGAGCATGCCCGGCG
>JALUVJ010000061.1 GCA_027020665.1 Nitrospira sp.
TGATCTTGACTTCAACCGCCGCGCCGACCGGGGGGCCGCCTTCGAGGGCGACGACTTTCAAGGCACTCAAGCCCAGCAGCCCGACGACTTTATCCCGCATGACTTGAAGGGTTTCGTAGCCGTTTTTACGGCCGGGCAGGTCGAAGTCGGCCAATTCCACGTAGATTTGTCCCAAATGGCTGCCGGTTTGGATGCGTCCCGTTTCGGGGTCCATTTGCCGCCCAGCGAAGGAGACGACGGCATTGACTTCTTCGGCCGGAAGGGTCTGCGCCAAAACTTCGATTTCCGCCACGCGCCGGGAGGTTTCTTCCAATTTTGTGCCTGTCGGGGTTTCCAGCATAATCATGAAGCCGGGGATGTCTTTTGTGCCGAAGAGCACAAATTTCTGAAAATAATAGGCGGTGCCGATGAGCCCGGCGGTCACGGCAATCACAAGCAGGACAACAAGATAACGCCATCTGAGCACGAAGATCAGCCCTTTTTGATAGATGCGCCGAAAACGCAGGAACCAGGTGCCTTCCCGTTTTCCCCGGCCGGAGGGTTTGTCCGGTGCGTGCGCGAAATCGGCCAGATGCGAAGGCAGAATAATCAGGGCTTCAAGAAGCGAAATAAGCAGAATGATGCTGACGACAATCGGAATCACTTTCATGAACTTACCCAAAATGCCCGTCATCATCATCATCGGGATGAAGGCCGCCACGGTGGTGGCGACCGTGGCTAGCACGGGCAAAACGACTTGGTTTGTGCCTTTAATCGCGGCCTGAACCGGGGAATACCCCATGCTCAAATGCCGGTAAACATTTTCCGTCACGATGATGGCGTCATCGACAACCAGACCCAGCACCAGAATCAAGGCGAACAGGGAAAGCATGTTGACCGTCTGTCCAAGCAGGGACATGGCAAAATACCCGCCTAAAAACGAAGCGGGAATGCCGATGGCCGTCCAGAGGGCCAT
This sequence comes from Nitrospira sp., assembly GCA_027020665.1. Classification (GTDB taxonomy): domain Bacteria; phylum Nitrospirota; class Nitrospiria; order SBBL01; family JAADHI01; genus JAADHI01. The sequence goes on from JALUVJ010000061.1 coordinate 956, forward strand.
GCGCCAGTTTAAAAAGGTGAAAAGCGTGAGACAGACGAGCGTAAAGCCGATGGCGCCGTTGACATAGAGCGTTCTGAGCCGGGATTGAATCCAGGTCGCGCTATTTTGAGTCAGACTGAATTCAATCGCCTCAGGCAGTCCGCTGCGCATTTGTGCAATATTGGCTTCGACTTCTTTCATGATGGTAATAGCGTCGCCTTGCGGTCTTTTGGTGACATTGAGCGTGATGGCGCGTTCGCCGTTGATGCGGTCCGTGCCTTTTTCCTCTTCATAAGTGAGCCGCGCGCTGCCGATATCACGCAGGCGGAGGTGACGTCCCCCCGGATGCTTTCGTATAATTAAGGCCTCGATCTCTGCAATGTTTTTAAATTCTCCGACCGTGCGCAGCAGCAGTTCTTCCCTGGCCCCTTTCAATCCGCCGCCTGCAAGATCCAGGTTGCGCGCCTTGAGGGCCAGAAGGATTTCCCTGATGCCGATGCCCAGGGCGTACATGCGGTCGGGGTCGAGTTCGATCCAAACCTCCTGATCGCGATACCCCCCCAAAGTGACCGTCCCGACACCGTCAATCAGGGTGATGCGATCCTCCAGGTCGTCCGTAATATCTCTCAATGCGGCTTCCGGCAGCGGGCCGCTCACGCCGACGACAACGATGGGGGCTTCAAATTCGATTTCAATGACCACGGTCTCGTCGGCCTTTTCCGGCAGCTTGTCGATGCGTTCGATGCGAGAACGGGCATCCTGCGCGACATCTTTCATATCGCGGCCTTCTTCCACTTCCAGCTCGATCATGGAGATGCCTTCAAGCGAGGTGGACTCAATGTGGGCAATGCCCTTTACGCCTTTTAGCGCCTTTTCGATGGGGATCGTGATTTGTTTTTCGATTTCCTCCGGCGAGACGCCGGCATAGGTGGTTGAAATAGCCACGCGATCAATAGACACAATCGGAAACACTTCACGCGGCATCGCACGAAATCCGATGAAGCCACCGATGACCATCACAAGCAGGAGTAAATTGACGGGGACACGATTGTGAATCGAAATTTCGGCGAAGCGCATAAGATCTCGTTGAGGCCGCTCTGATTAAGGGATTCCAGCATAACTGTTTTTTGTTTTATTTTACAGCGGCAAAATACTGAAAAGCCGCGTGTGGCCGTACCGTACTCCATGATGTCCTGAAAGTTGACGTCTTGCCAATGCCCCGCAGCCTCGGTTAAACTCACGCACAATCAAAGGAATAGAGTCGAAGAGCTTCCTTAAAAATCAGTGTCTGAAAAAATAGGAAATGGGCTTCAATGAGCCGTTTTGATCTGGCCCGCCGGCGCATGCTTGAAGGGCAACTCCTTTCGAGAGGCATTAAAAATGCGCGTGTGCTGGCCGCCATGTTTAAAGTGCCGCGACATCTTTTTGTCGAAGAAGCCCTTCAGGATCAGGCCTATGGCGATCATGCCTTGCCGATCGGCGCGCGTCAGACCATTTCCCAGCCCTACATGGTTGCGCTTATGACTGAGGCGCTGATGCTGGAGGGTTCGGAAAAGGTCTTGGAAGTCGGGACGGGTTCGGGCTACCAGACCGCGATTCTCGCCGAATTGGCCGCACAGGTATATTCCCTTGAACGCATTGATCTTTTTATTGAAAAAGCGAAGGCGCTCATGGCGCAGTTACAGTATGACAATGTTTTTATTCGATGTGCCGATGGCACCGCGGGGTGGAAAGCGGAGGCGCCTTTTAATGCGATCCTGGTTGCGGCAGGTGCGCCGGAAGTGCCCTTGTCTTTGGTGGATCAGCTTGCGATGGGGGGGCGTTTGGTGATTCCCGTTGGCGACCGCAGAACGCAGGTTTTAAAAAGAATTGTAAAAGAAAGAACGGGAACGAGCGAAACCGCCATCACGCCCTGCGCCTTTGTGCCCTTGGTCGGCGAAGCGGGCTGGCAGTACGGAAAAGGCGAAGCGGGCGATCAGCCCGAGGGTTTTTAGCGAAAGAACCGTTCAAATTGAGGAAGCGCTTATGCTGCGAATCAGTAACACACTCACACGTCAAAAAGAACCGCTGAACTTGCAAAAACCCGGAGTCGTTTCCCTCTATGTTTGCGGGGCGACGGTTTATGACGACTGCCACATCGGGCACGCGCGCTCGGCAATCGTCTTCGATATCATACGCAATTATCTTGAATACAAGGGGCTACGCGTACGGTATGTAAAAAACTACACCGATGTGGATGATAAAATCATCGTCCGCGCTGCAAAAGAAGATCGGAGTTGGCGGGCCGTTGCGGATGAGTTTATTGGGGCTTATGATCGGGACATGGCGCGTTTGGGGGTGAGGCGTCCCACCGTCGCACCAAAGGCGACGGATCACATTCCTGAGATGATTCAACTGATCGAAACTTTGATTAAAAAAGGGGTCGCTTATGTTGTGGAAGGCGATGTGTATTTTGAAGTGCATGCCTTTCCGGGCTATGGCAAGCTGTCTCACCGAAACCCGGATGATTTGATGGCCGGTGCGCGGGTGGAAGTGGATGAACGTAAAAAAAATCCGCTCGACTTTGCGCTTTGGAAAAATTCAAAGCCGGGGGAACCCGCCTGGGAAAGCCCCTGGGGTCGGGGGCGGCCCGGCTGGCATATCGAATGTTCGGCGATGAGCATGAAACATTTAGGCCGCACGCTGGATTTGCACGGCGGCGGGGAAGACCTGGTTTTTCCGCATCATGAAAATGAAGTGGCGCAGTCTGAGGCCTTTACAGGGGAAAACTTTGCGACCTGCTGGGTGCATCACAGTTTTGTGAGGATGGATCGGGAAAAGATGTCGAAGTCACTGGGAAATTTTTTTACGGTCGATGAGATTTTTAAAAAATCGTCTCGGTTCCCGGAAGCGGTGATTTCAGAGGTGCTGCGCTTTTATTTGCTTTCGACACATTACCGATCCCCCATTGATTTTTCAAATGAAGGCTTGAAGGCGGCAAAAGCCGGGCTGGATAATTTTTACGTGCTCTTTCAAAAAATCGATGAATTTTCAGTGGATGCGGGAGACGCGGCGGAGGATGAGGCGCTTAAAAAATATCGGCTGGATTTTGAAGCTGCAATGGATGATGATTTTAATACGGCACGGGCGATCGGTGTGCTTCAGGCGTTGCGCGCAACTGCGAATCAATTTTTAAAAGAAGGCTCAGATAAAAAAGCCTTGTCTGTTGCGAAGGTGTTGCGGGAGATGGGGCAGGTTTTGGGGTTTTTTCGTCTTGCTTCAGAGGCATGGCGGTATCAAGCTTGGGAATCGTCCCTGGAAAGGCGGGCCGGTATGACGGATGAGCAAACGATTCAATCCTTGATTAAGAAACGGCAAGCTGCGCGCCGGGACAAAAACTGGGCGAAGTCGGATGAGATTCGGAATCAACTGGCCGAGGCCGGTGTTATCCTTGAAGACCGGCCCGACGGCACGACGCGGGTGAAGCGATGAGCAAATCATCCGTCATTTACGGGGTGAATCCGGTGAAGGAATCCCTTTTAGCCGATCGGCCGGTGAGTAAGGTTTATTTGCTGCAAAACCGGCGGGATCAGGCCATTGATACGGTGCGCCGCTTGGCGAAGCGGAGAGAGATCACGATATTGAATGCGACACGTGAAAAACTGGATCGGATGGCGAACACGACAAAACATCAGGGCATGGTCGCTTTTTTGAGGGCGGCGCCGCAGCATGATTTGGAAACATTGCTTGCCAAGTCCAAATCCGCCATTCCCTTTCTTTTTTTATTGGACGGGATTGAAGATCCGCGGAATCTGGGTGCGATTATTCGCACGGTGGATGCGGCCGGGGGGGACGGCGTGATTATCCCCGCGCGGCGGGCGACGGGCTTGACCGCTACGGTTGCAAAGACTTCGGCGGGCGCTTTGGCGCATCTGCCTGTGGTGCAGGTTGGCAATCTCTCTCCTGTGATTGAGCGTTTAAAAAAAGAAGGTTACTGGGTCGTGGGGCTTGATGTTGCAGGAAAAAGGTCTTATGCTGACTATGATTTTACCGGGCCGGTCGCCATTGTCCTGGGCGGTGAGGGCTTAGGTATTCGGAAAAAAGTACTCGAGAAATGTGACGAGACTGTATCACTGCCGATGCGGGGAAAAGTGCAGTCCCTGAATGTTGCGGTCGCCGTCGGCATTGTCGCCTATGAAGTTCTGCGACAGCGTGCATTGTAACTAAAAGAGAGGAATGTTCTATTGCAAATTACAAGAGAAACACATTTGAAAATTGCGTTTATGATGTGGGGCCTGGTGGGAACGGGGCTTTTGATTTTCGGCATGAATACCCTTTTTGGCCGCTCGCTGAGTGTGCTCAATGCCGACAGGACAAACCCGGGGATGATGGAAGGCATCGCCTTGTCGCTTGCGCTGACGGTGGGTTTTATCAAGGGGAATTTCGTTTTGAAAAAGTTGGCCTTAAAATATACGTCCCGGATTCATGCGCTGCCTGAAATGAGTCCCGTTTATATGACTTTCGCACCCAAAAATTGGATATTGGTGATTGGAATGATTACGCTGGGTAAAATTGTTCGCACTTTCGGGGCGTCACCCCTGATCATCGGAGGGGTTTATGTCGCTATCGGTGTTGCCCTTGTTTTGGGCTCACGGACTTATTTAACAGGACATCAAGTGAGACAGGCGGGCGCCTGAGGCTCAGTTTATTTTTGGAGAAAAAAGATGCCGGCAACAGAATCTGAATTTAAAGGCAATCCCATGATTGTGTTAAGCCAGGGGGATGAAGATAAGTTCCCTTTTCAATTTGGTTTGAAAAAGGCAAAATTGGTGCTTGAGTATATCGAGGACATCAAAAAGTTTGTCGAAAAGCACAGCGAATAAGACAAAACCGCTCTTCATTCCGGACGCACTTTCTCCGGAAGCGTCCGGCGTTTAACACGATTTAAAAAATGCGTGAAAAGTGGCTTCGGGTTTCCGGTGCAAGAGTGCATTATTGGGAAGCCGGTGAGGGCCCGCCGTTGCTCTTGTTGCCCTCCGCGAGTGGCCGGGCCGTTGAATATCATGCGCTTATGCCTCTGCTTGCACCCGGGGCCCGTGTTTTTGCGCTCGATTATCCCGGTTTTGGGCAGTCGGATGCCTTGCCTCATATCCAATCCACCTTTGATTTGGCCGTTTTTGTCGATGCGTGGCGGAGGGCTGTGGGTTTGGAAAAATACACTGTGGCCGGGTTTTCAATGGGGGGCTGGGTCGCCCTTTGGATGGCGCTCACGCAGTCTGCGCGCATCGACCGCTTGGTATTGCTTGCGACGTCTTCAGGCAAAGATCCCGATGTGCCGTTGATCAGTCCCGCCGGATTGGGTTTTAAAGAAATTCTGAATCGATTTTATTCCCGCCCTTCGGTCAGAGAGACCTTGGTACGGCAAAAATTAAGCCGCAAAGAAAAACAGGAAATCCATCGTTCCACACGGGCTTTTAATTATTTAGTCTCCCACGGGCGTGTGTTGCCCGCTTTGCAAGACCGTCTGTGTGAGATTAACCTCCCCACCTTGATCATCGGCGCACTTGAGGACAGGGTGATGCCGCTTTTTTATCAGAAGCAATTGCATGCCGGTATTCCAAAATCGGAGTTGCTTGTTTTGAGCGAATGCGGCCATGTCCTCATTGCGGAACGCCCGCGTGATGTGGCGGAGGCCATGACGGCCTTTTTTAAAACGGCATGAGCGTATTTCGGTTTTTTGTCGGTATTTGGGATTGGTGTATTTCTTGTACCTTTCCGCTGTTTTCGTTAGAATGAGGGCGTTTTCGTATCCGCCGGGTGTCTTGGTGTTTGTGTGAACATGAGGCTGAAAACGCTTTGAGCGATTCCAACAAAGAAGAAGATCCGATCTCGCTTGACGGGCCGACACAAATTGTCTCGGCGCAAAATGAAGGCGAAGCGCCGTCTATCGATTGGCTGGATCTTTCCACCCCCGCACTTTTAAATGAATATCCCTTTGAATTTGGCCGCTACAAAATCCTTTCCGAATTGGGAAAAGGCGGTATGGGGGTTGTCTACAAGGGGGTGCAGAAAGACTTGGACCGCCTGGTGTCGATTAAGGTGATTCTTTCCAATCGCCTGCTGGTGTGGAAAAATGTCCTTCGTTTTCGAAGCGAGGCTAAGGCGGCTGCGAGCGTGCGTCATCCAAACATTGTGGGGGTGTATGAAGCGGGCAAGGTACTGGGGCAGCACTACATTGCGATGGAATACGTTGAGGGGGAAAGCCTTGCGAGAAGAAACCGTAATAACCGTCTTTCGCAAGAAGCCGCGGTGCGAGTGGTCGCGCGTGTTGCGCGGGCGATTGAACATCTGCATTCAAAAAATATTGTGCATTTGGATTTGAAACCGTCCAATATCCTCATGGATCAAAATAATCAGCCTTTTGTCACGGATTTTGGTTTGGCCAGAGGGCTGGGGGGACGGGGCATCGGCAAGGATACGGAAGCCATCTCGGGCACGCCCTGTTACATGGCACCGGAACAGGCGCGCGGGGATGAGTCGCAGATCGGTCCGCTTTGTGATGTTTACGGTCTCGGTGCGATTTTGTATGAACTCTTGACGGGCATGCCGCCGTTTAAAAATGAAGAGCCTTTTGAGACCTTGGTGAAAGTTATTGAGTCGGAGCCGCCCGCGCCCCGAAAGATTGAACCGGGTGTCTCGAAAATCCTTGAAAAAATTTGCATGCGCTGTCTTGAAAAAAAACCAAGGAAACGATATGCCTCGGCCGCCGAACTTGCGGATGACCTGGATCGTTTTCTTGCGGGAGACGTGGTTGAATCCACGGCCAGCACCCTGATCGATCAAATGAAGTGCTGGATGCGAAGAAAACCTGCGCTCGCGTCGCATCTTATTCTTATGGGCTTCTTTTTAACGATCCAGATGCTTTGGTATTATCTGTTCAAAATTCGTTCGACAGACTACCATCATACGGTGGTTTCTATTTTTATTTTATGGGGTTTGACCTCCGTCGGCTGCGAATGGTTTCATCGCAATCCGCGTTTTGCGCGCCGCGCGCGTTTTGTTTGGGCGGCTTCGGACGTACTTTTTTTGACCGCAATTGTTGCGAATGCGGGGGGAATTACGGGACATCTCTTGATCTTGTTACCGATTGCTCTTGCGGCCTCCGGTCTTTGGTTTCAGCGGAGCATTGTCTGGATGGTCACCATAATCTCTCTGTTTTCATACAGTGCCTTGGTTGTGCACGCCTATCTTTTTCGGCCGGATGTTGAGATTTTTCTGGATCACCATTTTGTTTTTCTCGCTTCGCTTTTTTCAATCGGCCTTCTTGTTTCCATGCTGGTTCGCCGCTTGGAACTGCTACTGCGCTACGGACGCAGAAGCAGCCCCTTGGCGCATCAAAAACAATAATACGTCTAGTTTTTTGAGAGAGAATCCCTGCGTTTTTTTCACGCCCCAAGGTAGTGACTTTTTCAAAAAGTGTTGCTTTCGTTCCGGTTGCGCTGATAGAATCGGCTCCGGATGACGCCACACATACTCATTTAGGGAGGATTCGTTTAGATGGAAAAATTCAGAAGACAGTATGTAAACTACCAATTTTTTAAGGTTGATCCAGCGTGGCGTCGTCTCCCGGCGGAAGAGAGGGAGACGGGCAAACGCGAATTTGATGCGGCCGTATCCGAGTTCGAAGGCAGGGTAATGACCGTGCCGTATTCGATGGTCGGTATTCGTCCCGAAGTGGATATCATGCTTTGGCGCATCAGTTACGAATTGGAAGATTTGCAGGACATGATGGTGAAGGTGCTGCAAACGGGTTTGGGGAAATACCTTGGCACGCCTTACAGCTATCTGGCGATGACAAAGCGTTCGACCTATGTGGACAAACATTCCCACGAGGGACAGGAAGCCAAACGCATGACCGTGGTGCCGGGTGAGGCGAAATACCTTTTTATCTATCCTTTTGTGAAAACACGGGAATGGTACTTGCTGACCAAATCAACACGGCAGGGCATGATGAACGAGCACATCGAAATCGGTCATAAATACCCGACGGTCAAAATCAATACCTCTTATTCTTTCGGTTTGGATGATTATGAGTTTGTCGTGGCCTTTGAGTCCGATTTTCCGGGCGATTTTCTCGACTTGGTCATGGAACTCCGTGAAGCGGAAGCCAGCCGCTTTACCTTGCTGGATACGCCGATTTTTACCTGCGTTCGAAAAAACCTGAAAGATGCCTTAAACGATCTCGGGGGCTGATTTGCGATCTCGGGGGCTGGTTTGAACGAGGCATCAAACAAAACCGAACGGGAAGTCATCATCATCGGGTCCGGCCCGGCCGGACTGACTGCGGCTATTTATGCCGCGCGCGCCAATCTTTCGCCGCTTTTAATTGAAGGGGCGTCTGCGGGCGGTCAATTGATGATTACAACTGACGTTGATAATTTCCCCGGTTTTTCAGCGGGTGTTCAAGGTCCGGATTTGATTCTTCAGATGCGGCAGCAGGCTGAGCGTTTTGAAACGGCGTTTTTGACGGGAGACGTCACCGAGGTGGATTTGTCAAAACGGCCTTTTCGCATTGTGGTGGATGATGAGACGATTTATCATTCTAAAACCTTGATTGTTTGTTCGGGCGCGCGCGCGCGGCTCTTGGGGCTTCCTGCGGAGAGCCGCTTGATGGGCAATGGGGTTTCTGCCTGTGCCACCTGTGACGGGTTTTTCTTTCGGGAAAAAGAAGTTTTTGTGGTGGGCGGCGGCGATACGGCAGTGGAAGAAGCGATCTTTTTGACGCGCTTTGCTTCAAAGGTTACGCTGATTCACCGGAGAGATACCTTACGTGCCTCTAAAATTATGCAGGATAAAGTGAAGGCCCACCCCAAAATTGACTTGCTCTGGGATACGGTTGTGAAAGATATCACGGCCGATGACTCCGGCCGTGTCTGTGCGCTTGTCCTTGAGAATGTTAAAACCGGCGCAACCTCGAAACCCAAAGCCGACGGTCTTTTTATCGCTATCGGTCATTCACCCAATACGGCCTTTTTGAACGGCCAATTGGCTTTGGATGATGCGGGTTATATCGTGACGCAGGCCGATAGCACTAAAACCGACATCCCCGGCGTGTTTGCCGCAGGGGATGTTCAGGATGCGTATTACCGTCAAGCCATTACCGCAGCCGGAACCGGTTGCATGGCGGCCATTGACGCGGAAAGGTTCTTGGAAGAGGAAGGCCGTTAATTGCCTGCTCAGGACGAGACCTTAAAAATCGATAAAAACTCCAATGTTTTAATGGTGGCCGGCAGTGAAACCGACGCCAATATCTATTACGCCTCTCGCTTTCTGGCTCCCGACCCCTTTATTTATCTGCAAACACGGGGTACTTCGTTTTTGCTCATGAGTGATCTTGAAGTGGATCGTGCCCGTGCGCAATCCACCGTGGATCAGGTTTTGCCTTATACCAAATACGAAGCCCGTGCCAAAGCCAATGGCGTTTCCGCGCCGCGTCTTACCGACGTGCTCCACGTCTTCATGCGGGAAAAAGAAGTTCCGGAATGGATTGTTCCGGCGAACTTTCCCTTGCGCTACGGGGATGCCCTGAGGAAATTAGGACACAAACTGCGGACGAAGGACGAACCTTTTTTTGAGCAGCGTGCCCTTAAAAACGAACAAGAAGTGGCTGCGATCCGCGCGACGCAGGTTGCCGTTGAGGCTGCGCTCGACAGCACGCTTGATTTGCTGCGGCAGGCAGATATCAAAGACGGCTTGCTCATTTTGAACGGCGAGATCTTGACTTCGGAGTCGGTGCGCCGTCATCTGAATTTAACGCTTATGGAAAAGGGCTGTCTTGCGCAGCATACGATTGTTTCCTGCGGCATGGATGCCTGTGATCCCCATAATGAAGGCTCCGGCCCGCTTCGTGCCCATCAGTCGATTATTTTCGATATTTTTCCGCGCTCGAATGAAACGCGTTACCATGCCGATATGACGCGAACCGTGCTGAAAGGCACGGCGCCGGACGCACTCAAACGGCTTTACGACACGGTGCTGGAAGGGCAGTTGCTGGGCATTGCCCAGGTTAAAAGCGGTGTAAACGGACGGGAAATTCATGAAAGCATCATGCGATGTTTTCAGAAAAAAGGGTATGAGACCGGGGTGGTGAATGGAAGGATGCAGGGTTTTTTTCACGGTACGGGACACGGAATTGGGCTGGATATTCACGAACCGCCGCGGATTTCCAAAACAGATCACATCCTGCAAACGGGGGAAGTGGTGACCCTTGAACCCGGATTGTATTATCCGGAAATCGGCGCGGTGCGCATCGAAGACATGGTCTTGGTGGAAGACGGGACCTGTCGTAACTTAACGCGCTATCCCAAATTTTTTGAATTGGACTGAAGCGGAGCATATGGATGCATTGATTAAAAAACTGCTTGTTGCTTTAGGAGAAGATCCTGAGCGGGAGGGTTTGAAAGGTACGCCGGAACGGGTGGACAAAGCACTTCGTTTTTTGACGAAAGGGTATCACCAAAATCTCGAAGAAGTTTTTAACGGGGCTTTTTTCCCGATCTCAAGTGATGAGATGGTCATCGTAAAAGAGATCGAGTTTTACTCGCTCTGCGAACATCACATGCTGCCTTTTTTTGGTGTGTGTCATGTGGCGTATCTGCCGAATAAGAAGGTGGTGGGTTTAAGCAAACTGCCCCGCGTGGTGGAGTTTTTTAGTCGGAGGTTGCAAATTCAGGAACAGTTGACCTGCCAAATTGCCGAAGCTGTTTCAGCGCATGTCAGTCCGCACGGAGTGGGCGTGGTGATTGAGGCCCGGCATCTTTGCATGATGATGCGCGGTGTTGAAAAACAGCGCTCAAAAACGGTGACCAGCGCCATGCTCGGTGTGTTTAAAAGTGACCCGAAGACACGGGCGGAGTTTTTGGAATTGCTGCGGCGTTAGCCGTTCAGGTGAATTTCGTAGACTTTGCGTGATGCGGGGAGTTTAAACTCCACGGCACGATATTCTCGGCCTTCGATCATTTCTTTTCGTTCATCATTCCGACTCACCGTTTTTGAATATTTCACTTCGACCCGCACCTGTCCTTGGCTCGGGGCCCAGCCTTTGTAACAATAACGTCGGTCTCTGTTTTCACGGATTGCTTCACTGCGTTCATAGAGCAGTCCGCCCCATTGAAGCTCGTGCACGGAATTATAAGTGCCTTTTGCACCCAAGCGGATGACGACGGGTTCCCCTTCACCGCAGTGTCCTTGTCTGCTGTTGATGTTTCGGCAGTTGGGGAGATTGCAGGGCAAAGTGTCAAAATAGGGTTTCCAGCCCCGCCCTTCTCCGCGATGGTAAAAAGAAAGCCGGACTTTTCCTGCTTTCGAAACCTCTCGAATCCCTTGAAGGAAGATGGTTTCTTCGCCATGATTCATAATGCGAATGGTGAGCGGCTTGGGGGGAGGCTGAAGGCGGTCAGATGGTTTCGGCTTCGCTAAAACCAAGCCGACGGGTGAGGCCGATAAGCCGTGTTGAGGGGATGTACTCTGAAGGTCTGCCGCAGAAAGAACGGGAAGCATTAAGATAAAGAGTGAAAAGCCTGTGACTTTCATGATCTATCCCCTTAATGATTATCCCGTGAATCAACCTGATAATTCAAGGTTATCCCCAAGGACGCTTCAGGTCAATGTCAAACCATGTTTTTTTACAAAATTTGTTTTCCTGAAACAAGCAACTCCGGCGGAATGAGCGCGCTCTTTCATCTGATAAGGATTGAATGCGATATCCTGTCAAAAATTGAGCACTTTAATATCTCCCAAAATCAGCGATTGATCTTGGGTATCCGCATTTTGTTGACCCGTATATGACCCTGTGTTAGTGTTTTCTGCTTTCAGGAAGCTTTGATTCAGTCTGGGGAGTCCTTTGTATTGAAAAGAGCGTTTTTAAAAATTGAGGGGCTGTCGAAATACTTCGACGGCGTGACGGCACTTGAGGACATCACCCTTGATCTTCAAAAAGGAGCAGTGGTCAGCCTGATCGGGCCAAACGGCGCGGGCAAAACCACCTTTTTTAATTGCATTACCGGTATGGTGGCCTCAAGCGCCGGAAGCGTTCATTTTCAGGGGAAACCGATTACCGGGCTCAAGCCTTTTCAGATCACTTCCCGCGGTGTAGCGAGAACCTTTCAGAATATCCGTCTTTTTCCCGAGATGACCGTCTTGGAAAATGTGCTCGTCGGGCGTTATACACAGAGTGCTTTTCCGGTAAAGTTTACCTTTACGGGTGCGCTGATACGAGGAAAGAAATTTAGAGCAAGAGAAGCCGAAACACGAGAGGCTGCGATGGATTTGCTCGAATTTGTAGGGTTGTCCGACCGGATCGACCGGCCCGCGCGGCACTTGGCTTATGGCGACCAGCGGCGTTTGGAGATTGCACGGGCGATGGCTTCCGATCCCGTGCTTTTGCTTTTGGATGAACCTGCCGCCGGCATGAATCCCAGGGAAACCC
>JALUVJ010000062.1 GCA_027020665.1 Nitrospira sp.
AAGGACGTCTTGTCGCGTTTTTTGACTTCTCCCCGGGGCCTCAGTACAATCCGAAGCCATTAGGAGTTTAATGGCCGATAAGAGCATCCCATTGCAATACCGAGTCACATTTTTTTAGAACGTGGGGTTCTTGTATACAAGGAAGCTCTGATTATGTTCGGATTGAATTTTCAAAAGATAAAATGTTCAGAATATGTAACATAGGCGCCGGGTGGGTCTTGAAAAAAAATCGAAAAACCCCATCATTGACATCGGGTTTGATAAAGCCCCTTATCTTAAGCTCAATTATGCCGCCTAAACCCGAATGGGGCCTCTTTTAAGAAACATGAAAGAACTGTTGACAAAACGACAGACCCGCCTGCTTTATCTCCTGCTCATGACATTGTTTTTTGCAGGATGTTCTTTGTTCATTGGGGTACGGCTGGACAAAGAATACGGTCGGAGCGCACCGCAAAAGCGCCTTCTCAATACGGACAGGCCCCGCACCGTCAGCTATCGAGATGAGGTCAAGCCGATTTTGGAATCCCGATGCATTGTTTGCCATGGATGTTACGACGCGCCCTGTCAACTGGATCTCAGCGCACATGAAGGCATCGAACGGGGCGCCAACAAAACCGTGGTCTACAATCCCGGCCGGTTATTGGCCATCGAGCCGACCCGCCTTTTTATCGATGCAAATTCAAGCGCCGAATGGCGAAAGCGGGATTTTTTCCCCGTCTTAAATGAACGAAATCAAACAAAAGAAGCCAATATCAATGCAGGCTTGATCGCCAAAATGCTTCAACTCAAACAAAAACACCCTTTGCCCAAAACAAATCCGCTTCCGCCCAGTTTTGATTTTTCACTCGACCGGGCGCAGCATTGTCCAACGATTGAAGAATTTGACTTCTTCGCAAAGAAAAAACCCCTATGGGGCATGCCCTACGGTTTGCCCGCTTTAACAGATCTTGAGCACAAGACCTTAATCACTTGGCTCGCGGAAGGGGCAAGAGACGAAGCCCCTCCCGCGCTGCCCCCCGCTACGCTTTCAAAAATTTCAGCATGGGAAATGTTTTTGAACGGCGACGCACTCAAAATACAGTTAATGAGCCGCTATCTTTATGAACACCTCTTTTTGGCCCATCTTTATTTTGACGATACAGGCCCACGATCGTTTTTTCGACTCGTCCGCTCCAAGACACCGCCCGGCCAAGCCATTGATTTGATTGCGACCCTTCGTCCTTACGATGATCCAAAGGTCAGTCGGGTCTATTATCGCCTGCAGCCGGTTCGCACAAGCATTTTGGCAAAAAACCACATCCCCTACTTGCTCAATCAAAAGCGCATGTCACGTTACCGGGAACTCTTTTTAGCACCGGACTATCGTGTTCAAAGCTTGCCCGCCTATGAAACCGAGGCTTCGGCCAACCCCTTCAAAACCTTTCAGGCCATTCCGGCAAAATCACGTTATCGTTTTCTGCTTGATGAAGCGCATTTCTCCATGATGAATTTCATCAAGGGTCCCGTTTGCAACGGACAAGTGGCGCTCAACGTGATTAACGAACATTTCTGGGTTGTATTTCTAAATCCAAATAACTCACTGCTTGACCATGCGGACGAATTTTTGGCCAAAGAAATGGACAAGCTCCGGATGCCGACAGGAGAGGCCAGCAATGCACTGCTTTTGACAAACTGGCTCAAATATTCAAAACTCGAACAGGACTATTCCAAAGCTAAAATTGAGGCGATGAAAGCCTATCTTCCCAAGCCTGAAGACATTTCACTGGATCTGATCTGGGACGGGGAAGGACAAAATGACAATGCGGCCCTCACCGTTTTTCGCCATCTAAATAACGGGACCGTCGTAAAAGGCCTCGTTGGAGACAACCCGAAAACCGTAGTGGTGCTCGATTATCTTTTGCTTGAACGCATTCACTACTTGCTGGTTGCAGGTTATGACATCTACGGCAACATCGGGCATCAACTCAACTCCCGCCTCTATATGGATTTTATGCGGATGGAGGGCGAGTTTAATTTCCTCACCCTGCTCCCGGAAACCGCACGTGTAAAAGAGTGGGAATATTGGTATCGGGACGCGAGACCGCAAGTCAGGAATTACGGTGCGCTTTACAATCAAAGGGTAAATCTGGAAACAGGCATTTCCTACAAAACGGCAGACCCCAAAACGGAATTATTGGAAATGTTGAAACATCGCCTCTCCCCGGTATTGAATACCGTTTATGCGATCGATTCAAGCACCGGCAGGAATGTGAAAGAACAGTTAAATCGCCTCTCTCAAATCAGGGGCTTGCCGATCTCCCGCTTGCCGCCGTCTGCGATCATGTTGATTGAAGGTGCGCAACATGCCTTCTACACGCTCGTTCACAACAAGGGCATGAGCAATGTCTCTGAACTTTTTTTCGAAGAAAAAAGACGCCTGCCCGAAGAAGACACGCTCACGGTCGTGCGCGGATTTTTGGGCGCCTATCCCAATGCGTTTTATCGTGTTGCCGAGCCGGAATTAAAAGATTTTGTTGATGCCGTCCAAGGCCTCAACAGTGAAGCGGATTATCAAAAACTGTTAGACCGTTTTGGCATCAGACGGTCCGATCCGGGGTTTTGGGAACACAGCGACAAAATGCGACAGGCCTATCATAAAACAGCCCCCATACAAGCCGGACTCTTGGACTACAACCGCCTTGAAAACAGATAACCGGGCCTCGGTTTCTTATTAAGGAAGTGCCCGTAAGGGTTCACGATCCTTCATTTGAGAAAACTCAAATCTTTCCGGATGGGGGGGAATTTCTGTCTTGCTCCCGGAAATGCATGTGTTATAATTCCGGGTTCTAACACGTTTTTTTGAATTCGAGGAACACATCTCATGCGTTTTGGTATTCTTGTTTTTCCCGGATCAAACTGTGATTTTGATTGCAAGTATGTCACGGCCGACGTCCTGGGGGAGCCGACCACCTTCATTTGGCATCGTGAAAAAAAACTGCCGGAGATCGATGTGCTCATCATTCCCGGTGGATTTTCTTATGGTGATTATTTGCGTGCGGGGGCCATTGCCCGTTTTTCACCCATCATGGACGCCGTCGTTGATTTTGCAGAAAAAGGCGGCCCTGTCCTGGGAATTTGCAACGGCTTTCAAATCCTCACCGAAGCGGGACTGCTTCCGGGTGCGCTTTTGCAAAATCGTTCCACAAAATTTATTTGCCAATGGTCGGCACTGCGCGTCGAATCCAACCAAACCCGCTTTACCCATCTCTATCAGCCGGATGAATTGATTGATTTGCCGATTGCCCACATGGATGGCAATTATTATCTCGATGCAGAAGCTGTGGCCGACTTGGAAAAAAATGATCGGATTGTCTTTCGTTATGTCTCCAAAACCGGAGAAACAACACCTGCGGCCAATCCGAACGGCTCCATCCGTCACATCGCAGGCATTCGAAACAAGGCAGGCAATGTGCTCGGCATGATGCCGCATCCGGAGCGGGCCGCGGATGCCGTTTTGGGCGGCATTGACGGCATCCGGCTTTTTAAATCACTGCAACACCCCTGGGGGAAATCATGAGCGATTCTCACTACGAAGCCCTTCCCTATCACACCCTCACGGATGAAGAATACGAAAAAACAAAAAAACTGCTGAATCGCGCGCCGAATGCCACGGAGCTTGCCATTTTTTCGGCGATGTGGAGCGAGCACTGTAGTTACAAAAGCTCAAAACGTTACCTCGCACGTTTTCCCACCAAAGGCAAACACGTCATTCACGGCCCCGGAGAAAATGCGGGAGTCGTTGATGTGGGCGACGATTGGGTCGCGGTGTTTAAAATTGAGAGCCACAATCATCCCTCGTACATCGAGCCCTTTCAGGGTGCGGCGACCGGGGTGGGTGGAATCTTGCGGGATGTCTTCACGATGGGGGCCCGGCCTGTTGCCCTGTTAAATTCACTGCGTTTCGGTCCGCTGGAAGTGCCTAAAAACCGTTATCTCATGGAACAGGTTGTTGCGGGCATCGCCGGATACGGCAATTGCATCGGCGTGCCGACCCTCGGCGGCGAAATCGTTTTTAATGAAATTTATTCTAAAAACCCCTTAGTGAATGTCTTCTGTTTGGGCATTGCCAAAAAAGACGAAATCGTGACGGCTTCGGCTGGCGGCATCGGCAACCCTGTCATTTATGTCGGTTCAAAAACCGGGCGGGACGGCGTGCACGGTGCGACGATGGCCAGTGCCGAATTGAATGAAGCAACCGAAGACCGTCACACGGTGCAGGTCGGGGATCCTTTTACGGAAAAACGGCTGCTGGAAGCCTGTTTGGAATTGATCCGCTCTGGCGCACTGGTGGGCATTCAGGACATGGGGGCCGCAGGATTAACCAGTTCCGCCACAGAAATGGCGGATCGCGGCGATTGCGGTATTGAGATTGATCTGGCAAAAATTCCGCTGCGTGATGCCAGTATCACGCCTGAAGAAATCATGATTTCGGAATCGCAGGAACGCATGCTCCTGGTGGCAAAAAAAGGACGCGAAGTCGAGGTCGCGGCCATTTTTGAACGCTGGGATCTGGATGTGGCGGAGATCGGGGTCGTAACGGATGATTCTATTTTTCGCGTGAAAAAAGCCGATGCGCTGGTTGCGGAAATTCCGGTGAAGGCGCTCACCGCGGAAGCCCCGCTTTATGATCGCCCTGTGAAGGAACCTGCGTTTCAAGACATGCTCTTGGGTTTGCAGGTCGAAGCCCTTCCCGAACCCAAATCGTATTCCGAGACCCTGTTGACGCTCTTGTCCTCGCCTAATTTTGCCAGTAAACAATGGGTCTATCAACAATACGATCACATGATTCAGAACAATACGGTGATTCCCCCCGGACAGGGCGCAGCCATGATTCGCCTGAAGGGCACAAATAAAGCCTTGGCGATGACGACCGACGGCAACAGCACCTATGCCTTGTTGCATCCCTATTTTGGCGGAGCCATCGCGGTTGCGGAAGCGGCGCGAAACTTGGCCTGCGTCGGTGCGAAGCCCATCGGCCTCACCAACTGTTTAAATTTTGGCAATCCGGAACGGCCCGAAACCATGTGGTCTTTTGGCCTGGCCGTCGAAGGCATGGCGGATGCCTGCACCCGCCTTGAAATCCCCGTCGTCAGCGGAAATGTCAGCCTCTATAACGAAACGCTTGGCCTCGGTATTTACCCGACCCCGATTGTGGGCATGGTGGGTTTAATCGATTCCGCCGCCCTCATTGAAACACCGTTGACCCCCGGATTTAAGGCCCCCGGTGAAAAAATTATGTTGATCGGCGATACGCGTGAGGAATTGGGCGGAACGGCCTATCTTAAAATGATTCATGCGCAAGAACGCGGTTATCCGCCGAACCTTGATTTTGAAAAGGAAAAAAGTGTGCAGGCCGTCGTTCGAAAGGCCGCAGCGGCCGCTTTGCTGCGCTCCGCCCAGGACTGTGCGGAGGGCGGATTGCTCGTGGCTTTGGCGGAATCTTGTCTCTTGTCGCCCTCAGAGGTCGGTGGTAAAGTTGAGATAGATGCACCGTCGTTTCGCTTAGACGGGTTTTTATTGGGGGAATCACAGTCTCGCATCCTCGTCACCGTAAAACCGGAGGATCTTGCAGCACTGCATGCCTTGATTGCAGCCGAGGGACTCAGCTCTACCCTTTTAGGCGAGACGGGAGAGGCCGCTTTGCAGGTATCGGTGAAAGGCCGCTCGCGTCCTTTGATGCGCGTATCGCTTGACGCCATGAAAGAGGCCTACGAAAACGGCATCACGGATTATTTTGAAACCCATAGCGGAAGCCGCCGCAGATTGAACGATAATGGATAAAGAACCTTTAGACCGAATGCACGAAGAGTGCGGCATCTTCGGAGTTTACGGCCATCCGGAAGCGGCCAACCTGACCTACCTCGGCCTCTATGCTTTACAGCACCGCGGGCAGGAGGCCAGCGGGATTGTGACCTATGACGGACAAACCTTTTACGAGGAAAAAGGGGCGGGCCTTGTCTCCGATATTTTTTCCGAAGAACGGCTGAGCCGCTTGAAAGGACATGCGGCCATCGGTCACAACCGCTACTCCACCACAGGCGGCAGCGGACTCGAAAACGTGCAACCCATCCGGGTCAACTATGCCTTGGGCACACTTGCAATGGTGCATAACGGCAACCTCATCAACGCCCATTTTCTCCGTGACGAACTGGAGGCCTACGGCTCCATTTTTCAATCCTCGATGGATAGCGAAGTCATCATTCACTTGATCGCCCTCTCCCGACAGAAGCAGTTGAGCGAACGCATTGTCGAGAGCCTGTCCCGTGTCCGCGGGGCCTATTCGCTCATCTTTTTATCCGAGCAAGGTATGATCGGGGTTCGCGACCCCTATGGCGTTCGGCCGCTTTCGTTGGGCCGGATGAAAGACGGGGGGTATGTGCTTGCATCCGAAACCTGCACTTTTGACCTGATTGAAGCGGAATTTGTACGGGATATCGAACCGGGCGAACTCATCCAGATTTCCGATCAGGGCGTCTCTTCTTTTAATCCCTTTTTGCCTTCCGATGCGGCCCACTGTGTTTTTGAATATGTTTATTTTTCCAGACCGGACAGCCGGGTTTTTGGCCGGAGCGTATATGAAATCCGAAAACGCATGGGACGGGAGCTGGCAAAAGAAGGTGCCGTGGCGGCCGACTTGGTAATCCCCGTGCCCGATTCGGGTGTGCCGGCGGCCTTGGGTTATGCCGAGGCTTCAAAATTGCCCTATGATACGGGCCTGATTCGAAATCACTATGTGGGACGGACTTTTATTGAACCGCAGCAGAGCATTCGTCATTTTGGCGTAAAAATCAAACTGAATGCCATCAGCGGTTTGCTTGAAGGCAAACGCGTCATTGTTGTGGACGACTCCCTCGTGCGCGGCACAACCAGCCGGAAAATTGTCAAGATGATCCGGGCGGCCGGGGCGAAGGAAGTCCATGTGCGTATCAGTTCGCCGCCCATTGTTTCGCCTTGTTTTTACGGCATTGATACGCCGACACGTCATGAATTAGTGGCGTCCAGTCACAATGTTGAGGAAATCAGAAAATACATTACCGCCGACAGCCTCACCTATCTTTCCAATGACGGCATGTTTCGCGCCGTTTACAATCATCCTTCGGGGCAGAACAAGGATTTTTGTACCGCCTGTTTTTCAGAACAATATCCCATTCCCTTCACCGGGGCCGAAATCAAGCAACTCGGTCTTTTTGGGGATGCACCCTTATCCGAATAAACCGGGCCTTACTCCGGGAAACTCTGATCTGACCCTGACAAACCGTCCTATCGTGATGCATTCTCACCGTGAATGACATTTAGGATTTTAGGGTTGTAGTAGGTCCTTTCCTTGGCATCTTCAATGGCCGACATCATCTTTGTTTTAATCAATTTATTCAAGTAGGATTTTGCAGTCGCAGCACTAATGCCGTAGGTCTTTGTCAATACGGAAATATTGATAATCGGCGCCATGAACAAGGTCTCCGGAATCGCATAAAACCGCGGTCCTCCGTCGATCCGCTTCACGCGCCTTTTAAATTCATCCAAAAATGCAATCAACTTTTCGCAGCGAATCTCGGCATCCTTTGCCTGTACAATGACGCCTTTCAGACAAAAGGCAATCCAGGCTTCCCATTTTCCTTCGGAACTGACATAAAAAAGCCTGTTGCGGTATTCCTTGTCATGTTGTTCGAAATAGGCGCTCATGTGCAGCCATTGGTTTGAGAGCCCACAGTTTTTTGCAATCATTTCCGTTAGCAGCAGGCGGGAAACCGGGCCATTCCATTTTTGAAAGGGATGAATGGCTTCAAATTGATAATGAATGAGAAAAGCCTTGACCAGAGGGTCCCCGTTTGATTTTTGACGAAGATATTTTTCGAAAAAATTCAGACAGCGTCTCAAAACCTTGGGGGGCGGCGGCACATAGTGCGGTGCCGCCCGCATTTGATGCAGATTTGAACGAAAGATTCCCGGTGTTTCATGCGATTGCTGAATGCCTTTGAGCAAGGCTTTGTGTAATTTTCGAATTAGCGGCAAGGTGTTCGGACTACGGGTTTTTTGCCGGGCATAAACCTGAAGTGCCCTTTCGTAATTGTAAATCGCGCGGTAAGTATTACGAAGGTCTTTTTCACTGCGCGCCCTTTCGGGCAGGATTTGAAATAAAAGTTGTTTTTCGGGCACCGTGAAAAGACCTTCCATCTCACAAGATTTTACTGCCTCACGGCTTTGCAGCGCATGCAGAAACAACTTGGGATGAGGCAGGTGTTTACACATGCCGTCCAAATGGGCCAAAGCCGTCCGGGCGTCCATCAAGAGCGGCCAAAGCGAAGCAGGCCAGGCCCATTTCGGGGGAAGGGATTTGGGCAAAAAGGCGTGGGTGATGCCGGAAACACCCTCAACTTTAACCAAGCGTCCGGGCGAACGGGGGCCGAATTTTGAGATGTGCATCGCAACCTCCGAGGGCAATCATCGGATTTTTAGAATTATTTTCAATTGTATCAAATAAAAAATGGGGCGGGTCTCGGATGCGGAAGAAAAATTCAGCCCGGACTGAATCAGAGCTTCCTTTTACAGACGGCGGGTGGATTCCCAAAAAACAGCGCCGCTGGTCAATAAAAAACCTGTAATCACAACGGTACTTGCGATGGCCTGCCACTGAATCGCCCAAAAGAAAAAACACACCATTAAAAAAAGGCTCACGCTGTAGATGAACTTCGTTTTGAGCCAGGCGGCGGGAAAAAGAATTCGCTTCTGAAACATGCGCTGAAGGCTGCGAAAATGCACCATCGCCAGGATGCCGCCGATGAGTAAAGACAGGCCCATGTCTTTTGAAAAAAACCAGCCGCCCAAACCGATCACACTCAGGATTAAGAGGCTCCGGCGCTCAATGCGTTTAAGCGAAGCGTTGGTTTTTTCGAGGAAACGCGCCCGGTCAATCGGAATTCTTGTAGGGGGGGCGCCTGCGGACTTCGGCGGATTTTCCGCCGAAGGGTTTTCCGCTTGTTCTTTCATTTTGAGTTTTTAAAGGCCTGATAAACGGCTGAAGCCGTTTTTTCGATGTCTTCGGGCGTATGTGCCGTGGAAAGAAAAAAAGCTTCAAACTGAGACGGCGGAAAGTAGACCCCGTTTTCAAGCAGTAAGGCATGAAAACGTCCAAAACGCGCAAGATCGGATTTTAAAGCATCCTGATAACAGGTGACGGGATTGTCATTAAAAAAGAGGGTCATCTGAGAACCGACACGGTTGATCTGAATCGTTGTTTCTGCGCGCCGGGCTGCCGCGCGAATGCCTGCTTCAAGCGCTGCCGCGCGTTCTTCCAGTTGTGCATAAATGTTGGGGTTTTGCAGCAGTTTTAATGTTTGTATGCCTGCCGCCATAGCGATCGGATTTCCTGAAAGCGTGCCCGCCTGATAAACCGGCCCGACCGGAGCGATCCGATCCATAATGTCTTGTCGCCCGCCAAAAGCACCAACCGGCAAACCGCCACCGATGATTTTGCCTAAACAAGTCAAATCCGGGCGAATGCCGTAGCGTTCCTGCGCACCGCCCGGCGCGGCGCGAAACCCGCACATGACTTCATCAAAAATGAGCAGGCTGCCAAAAGCTTTGCTCAATTCACGCAGGCCGGGCAAAAATCCGGCTTTTGGAATAACCGTGCCCATGTTGCCCGGCACGGGCTCAATAATGATGCAGGCGATTTGATTGCCTTCCGTTTCAAGGATTTTTTGCACGGCGTTGAGGTCGTTGAAAGGCACTGTGATCGTATCGCGGGCCAAGTCCGGCGGCACACCGGGAGAATCGGGCACACCCAGCGTTGTTGCACCCGAACCGGCTTTGACCAAGAGCGAATCCCCGTGTCCATGGTAAGCTCCTTCACACTTGATGATTTTGTTGCGTCCCGTAAAACCCCGTGCGAGCCGAATCGCGCTCATGGTGGCCTCAGTGCCGGAATTTACAAAACGCAAGCGTTCCATCAAAGGGAAAAAGGCCTGAACCAATTCCGCCAGTTCAATCTCAAGTGGAGAGGGCGCACCAAAACTGGTGCCTAAAGCGGCAGTCTTTTGAACCGCTTCAATCACCTCCGGATGCGCATGGCCCAAAACCATGGGGCCCCAGGACAGCACATAGTCAGTGAACTGATTGCCGTCGACATCCGTGAGCGTGCTGCCGGACGCTTTTTGCATAAAGAGCGGGTTGCCCCCGACGGCCTTAAACGCACGCACGGGCGAATTGACCCCACCCGGCAAACTGCGCTGTGCCTGCTCAAAAAAGGCTTGTGATTTCTCCCGATTCATCGGCGGATATTGTAGGCAAGGCACCAAAACAAGTCAAGCCAAGATCCGGCGCCGCAGGCCGTTTTTAGGATTCCATATAAACAATCGGACTGGGCCAGGGGCCGCGCCGTGCGGGCAGGTCCAATGCTTTTTTGAGCGCGGACAGAAAGGTTTCGCGATTCCAATCGACAGCCCCCAAAGCATCCACGAGATTCGTCCGCATTTGACAATCCACAAAATGGAAGTCCCAGCGATGAAGCTGAGATAGGAGCGTCACCAGCGCGACTTTGGAGGCATTGTCGGCACGGGTAAAGAGAGATTCCCCAAAAAACGCCGCCCCGAGGGAGACGCCGTAAAGCCCGCCCGCCAGTTTCCCATCCTGCCAGGCTTCAACGGAATGCGCAAAACCCAGCGCATGCAGACGGCAATACGCTGAAATCATTTCGCCGGTAATCCAGGTCCCCTCCCCTTCTTTTCGTTTTGCTTCCGCGCAAGATTGAATGACCCTTTCAAACACCGTGTCACAGCGTATCTCAAACGGGGCTTTTTTTAAGATCTTTTTGAGGCTTCGCCCGATGTGGACTTGATTGGGCCGCAGGATCACTCTCGGATCGGGCGAAAACCAAAGCAGCAGCCCGGCTTCGCTTTGCGGCCAGGGGAAGATCCCTTCGGAATACGCCCTCAATAGACGTTCCGGATTCAAATCACCCCCGTAGGCCAACAGGCCGTCCGCATCGGCATTGCGCGGGTCAGGAAAGACGGGTTCTTTTCCAAGCGGGAAGATCATGGGGGTCTCTTTGACCTAATTTGAAAGAAAGGGCTGGAAAAGGTATATTTCAATCCGCAATGGATTTTCAAGTCATCACCGCATTGCCGTGTCATTCGCAGAATAGACATTTTTATTCAGAGAAAACGTTTTGAAGACAAACACCCATCGAAATAAAAGCCTGTCCATCATTCTGCTTGCCGTTTTTTCACTGCTCGTCACTGCTTGTAATCCCAAAATCGCGAAGGAGATCCGGCGGCACACCTATCCCCCCGAATTCAACTACATCCCGGAAAAAGAATTCAAGTCCATCATGTGGCGGTTTGCGGAGAAGGTGAAGCAATTGAATGAGGTTATGCGTGAAGCGAATTTATCGGGGGACGGGCCGAAACGCGAGGTCGTGCGCATTCTTTCCGAGATGGAAAAAATTAGCATGGATCTCGGCCCCGAAGCTTGGCCGGGAAATCATCCGAAGGTTGCGAGGCATATCACGATGTTCCGAAGCGATCTGCTCGCAGCGCGACGCGCCCTCGACATGGATCCCCCCAACTATTATTTGGCGGGCAGCATCGCCGGTGCCTGCTCACATTGTCACCGCGCGAAGTAGCTTTCGCCGGGAGTCTGTCGGAGTCGATCCCATTTGTCCCAATGCCTTGTGCGCAAGGGATGGCAAAGCAATTGTTCAAATTGTGGTTTTTCCAATCCGCATTACATTAAAATGAAGATGCGAAAGCTTCGCCTTCGGTGCGCTTGTAAAACGGAACACCGGAACGGAAACATTTGTTGTCATTATTTGGAACTTTTTTCTGTGCGCCTGATTTTAATTAATATATTGATTGGTTTATTGGTGGCGCTCATCGCCCAAGGAAAGGGACATCCCTTTCTACGCTGGTGGATTAACGGGGCAATTTGGGGACCATTGGGCTTGATTTACGTGATTTTTTTGAAACGCCGGGAAATGCCCAACGCAGCGCAAGAAAACCAAGTTGCCTGTCCGCACTGCGGGAAAATGGTTTTGGTGAATCTCAGCCCTTGTCCCTACTGCGAAAAGAAGATTGACATTGTTGATCTATAAAGGGAATAATGTACCTGCCATTGCATCCCGGGTTTTGGCCCTCTGATCCGGAAAACAGACCATATTGGTAACTGTTTACATAAGGATTGGGTAAGGACTTACCTCTAAAATCAAGCGAAGACTTCGTTTTTCAACATTCAAACTGCCTTGCACTTGTGAATTTTAAACAATAATAGTAAATGATCTTTTTTTGAGGGCTTTTAATTAATAAAGGCATATAACCTGCCTATACGTCATAAAGTTCAACGTGGCTTTATTTTCATGTTTTGAGTGCTCTCTTCAAAATAAGGCCACGTTGTAATACAAATAATAGCAGTGGGAATTAAGAGGGTCGGACTCATATGATTAAATTTTTATACGACATACTCCTAAAAAAGAAAATGCTCTCTTTTGCGGCGGCTTCTTTTTTTGCGAGTGTATGTTTTTCAAGTGCTGTCAATGCAAGTGATTATTATGTAAACAACGCGGTGAGCGTTAGTGGCGATGGATCACTCACTTCTCCATTTAAAACGATTCAAGAAGGGATTGATGCCCTGGTTCCGGGAGATATTCTGCATATTAGGGGTGATAGCACGGGACAGATCTACAACGAATCAATCTCTTTTTCAGTGAGTGGCAATGCCTCACAAGCCGTCACGATGAGAGGCTATGAGAATGAAAAGGTTATCCTGACAGGGACTTCCGGGTCCCGCTTTAATATCAGGGAAGATTATTGGGTGATTGAAAACCTCATTATTGATCAGGCAAATATTGCAGCTGATGCCGTTCGAGTGAACGGGAATAATATTACGTTTCGAAATTTGGAAATTCGAAACGGTCGCCGCGAAGGCATCGCAATACAAGTTGCAAGCTTTATCACGATTGAAGATTCTTATATTCACGACTTTATGTGGATTGACTCCGGGACACGAATAGATGCCCATTGCATTCTCATTGAAACGGACCGAAGCCCTGATATTACCGACATTAAAATTCTGAGAAACACCATAGAACGTTGCAGCGGAGACGGTATTCAGATTTTTGGGACAACCGGACAGGATATTTCAGAATATGCAAAAAATGTTGAAATTATAGGTAATACCTTCATTGACGGGACGGTGGCACAATCAAACCTCACTGAAAATGCTTTGGATTTTAAGGCAGGGGATACCGTTCTGGTCAAGGATAATACGATGCGGGGCTATACGAATAGCAAGACCGTTGTTGTGCAGAAAGGATGTCGCAATATCACTTTTACAGGTAATATCATCAGCGATGGGGACCGGGG
>JALUVJ010000063.1 GCA_027020665.1 Nitrospira sp.
GAAGATGAATATGTGGCCTATGTGCAGCGTTTGATTGACGATGAAGCCTTTCGTATTGCCGTGGGCGCCGCCGGAAAACACTTTATGCGGCAATTTATGCATGATCCGCGCATTGCGGCGGCTGAACTTTCCAAACATATTCTTGAGGTGATTGCGGAATGCCGATTAAATAGGCGTGCTGAGATCCCGTTTGAGGATAAGGCTTATCCATGATTGCAGACGATGTTCAAATGGGGAAGGATGTCTGCATTCATCATCCCGAATGGGTCAACCTTTACGGCTGCCGCATCGGAGATGCGTGCAAAATCGGAAGCTTTGTTGAAATTCAAAAAGGGGCCGTTGTCGGGGATCGTTGCAAGGTCTCTTCACATAGCTTTATCTGTGAAGGTGTCACGATTGAAGCGGATGTTTTTATCGGTCACGGCGTCATGTTTATCAATGATCGATATCCGAAGGCCAGTGTAAACGGTAAATTGCAGACAGAGGCCGATTGGAGAGTGATTGAGACACGTGTTTGTCGCGGGGCTTCGATTGGAAGCAATGCGACCATTCTTTGCGGCGTGGTCGTGGGTGAAGACGCGGTTATCGGCGCCGGGGCGGTCGTTACACGTGATGTTCCCGCAAAGGCCGTTGTCGCGGGTGCGGCGGCGCGTGTCATCGCCACCGAAAAATAAGAGAGGAGAGGGATGCTTGGCATCGGACTCGCAGGTTACGGCTATTGGGGGCCCAAGCTGCTGCGCAATTTTATGACGACGCCGGGGGCAAAAGTCATCGGGGTGTGTGATCTTCAAGCGGATCGTCTTTCTGAAATAAGGACCGTTTATCCCATGATGCACGTCACACCGGAATTCGAGACGCTCATACGGCATCCCGGTATTGATGCGATTGTGATTGCAACGCCCATCTCAACCCATTTCAAACTGGCCTTGGCGGCTTTGCAGGCCGGGAAACATGTTTTTGTTGAAAAGCCGATGACCGAAACGACCGATGAGGCTCTGTCTTTAATCCGTGAAGCAAAGCGGTGTCAGAGGACGCTGATGGTGGGACATACCTTTATCTATTCGGGCGCGGTGCAAAAAATGAAAGAACTCCTGAAAGGCGGCGAGATCGGGGAGGTGTATTATTACGATTCCGTTCGGATCAATCTCGGGCGCTTTCAAGACGATGCCAATGTGATGTGGGATCTTGCGGTTCACGACCTGTCGATCATGGATTACCTGATGCCTGTTCGGCCTTCGGCCGTCATTGCAAACGGCATGCATCATATCCCCGGACAGCCTGAAAACATGGCTTATCTGACTTTTATTTATAATCGGCCTTTAATGGCCCACCTGCATGTCAATTGGCTTGCACCGCTTAAGATACGACGGACCTTGATCGGAGGCAGCCGAAAGATGATCGTTTATGATGACTTGGCCCCCAGCGAAAAAGTGATGGTCTACGATCGAGGCGTCACGTTCGATCATGATCGAAATGCAGCCTGTCAAAATCGTGTCGGCTACCGCTCCGGAGATATGTGGGCACCGCAGATATCGAATACAGAGCCCTTAAAAGCGGAAGCGCAGCATTTTGTAAGATGCGTCGAATCAGGTGAGGAAGCCCTGAGCGGGGGAATGTCGGCGCTTTGGATTATTCGTGTTCTGGAGGCGGCAAGCCTGTCTTTAGAGAAACACGGTCAGCGCGTGGAAATCGCCCCGATCTGAGCAGAAGATTTTAAAGGGAGGAAAGCCGATATGCCAAAAGATGAGCTTACGCAGACGAAGATCCGCTACGGGTTTCAGTCTCCTGAAGCCGCCGTTTTCCCGCCGATTATTGTTTTGGAGAATACAAATGTCTGTAACTTGAGGTGCATCCATTGCCCGCAAGCGCACGGTTATCCGGAGCGTCAGGACTTTCACGCGCACTATATGGACTGGGAAATTTATAAAAAGGCCATCGACGAAATTGCGGAACATAAGATCAACCACTTACGGTTTTCGCCTGCCGGGGAAGCCCTGATTCATCCGCAGATTTTGGATCAGCTGGCCTACGCCAAAGCCAAGGGCATTTCGCCATTGAACCTCACAACAAATGGTCTCACTTTGGATAATCCTGCGGTGGCGCAGGGAAACAAAATACCCGGAAAAAGCATTTCGGATCGTCTCTTGGAACTCGGTGTGGACATTATCGATATCAGTCTGGATGCGGTCAGCAAGGAAAAATATGAGTCCGTCCGGCAATGGTCCAAGTACCACCGCGTGTGGGGGAACATTCATCGTTTGCTGTACATGCGTGAAAAAATCAATGCGCCCACCAAAATTATGTTGAGCATCGTTGATCAACCCGAATCCCGCGAAGAGCTTGAAGCATTTGTCAATTATTGGACCCCTTTGGTGGATCGGGTCATTGTGCGGCCCTACCTCGAAAACCTCGGTCTCACGCCCGGAAAACCGGATACTTTGGTCGAGCAACTTCAGGGCATTGAGCGCTGGCCTTGTCCCCAGTTTTGGAAGCGCGTCACGATTACCCCGGAAGGACACATTCGTTTTTGTGTCGTGGACTGGCTGGATAAAAGCGTGTTAGGCAATTTAGAAACCCATTCCATCAAAGAAGTTTGGCAAAACGCCGAATATGAACGGCTGAGAGGCTGCCATTTTCGGCGTGACTATCAAGCGGCGCACGACATGTGCGGGCCTTGCACGGATTGGATGGGCATGCGCTGGGAATGGGGTTTTGAGGTGGCCGTCGGGGCCGTGCTGGGACAGAAGGAGATGCCGTCAAAGCCCCCCGTATTGAACGTTCTTTCTTAAGGGAAGCTCTGATTAAATTTGGGGTTTTCTCGAGGTGAGCGGGATTTAAAAATGGTGCCTTTTCTTGATTTAAAGACGCAATATCGCCAGATCAAAGCCGAAATGGATCGGGCGGTCTTAGATGTCTTGGCGAGTGGTCGGTTTACACAAGGGCCTCAGGTCGCAGCCTTTGAGCAAGATTTTTCGGCT
>JALUVJ010000064.1 GCA_027020665.1 Nitrospira sp.
CGGTTTGAATAAAATGATCGTAAGGCCCCGACCCGAGTACGCGTCCGATGCCGCTGACAATGCCTACTGAGATCAATTCCTCAAGACCAAAAGGATTGCCCACGGCCATAACCCATTCGCCGATTTCAAGCTTTTCGGAATCGCCCAAGTTAACCGTATCAAAGTCTGAGCCGCCTTCGATTTGAAGCAGGGCAAGGTCGATCTTTTTATCTTTTCCGATAATATGGGCGGAAAAGCTTTTTTGATTGGCAAGGGAAATCGTGATTTCACCGACTTCGTCATAGGTGGGCGGCGGCGTAAATAAATGATAGTTTGTCACAACAAGGCCGGAGGAGGAGATAATAAATCCCGTGCCGAGACTGCCCTCTTTTACCTCGGGTTTGAGATATTTTCCAAGCCGGAAATATTCTTTCAGCGGGCTGTTCCCCTTTTTTTCGACTTCTTTTGAGCGGATATTGACAATGGCCAAACGCTCTTTTTTGATCAATTCCTCAAATGAATAGTTTTTTTCAAAATCGGCGTTTAAAGGCGTAAGGGGAAATAAAAAAAGAAGCAGGAATACGGAGGAAATGCAATATTTTAAAGCAGCCATCAGGCTTACTCATGACAAGAAGGCTTTATTGGCCAATCGTCCAGCCAATACCGATTTCCGTGAAAAACGAAGTAAGACGGGTCAGGGAGTTCGTGAAAATCATCACGCCAACCGCGACCAAAAATGCGCCGCTGGCCCGTGTAATCAAACCCATAAACCGCGTCGTTTTTTTGTAATAAATTAAAAAAGACTGCACACCCAATGAAGAAAGAAATAGGGGAAGCCCCAGGCCCACGGAGTAAACCGCCAAGAGTTGCACGCCGACCGTAACTGAGCCCGAAGTACTCGCATACAAGAGGATGGACCCTAAGATCGGCCCGACACAAGGCGTCCAGCCTGCGCCAAATGCAAGACCCACAAAATAAGAACCCAGATAACCGGCCGGTTTGTTTTTAAAATGAAAGCGTTTATCCCGCGCCAAAAAAGAAAGCTTGAATAAACCCATAATATACAGCCCGAAGAAGATGATAAACACGCCGCCGACCTGACGAATAATGGCTTGATTCGATAAAAAGAATTGACCGATAAAAGTCGCTGATGCCCCAAAAAAAATAAAGATGGTGGAAAAACCCAGGATAAAAATGAAGGAATTTTTCATGGCAATTTCACGTGCGCGTGCGCGACCTGCCTTAGAAGTCAACTCTTCCAAAGAAAGCCCTGTAATGTAAGAAATATAAGTCGGCACAAGCGGTAAGACGCAGGGAGAAACAAATGAGAGAAAACCTGCGGAAAACGCAATCATGAAGGACATGTTTCCTGTGGGTTCCATTTTAGCGCCTTATCTCCATCGCAACAACATCTTCAACCGGCTGAAATAAGTTTCTCAAGGAAAAGCTTTGAATCCGGATCATTCCAGTCTTTTGCGCCCAACAAACGATGCGTGACCACCCCGTTGCGGTCAACAACAACACTCGTAGGCACAACACGCACCCGGTATTGATCATTTACTTCAAACATGTCATCCAGTAAAACCGGGAAGGTGAAACCAAAATCCTCGATAAATTCCTTAATGGGTGCATTGGGATCGATATCGATCGAAACGGCTAAAATTTCAAAATCCTCCCTCGGATAAGCCCTGTACAAGGCTTCCATGGAAGGCATTTCCGCCTTGCATGGCCCACACCAGGTGGCCCAAAAATTAACAAGCACGATCTTTCCCCGGTAATCCGAAAGAGCCGCTTCCCCGCCACTGAGCATCTTCAATTTAAAATCGGGGGCAAGGAAACCAACCGTAACCCCCTCTTTTTGAGCATTCGCCCCGTCTACCGGGGCATTGCTTTCCGTTTGAGTACAAGCCGTTCCCAACAATGCAATCAGCAAAAATAAAGCGGATAATTCTCTCGCCTCATGGAAAAAAGACCTCATGTTATTTACAGTCATTTTATCGGCTGGGTCGCGACATGGACATCCTTCCCGCGCGAAGATCTTCCAGGGATTTTCTGACCATCTCGGAGCTTTCCGTATTTCTTGGGATATATTGATAGGCCTCCGTCCAGGCCTCATCCGCTTCAAACGTCCGTCCCAACTGCACCAAGACGATCCCGCGCGCCCAAAGGATGCTTGCATCCTGCGGCACACTCACCAGGGCTTTGTCAAAATGCGCGAGGGCTTCTTCGGCTTCTTCGCGCGTCCCGGTTTTGGGGTTGCTCAATATAATTTCACCCAGACGATAATGTGCCGTATAATTTCTCCGATCCAGTTCCAGCACTTTCTTCCAGGCGATTTCCGCTTCATCCCAGCGTTCCAGCGCCATGTAAGAACGGCCAATCATCATCTGTCCCTGCAAATCGTCCGGGTTTTCTTTTAATCGTTCTTCCAGCCGCGCCACCATCTCTTCCGGATTAATCGGTGGGCCTGCCTGCATGCCGTCCGCTTCCGCAGAGACCGCCACGCGCTCCAGTTTCCATAAAATAAATTGGTAGCTTCCCGTCGCACCCCCGCCAACAACCACGACTAAAAGCAGCATAGCCATCCAGTTTTTCCCCGTTGCAGTTGAAGGAGAAGCAGCCTCTTTTTGACTGGATTTCTCTTGCGCTGCGGCCGTTTTGTCCAGTACACCCAAACGATCAAGGATTTCAAGCAAACGGTGCTCGAAGCCCAACTTCATTTGATTATAGTCGGAGGATGCAATCCGCCCCTGCTCAAAATCAATTTCAAGTTCGGAAAGCGAGGCCGCAATGGTCCGACGTTCAATTTGGAGGTTGACCTGCTCTTCATCAAGTGAAGCCGCCTGCCCCTCTATGAGAGAGAAATCCGTTTTCCGAAAAAACGGAAGCACAAGACTCCCAATGACGATAAAAAGTAAGGTTGTGACTAAAAAAGGAAACATTGTTTCACACTCCAATACATAAATTTATCTATGGACATATATTTCGTCAAGAAAACAAGCGGTACGGCAATAGTCTCCATTCTGTAACAAAACCTGACACAATTCCGTATGCAAGACGACATTATGAAGGTCTGTAGATTTATCGGAGTTCCTGCTCAAGGCGTCGGCGCTGCTTCTCATCAATCGGCTCAAGGAGAGCTTGCTGTGAAGCTTGTGTCGTCTCGGGCTGAGGCCTTGTCCAATTTCGAAGGTTGCGTAAAAGAATCACACCGCCAAAAACCAAAAGAATGAAAGGGCCGCCCCACAAAAGCAGGTTAAGGCCCCGAAACCTGGGTTTAAAAACAATGTAATCTCCGTAACGACTGACAAAGTAGGCCCTGATTTCATCGGGGGTCTCCCCGGCAAGCAGACGCTCCCGGACAATATCGCGCATTTGGATCGCAAGCGTAGCATTGGACTCCCAAACAGATTCCGATTGACAGACGGCACAACGAAGGGTTTTTGAAACCGCTTTCAGTTGTGTCTGTAGCTCATCATCGTCCATGACCAAGGCAGGCGGGACTGGATCGCTCTGCGCAAAAAGAAACGTCTCTCCGAAAGAGAGAAAGAGGAAGGTGGCAAAAAAGAAAACAGCAGACTTTTTCATGAGGTTAATCCGGGTTCATTCAAGAGCGGGTCGATCACATTTTCCAGCAAATTTGAATAAACATCGCCCAAAATCGGGCCAATCTGTTTGTGCCGAATGATCCCTTTTTTATCGATGACAAACGTTTCCGGCACACCATACACACCATAGTCGATGGAAATCTTCCCTTTCATATCGACGACATGTGCAAAATTGTTCCCATACTCCTCAAGATAGGCTTTCGCAAGATGCGGCTTGTCCTGGTAATTCACCCCGTACATGACAAAGTCAGGGCGGTTCTCATACCGTTTTTGGATCGCGAGCAGAAACTTGTGCTCCAACTTACACTCCAAACACCATGAAGCCCAAAAATTGAGCACCACTACTTTTCCGAGATGCTCGCTGAGCCGAAACTCGTCACCACTGTATAAGTCCGGGGCAACCACCTCCGCGGCAGCCTCTTCAATGATCACCGGAGGTAGCGCAGTCGGATCACCCCAGAGGCCTTGATAAAAAAGCATGACCAAACCCAAAAGGCCGATCAGAAGGAAGGCATGCCAAATACTAAACCCTTTCATTTTTTATCTCGTCGGTTGAGCCGCATTCGGAGAAACCCCCGGCACGGTTTTGGAAACATTCACAGCCAAGGCCCGTTTTCTGCGGTCTCTTCGGAAAATATTCATCAGCGAAGCTACCGTCATAATCCCACCGCCATACCATACCCAAAGCACCAGCGGATTATGCAATATACGAACACGCGCCCAAGTACCGTCAGGGGCAACTTCCGGGATGGTCACAAAAAGATGTCCCATTCTTAATTCATAAATGGCTGTTTCGGTTGTGGGTGTCTGAGAAACCGTGTAAAAGCGTTTTTGAGGGTGCATCTGAGCAATAATCTCACCGTCCTCATAAACATCAAACATGGCTTCTTGTCCCTTCCAATTCACCCCTTCGACGCCGTAAAGATTCGCCAGGCGGAATTTGAAGTTCTTGATATTCACCTCATCCCCCGGCTTCATAAGCAGAATTTTTTCCGCTTGATACATCGATGAAAAAATAATACCCACGACCATCACCAACACGCCGAAGTGGATAAAAATCCCGGTCATGCGTCGCGGATTGCTTTGGTAGGCGGAAACAAATCCTTGCGCGCGGCTCACCTTTTCACGCTTGGCCCAAAAGGCTGAGATTTTATTGAAATCCAACACAATCGCCGTGAGTACAAAGAAAACAACCCAAAGTCCCGCCAAAGCGTAGGGTTTGTGGACACCCAGAATAAAGCAGAGCGCCGTCAAGATCAGAGCCGAAAGCATAGGGAAAACAAAAAGTTTCTTCATATTCTCCGGGGTTGTTTTACGCCAAGGAATGTAAGGGCCAACACCCATCAAAAAAACCAGTCCCAAGGCGACAGGCATAAACACCGTGTTGTAATACGGTGCGCCCACTGAAACCTTTTGAAGCTCCAGGACCTCCATCAATAAAGGATAGAGTGTACCGACAAAAACGGTGACTAAGGCAACCAGGAAAAAAAGGTTATTATAAAGGAAGACCGACTCGCGGGAGACCATCGATTCCATTCGCACCTGGCTTTTTAATTTGGCTGAACGCAAAATCAAGGTGCCAAAAGAAAGCAGCAGCATGAAGGTCACAAAAGCCAGGATGAAAACGCCCCGGCCCGGATCTGCCGCAAAAGAATGTACAGAGGAAAGAATGCCGCTGCGCACCAAAAAAGTGCCGATCAGCGAAAGCGAAAAGGCCAGAATAATCAAAAAGAGATTCCAGACCTTAAACATCTTTCGCTTTTCCTGTACCATTGTCGAATGCAGAAAAGCCGTCGCCACCAGCCAAGGCATGAAAGCCGCATTTTCTACAGGATCCCAGCCCCAATAACCGCCCCAACCGAGCTCGTAATAAGCCCAATAACCGCCCATACCGATGCCGAGCGTTAAACTCAGCCAAGCAAAAACCGTCCAGCGCTGTGTCGCCTTGACCCACTCTTCTCCCAATCGCCCTGAAAAAAGAGCAGCCATTGCAAAAGAAAAAGGAATCGATAAACCCACATAACCCAAGTAAAGCAGTGGCGGATGAACCACCATCGCCGGATCTTGCAAAAGCGGATTTAAATCTTTGCCGTCCAGCGGCGCAGGAAAAATGCGTTCAAAGGGATTGGAAAGAAAAAGGATCAAAAGCAGAAAACCGTTAATCACAATGGATTCAATCAAAATAAGATAAGGCATGACGGCCGGCTGTGACTTCCAGTGGATCAAGGTTGCCAACATACAATAAAGCGCAAGGATCCAGGCCCAAAGCAACAGAGACCCTTCATGCCCGCCCCAAAGCCCAGCAATTTTATAGAAGATCGGCAGTTTACTATTCGAGGTGGCATAGATGTATTTAACGGAATAATCTTGTGCCAGATAGCCGTAGATCAGGATTGCCATGCCGATTGTGAGCAAAATAAAAATGCCGATCACAGCGCGCCGGGCAACGAGTACCCAAGTTGCGTTCCCCGTTTTCAAACCGATGATCGGTGCGGTGATGCCGACAACGGACAAAATCAGTGCGGTCACAACCGCGAAATGCCCAAATTCAATGATCATGCACTCATTCCTTTATTTATTCACTCACATTAAAACCATGAGTCCGATTTGCCTAGAAATTGAAGAGACCGCGGAAAAAGCGGTCTTCTTCGATTAAAACCTCTATTCACCGACATGCAGCGTTTTGATCAGCCCTTTTGTCGGCAGGGTTTCACCGGCTTGTTTCATTTCAAGCGGCATATAGTCCTCTTCATGTTTTGCCATAATCATGTGAGAATGAAAAACCTGATCTTTATCCCAATAACCTTCAACCACGGCCCCTTTTCCTTCTTTAAACAAATCCGGCGGAATACCTTCAAAGGCGACCGGGATGGTCTCCGCACCATCGGTCAGATCAAATCGAATCTTCAGTGTCTCCGGAATGACCTCCATACTGGCTTCAACCACCATACCGGCAACGCGCATTTTCTTTCCGTAACGATCCTGCTCCATTGTCACAACCTCTGAGGGCGTCATAAAATAAACCAGGTTATCGCCGAAATTGCCCAATGCAAGATAAGCCAAGCCGGCAGCGATGACCACAATACTGCCGATAGCGCCTATTTTCTTACCTGATATCATCATCAGACCTCCGCTTGGTAGACCTTTTCTTCCTTGATCATAACATAGAGCATCGCCACTCTTCTTTCCATATAAAACAAGAAAAAAACCAAAGGAACAAGTGATAATAAATAGGCGGATGCAATAAAACCGTAGTTTGGCGTCAAAGCAATTTCAGCCGCCTGAAATTCCCCTTTTTCAGCTTGCCAGCGTCCAATCGCCACAATTGTTTTTAACTCGCGCAAGATATCCGCATCATCCCCTGAAAAAACAACAGGCACCTTCGTGCCTGCTTTAGAGAGGCTGAAACGAAAAGGCGCACCGTCCACACCTCCTTCTAAAGTCGCCGCCTCAATCATGCCCATGACACGGACTTCCGAGTCCGTTTTTTGACCCAGCAATACCTCCGGTGAAATTGTACGCACTTCCCGGTTATAACGGGCAAGCCCCAGAAAACCGATCACACCAAAGACCACCATCAAAACACCCCATCGGATGTAGAAGCGATTCACACAAGCTCCGGAGAACAAAGTATACCGCCGTTCACAAAGCCCCCTCACTCAAGAGGCGGCCCTGTTTGGCTTCCAACAAATGTTCCAGATAAAGCATCTGCGTCCGCACCATCAACATATAAGCAAAAAGAATCGACACCCCAACCGACATTAAAGTGAGAGGGATCATCATATCTGAGGCAATACTGATACCCCGGGTTGATACGGAAAGGGGTTGGTGAAGCGAACGCCACCATTCCACCGAAAAATGAATAATGGGAAGATCAATAAAGCCGATAATAGCCAAAATGGCACAAAACGTCGCCCCCTTTTCTTTATCGTCCAGAAAAGTGCGCAACATCAAATAACCGATCAGCGTTAGAAAGAGAATCGCAAAAGAAGTAAGACGCGGGTCCCAAACCCACCAGGCATTCCAAGTGGGTTTTCCCCAAATGGATCCGGTAATCAGCCCGCCTGCGGTAAAAAATAAAGAAAGGCCTGCAGCCGCGTGGCAGGCATTATCAACGACTGCTTCGCGCTTCCAGAGATACCAAATACTGCAGATAAAAAGCGTAAAGTAGGAAAACATCGCGGTCTGCACAAAGGGCACATGCACATACATGATGCGAACCACTTCTCCCTGGTAATAATCCGCTGAAGAAGTGACCAGTGCCGTATAAAGACCGACAGCGATGAGAACCGCCGCGGTGATGCCAAACCACTTTTCATATCTGCGGAGCCAACCGATAAAGCGTGTTGCAACCATTTGTCAGGACTCTGTTTTTAAGATCCGGCGCTAATAATCCAATATAAATTCAAAAATCCAAAATGAAACCACGACAAATATTACATCGAAGACCCCCAATAGTTCAATCCAATGGCGATACATCGAAAACGGGTCGCCACTTAAGGCCCCCCGTGTTGCCTCCACCGCACCGATAAAAATCGGCACCGACAAAGGCAGCAATAAAATCGGGAACATCACCTCCCGCGCCCGAATCTGCACCGTCAAAGCGGAAAAAAGCGTACCGAGCGCGGAAAGACCGATCGTCGCAACCGTTGATATTAACAGAAGCGGAAGGAATTGATCAAGGATTTCAAGATTGAAAAAGAGAACGAACAAAGGGAACAAGACCACTTCGACCGTCAGCATAAACAACAGGTTGCCTAAAAACTTGCCCAAATAGATCGCGCCTTTGGGCACGGGAAGACATTGAAAATACTCCATGCAGTCGTTGTTGACCTCAATCAGGAAGGACTTGCCCAAACCGATAATCGCGGTAAATCCAAAAGCCACCCAAATAATACCGGGCATAATCTCTTTCAAAGTGTCTGGATCGAGCGAAAAACTAAAGCTAAAAATCAAAATCACGTTCAGGGCGAAAAAAAACATGGATGAGATATTTTCACGGTTCCGGTACTCGCTCAGCAAATCCTTCCAGGCAATCCACCGAACAACGCTAAAAAAGTGCATCAGCGGCCACCATTTCTTTCACCGTCATTTCCCTGAGCACGGAGCGATTTAAAACACCGACACGATCCGCCACCTCCGCCGTCGGCCCACGATCATGGGTCGTCATCAACACACACGCGCCCGCTTTGGTGAAGGCACGGATGCACTCATTCATCATCTCAACACCGCGCTCATCCAAAGAAGCGTAGCCTTCATCCAAAAAAAGCACTTTGGGACGAATCAGTAAGGCCTTCGCAATGGAAAGCCGTTTCTTCATGCCTGCCGATAAATACCGGCTACGCAGACGCGCAAAACGACCGATGCCCACTTGATCCAAGGCCTTTTTAATCTCCCCATCTGTGGGATTCCATCCGCGCACGCCAATGGCGAACTGAATATTCTCTTTCACACTCAAATCATCATAAAGGTAGGAGCCGTGCCCGATCATATAAATCAAGGCCCGCACCTTCGTGCGCTCTCGTCTCCCATCCATACCCATAATCTCAAAGCTTCCGGCCGAAGGGCGATGTAAAGTCGCAAAAATACGCAAGAGCGTCGTCTTGCCTGCGCCGTTCGGGCCAAAAAGCGCGTAACATTCCCCCCGGGCCACCTCGATGGAAACGCCTTTAAGCACTTGATAATGCTGAAAAGATTTAGAAAGAGACTCGCCGCGGATCGCATTCATCAGGATAAAAAAACCACACACTGTATTTTGTAAGGATTAAAACGGATGAGTGTAT
This sequence comes from Nitrospira sp., assembly GCA_027020665.1. Lineage (GTDB taxonomy): Bacteria > Nitrospirota > Nitrospiria > SBBL01 > JAADHI01 > JAADHI01. The sequence goes on from JALUVJ010000064.1 coordinate 9,371, forward strand.
CACGGCCCTTAAAAAGGGGTCAAGGTCAACGAATAACCCAAGAACGGCGATTGATCTTGGGGTTAACCGTTCAGAATCCGAAACCTTGAGGGTCACGCAGACGCGCTTTCTAAAAAAAGATGTGTATCTGTTGATTGAGGGCCTGTGCGAGAAATAATGTTTCTCAGCCACGGTGTTTCGGCTTGAATTTACGATCCGTTCGGCCTATCGGCGTTCGGAATCCTCTTGGATGGGGTGGGTTTGTCGGCTTGATTTTGTGTCGCCGATTCCCGAGCCATTCTTGTAACCAGCCCTCGTGTTTTCGCCAAAAGCCTTTGCGCCTTTTCTTTCCACTGATCCAGGGTTGCCGTATCACAAACGCTTGCTTCAAGTTCCGGAGCACCCATCAAGTCCGATTCCAGAAAAACAAACGATGAGAGCAGGTAGGATGCCTCCGAGCGCAGCGGCTTCGGTGCAAGTTCGAGAAACTGAAACATCATGGACTGCCAATCACTCTTGGGTTTGTGGCCTTGTTTCAGCAGCCAGGCCTCCATCGCCCAATGCAGACCGGCGCGCATCTCGTCCGGCACCCAATTGAGACCGTATCCGGTGCGCAGGTGTTCTTCCGCGCGGTCGAGCCCGTGCAGACTCGATTCCTCCCGTTCGGCGGCGGTAATCAAATGCCGGTTTTTTCATGTTTTGACATCGCGCGTTTTACCCCACATGCACGGGCACGAGGGTCATGGTGTCGTTTCCGAAGATATCAATGACTTTCACGGCGACGGTGTAGCGTCCGGGCCTCTCGTAGGCCTGGGGCGCGGAAATTAACTCCAGTTCGCGGTTTTTGCGCGTGCGGAAACTCTGCCACTCGTTTTCAAAAATATAGCCGCCCGTCCAGCGTTCCTCGAAGTCCGATTCACCGTCGGCGTTTTTCGGAACCATGATGATTTCCTTGCGGCGCATGTAGTCGAAGTCCACGGCCCAATAATCCACCCAGTCCGTCCAGTGTTTCGTGAGGGTTTGGCGGGTGGTGACGCCGTTTTGATCCTTACTGATTTTGATCAAGCGCCCCTGTTCGCACATTATTTGGCTTTTCCCGTTTTTGAGGCTGGCTGCGGCGGCCTCCGCCGCGCCTTGCGTGTAGTAGACGGAAAAATCCGTCAACTCGATTTGCAGCGTCAATTTGTCCTTTTGATCGTAGCGCGGCGTGGCCTCGACGAAGCTGATGTCGTGGAAGACGACCTGCCCCTTGTCCACGGCGCGTTTGTCGAAGACCTCCGCCGGAATGTACTTTGGCGCAAGGTCGATGCCCTTCGCTTTCGCCTCGTCCAGCGCGGCGGGGAAGAGGCCCATCTCGAACTCGAAGGCCAAGACGTCCACGCGCACCGCCCCGCGCTTGCGGCATTCGGTGATGACCTCCTCCACGAATAGCCGTCCTACGGGCAAGTTGATGGGACCGATGACGACCAGCCGCCCGGCGTTTTTGCCGTGGAAGAAACCTGCGTCTTTCAGCGGTTGGGCCTTGTAAGCGCGTAGGATGAGCGCGCGGAACTCGCGCTCCTTTTGCTGAAGGATGCGCTGTTTCATTTCCCGGCGGGTAAGATTTCTCCCTTCGGTCGAAATGACAGGATCGTTTGTTGCACCGCCGTCCTTTGTCATTCCAAACGCCTGTGAGGAATCGATGCCTGTGTAATGTTGGCGTTCGTAGCGGCCCAGGTTTAAGACCTCGAAGGCGCGGAAGTTTCGGCCTGCTTCCTTTCGCTCGCGCTGCACTTGAATGAAGCGCTTGCGCGTCGTGTGGATGGCGAACTTGCCCAAGTCGGTCGCGATCCACTTGCGGCCGAGTTTTTCCGCCACCGCGGCGCAAGTGCCGGAGCCGCAGAAGAAATCGGCGACGAGATCGCCTTCGTTGCTGCTGGCCTTGATGATGCGTTCGAGCAGGGCTTCGGGTTTTTGGGTGGGATAGGCGAGACGCTCAATCGCCATCGCATTTACCTCTGGAATGTCAGACCAAATGTCTGAGATTACCTCGCCTTTCTGCTCATCCAGAAAGCGCTTCAGACCGACTTTGCCAGACGGATAGTCATAGATTTTCCCTTCAGCTCGTAACCTTTCAATGGACTTCGCTGAGTAGTCACCAATGTCTCCCACCCTGTATCTTCGTCCGCCTGCATCCATATTTGTGAACTTTGACTTGATGTAGTCTTCGCTGTATTTCCGAAACTGGGGATTCCATATGTAAGGCTTATCGCGGGTATAGAACAATAAGTTGTCTGACGTTCTTGCATATTGGCTGGCAACAGCACGTGCCCCTCGTGGTGGCTGCCGTTTCCAAGTAATTTCATTTTTGAAAAAATCTCGCCCGAATACTTCATCCATTACTTGGCGAATAAACGCATTCACCCGCCAATCACAATGCACATAAATACTCCCGTCCTCCGCCAGCAAATCCCGCATCAAGATCAGCCGCTCGTAAATCATCGAAATGAAGGAATCCGCGCCGACGTCGAAGGGCGGGCCGATGTAAATCAATTTCAGCCCGCCCGCGTCTTCGATCTGCCGCCGCAGCGCCCCGCTTTTGAGTGAGGACAGAATCAGCTTGTTCGTCCAGCCCTTGAGCTGGCGGCCCCGGCTGTCGAAGAGACTGAATTGCGGCGACTCCGGTGCGGTCTTGCGCGGCTCGTCCACATGCTCCAGCGACTGAAAGGGCAGGACGGTCGTGCAAACCTCGCGGTTCTTGCCGTTCCACACCAGCTCCACCTCCCGCTTGTCCTCAAACAAAATAAAAAAGGGCTTCTCTACAGGAATACGAGACGCTTTTTAAAATATCCGCAGCGCCGTCTGAAATTTCGGCTGAGTGTAGCTTTTTAGGGATGCAATATCAATACAGCCCCCCCAAGAACGGCGATAGGAAATGGTTGCAGGGTGAATGTTTGTCATTTGAGCATTTAAAGCAGGCAAGACCTGTAACGACTAAAAATCGCTCAACAACGTTTTCCACATCAGCACAGCTGACGGCGATGTCACAAATTCCAAATCATTCATTCACCGACGCACTCAAATACCGAATCGGGGGTTTTCATAACACATTGCAGAACGAAACCCATCCTCGGATTTATGACGGGTGGTTAAAAAATACGTTTATCGACCTTCACAGGTTTCTTGATTGCTTCCTTTTTGCCTGTCATAAAAATTGCGAGGGCAAATCCAAAGAATGCGACGAGAGATGAGATCGCGAATAGACTCAATTCCATTTTGAACCTCCAGGGGTAGGCTGCCCAAGATATTTTCAATGTTGCGGGCTATTATTATGTCTTGTCTATACTTTGAGTGTATCCGAGAAGCGGGATATTGTCTACGCGACATTTTTCGTTGGATTAAAAGGACTCATATATACAAAATAGGTCATCCCTCGCAGGAACACCTATTTTGTCGGACCACGCCCTTCAAGGGGTAAAATATCCCGTTTTATTAAAATAAATATTTTTCAGGCGGATTGTATTGCTTGATTTTTTCTCAAGCGCATTAAGAAAGTTTCAAGGGAAAGCTGTCGATTGACATTCCGCGCCTGAGCAACATCAATGCGTTGTAAATCACTCAAGAACATGTGGATTTCAGAACGGTCAAAAGACCCCGCCCATCTCGTCATTTCATCCTGCCGCCACGCATAACGGAGCAAAGCAGGGTCACAGGGGCTTCCACCGGCGCAAGATTTGATCACCAAGACATCCCGCAGCCAAGTCATGAGGTAAAGCAGGGCGGGTTCAAAAACATCCGCACTTCCCGAAAACTGTGCCGCGGTTTCAAAAAGATCTGCGTC
>JALUVJ010000065.1 GCA_027020665.1 Nitrospira sp.
CTTTTTCCGGCGCGGTATCGAAAATAAACACACAAAGGGCAATCCCTCAAAGTGGGTCGTGCGCGATATTTATCTTGCCCACTTTGCGATAACCGACGTTTCGGATAAAAATTTTTATTACGATGAAAAGATCAGCCGGGAAGCCCTGGGCAAGGCGGGCTCGGAAAGCGGACAAATGCGGGTTTGGATTGATGATTGGTCCGCAATGCAAGCGGGGGAGCAGATGAAATTACGTGCGGGAAAGGACCTGTTTCAAATCGACCTCATACTCACGCCGGCGAAACCGCCAGTGATTCACGGCGAAGGCGGCATCAGTAAAAAGGGAGAAGAGCGGGGCGCGGCGAGTCACTATTATTCTTTCACGCGGCTGCTGACGGAAGGCAGGCTGATTTCCGAAGGCAAAGAAAAAACCGTATCGGGTTTGAGTTGGATGGACCACGAATTCGGCAGCAGTGTGCTCGGCGAAGGCCAAGCCGGTTGGGATTGGTTTTCCATTCAACTCGATGACGGCAGCGAGTACATGTTTTACCAAATCCGGGAGAAGGACGGTGCAAAAGCCCCGACTTCCAGCGGTACAATGGTTTTCCCCGACGGCAAGCAACAACACCTGAAGACAACGGATTTCAAACTCAGACCGCTGGAGTACTGGCAAAGCAAAAAAAGCGGCGCAACATACCCCGTGGCCTGGGAAATTTCAGTGCCTTCGGAACAACTCGTGCTTAAGTCGGAACCCCTATTGCGGGCACAGGAACTTATTACGGATAAGAGCACCCGCGTGACGTATTGGGAAGGGCTGAGCGAATTTAAGGGCGAAAAAAAAGGCGCGGCAATATCGGGGAAGGGTTATATCGAATTGACAGGCTATGGACAGGTTTTAGGGGAGTCGGCAGTCCGTCCCTGAGCAGATTCAGTTTTTCACAAAAACAACAAAATCAGCCCGGCAATGCCGATGCGATACCAACCAAAGGGTTTTAAGGTCCATTTCCCCAACAAGTGAATAAAAAACTTCACGGCAAACCAGGCCGAAACAAAAGAGACGACAAAACCGATTGAAAAGATGGGAATATCCGAGGCCGACAAAAATTCCCGGCTTTTATAAAGATCGTAAATCGTTGCGGCACACATCACGGGCACGGCTGCTAAAAATGAATATTCGGCAGCGGTTTTGCGCTCAATACCGACCAACATACCGCCCACAATGGTCGCCCCGGAACGAGAGACGCCCGGCCACATGGCAAGAAGCTGAAAAAGACCCACCAATAAAGCATCACGCGCTTTCAAGTCATCGACTTTGTTAATTTTTGAAACAGGGAGTTTGTTTTCGGCCACAATCATAATGACCCCGCCTACACCCAATCCCAGCGCCACGGTAAAAGGATTAAATAAATAGGTTTTAATATAAGAATGGACAAAGTATCCAAACACAAGGGCCGGAGCAGTGGTAACGGCAAGCAGCCTGATGCCGTTTTTCCCTGAAAGGCCTTCATTTTTTTTAAAATCCAACAAAGATAAAAAACGTTCTTTGTAAAGAAAAACGACGGCGAGAATGGCGCCCAACTGGATGAAGATCTCAAAGGTGGAAGCGGCATTGCCTTTAAATTGCAGCAGGTCTCCCGTGACGATGAGATGTCCGGTGGATGAAACGGGAATAAACTCGGTCAAACCTTCCACCAAACCCAGCAGCACGGCTTTCATCCATTCGCTCATGCCGTGCCCTCCAAACGTGCTTTATTCACAGCTTGGTGCGCCAGACGTAGGGCTTCGGGCAAACGATATCGTCCCAAAGCGGATAAGATAATTTCAACGGCACGGTCTAAGGTCATGCGATGGCCTTGTGAGATAAATACGGGCTTGACCTTGCTGCGTGTCCTGAGCACCATCCCGACCTGTTCTTCGCCATCTATCAGGGGCGATTGATTGCCTCGCAGCGGCCCCGGTTCCTCATATCGACCGATCAAGCGCGTTTTAGCACAGCCGATGGAAGGCAGATCCAAAAACAAGCCCAGATGTGAGGCCAAACCCAAACGGCGCGGATGCGCCAAGCCCTGTCCGTCACAAATCAGGCAATCTGGACGGGATTTCAGTTTTTCCCATGTTTTTAAAATAACAGGAATTTCACGAAAGGAAAGCAGGCCGGGGATGTAAGGAAAATCGACTTCGTGTGATGCGGCGGCTGTTTCAAGCACAGGAAAGGTAATAATTTTATCACCGCGTTGATCAAAAACCGGACGGCTTAAATCAAGAACAAGCACCGCCGCAAAAAGCCGTTTTGAAAAACGTGTAAACGAGACGTCCAGGCCCGCGACGGTTTTGACGGTTGGTGCTTCATCCAGAATCAATTTCGGGCGAAGCCTGCGCTGAATCGCAATCGCCGCTGCGGGGGAAAGGTCCCAGCCATGCATATGCTATCCCCGCAAAAACACCCTTCAGGAAGCTCTGATGAAGTCTGGGTTGAATTCGAGAGATAAAATGTTCAGATTCAAGGCGCAAATTACAGGGAATCGCCCGCTATTTACAAAAGTTGCAATCCGGAAACCGGACATTTTTGCCTCGCAAAAACAATTCATGACTTCATCAGAGCTTCTTTTATGTGGCAAGACGCTTTTCGATCACTTCCCCGATCATCGCAGGGTTTTTCACAACCGTGACCCCTGCCGATTCCAGCGCGGCCATCTTGTCCGCCGCCGTGCCTTTGCCGCCGGAGATGATGGCACCCGCATGGCCCATGCGCCGTCCCGGAGGGGCCGTCATACCCGCGATAAACGCCACAACGGGTTTGCGGACCTGTTTTTGAATGTATTCGGCCGCCGCCTCTTCGGCGTCGCCCCCGATTTCCCCAATCATCACAATCGCTTCGGTTTCACCGTCTTTTTCAAACATTTCCAGCACATCGATGA
>JALUVJ010000066.1 GCA_027020665.1 Nitrospira sp.
TCGTGGTTGGTGCCGGCCCGGCGGGTTCATCCGCGGCCATTCAACTGGCTCGAAACAACTGTACGGTGCTGCTGCTTGAAAAATCAAAACATCCGCGTTACAAATCCTGCGGAGGCGGTATTTCCGTGCGGCTGCGTCCTTATCTTGATCCCGATTTTTTTCAGGTCGTCGAAAACAGCGTAAACACACTTTCGATTCGTTACAAAGATACACAGGTCGTTTTTTCTGTGGAACGTCCTTTTGCCGACTTAGTCCGCCGTGAACGTTTTGATGACTACTTGGTTCAAAAAGCGAAAGAGTCGGGTGTTGAAGTGCTCGAGTCATCGCCTGTGGAAGCCTGGCGTGAAACCTCCAAGGGCATTATGGTTGAGAGTCGCTCTGGAAAGGATACGGCCGATTATTTAATCGCGGCCGACGGGGCGAACAGCCGTATTGCCCGCAAGCTTTATCCCGAATGGCTGAGAAATCAGGCCCCTGCTTTGGAAGATACGGCACCCTCCGGATTAAACCCTGCGACATCAAAAAACACGGCCGACAGCATTCTCCTGGATTTGAGTGTGACACAGGGTTACGGATGGATTTTCCCAAAATCAGAGACGGCGGCGGTCGGCATCGGTCTTTTTAAGGGCAACAAAAAACACCCGCGTCATGAATATGCGGATTTTAAAAAAAGAAATATGTTGCCCGCCGCGTCTTCTGCATACGCGCAGGGTGCGATTTTGCCGCTTTATCAAAAAAAACGTCCGAAACTGGTGCGAGGGCGTGTGCTCTTAATCGGAGATGCCGCCGCATTGCTTGATCCTTTTTTTGGGGAAGGGATTTATTACGGGGTGCGAAGCGGGCAGATGGCTGCGCAAGCGGTCTTTGAAGCCCTGCATCACGGGGGTGAAATTTCGGCGTATCATGATGCAATCGCCGCGATTTTTTACCCGGAGTTTGAAGTGGCGGATCGCATGGCGCGTTTGATTTATACCTTTCCCGGTTTCTTTTTGCAGACAGTGCGGCGTTACCCCGGTCTAATGAAAACCTATGCCGGTGTTTTTCAGGGAGAGTTCGGGTATTGCGATTTTTGGAAGGCAAGCCGTCGTCGGCTTTTTCGGAAATTGAATCCCTTCAGGCGATTTTCTGCAACATCCAGCCAATCATGAAAATGGCCATACCCACGACTGTGAAGGTGAACATAAACCCCATGTCACCCTCAAACATGGCCGAGGTAACCAATACATAAAAAATCAAAAAGAGTCCGGAGGCCTGAACCAGTTTTGCGATGTAGAAAAAAATCTTCATGTGTTATCCCTCAAACCGGGCCTTAATTTAGCATAGTTCCCGGTTTGGAATCAAAAGAAGGGGAGCGTGGTGTGCGCGCTCCCCTGGAATACGTGAAGCCTCTTTCCGCCTGCCTTACTGCGGGAAAGTCTCCGGTGTTTTAACCTGCTGCCAGCCTTCTCCGCTTAAGGTTCTCATAAAGGCGACCAGATCCCTCTTTTCTTTGTCGCTCAACTTGAGCGGCAGGACAAGTGGTGATCGAAAAGGGTTTTTGATGCCGCCTTGATCGTAAAAATCAATCACATCTTGCAAAGTCGCCAAACTGCCGTCATGCATATAAGGGGCGGTGTGTTCGATTTCCCTTAAAGTCGGTGTTTTAAATGCACCGATATCCTCTTGTTTTTTTGTGACATTATAACGTCCGACATCGACGGCTTCGTGTCCCCAGCCGATGCCGAGATTGTGAAAATTTTCATCCGAAAAATTAAACCCCGCATGGCAAATGCCGCAGCGTGCTTTTCCGCGAAAAAGTTTCAAGCCGCGTTTGGCCGCATCCGAAATGGCATGTTGATCTTTTCCGCTTTCAAAACGGTCGAAGGGACTGTTTCCCGAAAGCAGGGTGCGTTGAAAAGTGGCGATGGCCTTGCCCACGGTTTCTACGGTGATTTTTGTGCCGAAAACCTCTTTAAACAGCGTTTGATACCCCTTGATACTGTTGAGTTTGGTGACCATAGCCGCGTTGTCGATGAAACCGTGTTCGATGGGATTTGTTAGGGGACCGACCGATTGGGCTTCCAAGGTCGGGGCGCGCCCATCCCAAAATTGTACTTTGGTGAAGCCTCGGTTGATGGCGGTGGGCGCGCTTCGGCCGCCCTGTTGTTGTTTGATGCCGGTCGAAACGGGTTGTCCGTCGGTAAAGGCGAGCGCAGGCATATGGCAGCTTGCGCAGGCAATACGGTTATCTGCGGAAAGCCGTTTGTCGAAAAAGAGAAAACGGCCCAGGGCAATTTTT
>JALUVJ010000067.1 GCA_027020665.1 Nitrospira sp.
AAACAATGATTATGGAGCGTGTTTGGGATTATAATTTTGATCCGCAAACCAATGTCGTAGAAGCACGCATTAGTAAACTCAGAGAAAAGATAGACAAAAATTTTAACCTCCCTTTAATTCACACGATACGCGGCCTAGGTTACGTCTTTAAAAGAGAAGAATGATTCGTTTTCCGAATACTCTGGCATTCAGGTTGACCTTTTGGTATTCCCTGCTTGCGATCACCTTGATCACCGCAGCCTTTGCTGCGTCTTATTTTTCCCTCAAAAAAACACTAAACCGCAACATGGAGTCCGATCTGCTTGAGGACATTGTTGAATTTAAAACATTGTACCAAAACGAAGGGCTGGATGGCGTTAAACGGGAGATCGAACGCGATGTGAAATCAGATGAGGAACAAAAACTTTTTTTTCAGTTGTTTGATCAAAACGGCATTCAGATTTATCGCTCTGATTTGTCTCATTGGCAATTCCTGCCTGAAAACCGGCACCTTATTCAACAAGTACTTTCGACCAAGCAATATATTATTCAAAGCATCAGCATACCGGGAGAGGATCACGAAGTTAAAACCGTTTATGGTTTAATTGCGCCTCATATTTTATTCTATGCCGGAGAATCGACAGAGGAGATACAGGACATAATGTCTTTGCTGTCCGACGTATTTATTGTCATGCTGTTGATGGTCATTCCGCTTGCATCCGGTGTCGGTTGGTTAATGGCAAGGCAAGCCCTCAAAGGAATTAAAGAAGTCAGCCGAATTGCTTCTGAAATAGAAAAAGGAACCTTGCAGCGGCGTGTTTCTGTCTCTGCGCAAGGAGACGAAATTACACAACTTGCCAACACATTTAATGCCATGCTCGACAGGATATGGACTTTGATATCCGAAATGAAAGAAATGACTGATAATATTGCCCACGATCTACGCAGCCCATTGGCACGTATAAGAGTAATATCGGAATCGGTATTATCAAATAATCATACGCCTCAGAAATTCAAGTCCGTTGCATCAGACACCATAGAGGAGTGTGACCGATTGTTGCAAATGGTCAATTCCACACTTGATGTTGCAGAGGCCGAAGCAGGTATCTTGCAAATACCGAAACAAAAAGTAAACGTTTCACAACTGGTTCAGGATGCCTGTGAACTCTTTGAAACAGTGGCCGAGCAAAAACGGATCAAGCTGGTTTGTCAGCTGGGGAATGATGCCTACATTTACGGTCACACCCAAAACCTGCAACGTATGCTGGCCAACCTTCTGGATAATGCCATAAAATACACCTTGGCCAACGGCCAAGTAGATATCGTTTTAACCCAGACCGGGCAGAGCATCGAAATTACAGTGACGGATACGGGCATCGGCATTCCGGAGAACGATCAAGCACGGGTATTTGATCGTTTTTTTCGTTGCGATCAGAGCCGGACTCACAACGGATGCGGCCTGGGACTAAGCTTTTCCAGAGCCGTTGCACGTGCCCACGGCGGCGATATAAACCTGAGCAGTCACTTAGAAAAAGGCAGCCGTTTTACCATCAAGTTACCTGTCGCAGTAGTGATTGCGAGTATATTTTTCATAAATAATTTCACTAATTAATTTCAAGTAAACAATTCGGGCTTAATGAAAAAGTCAGGCCCGCTTATCCCTCATGAGAAGCACAGGGATTCCGGGAGAAAGGAGATTAAGGTCTTTCTCCTTGCGCTTCAAGTAGTATGCTAAAAACTAAATATCTTTAAAATCAAAAACTTGAGAGATTTTCAGCAAAGCATATTTTTAAAGACACCGGATGAACCGGATATCTCCCGCACAGGCTACAGCGCTTGGTATTTTGGAAGAGAATCGGCACAATACGGCAAACAATTCATGACTGAATCCGAGCGGCCTAAACCACGATCACCGAGTTATCCGCATCGCCAAATGAAGAAGGCACGTATTTATCCGCCGCCCAGTCATTTTCCCACTTCGTCCCATCGATCAGGTAGCGGAACTGGTATTCCTTTCCGACGGGAAGATCCAATCCGATGCTAAAAGCACCGTTTTTTAATTTTTTCATTGGCGTGGCGTTCACATCCCAATGATTGAAATCACCCACGATGTTAACGGACTTTGCATCCCCGATGGCCTGTTTCGGCATCGTGAATCTGGCTTTGCAGATGGCTTTGGTTTTTAGATATTTTTTATGAGTCGACATGACACAATTCTCCATTTATACAACATTCAAATCAATTTATTCACACAACAAAAAACAGGCTAAACACCCTCCAAAATTGAGTCGCGGACTTATAGGAATAAAACGGATTCAATGCGGCTTTGATTCAACAGTATACATGAAAATTTCAGCACGTCCATTTTTAAAAAATCAGGGCGGAAACAAAGATTTTCGCATCCTGTAATGGACAATTTCCGCCTCACAAAAAGGGGGGCCACAAACCGTGTAAAACAAAGCGCGATAAAACGGAAGCGCCGCAGCTTGTGCATGCACAAGCACCTCCGGCAAACCCCTTTCCATCGCAAGCCTTTCCAGCACGGCCATGACTTTTTTGCCCAAGCCCTTACGGCGATAAGGCGATAAAACGGCAACACGTCCGATTTTGCCCTCCGGACTCATCCGGCCCGCAGCGACCGGAACAGCGTCCGCAAAAAGCACGACATGAAGAAATTCCCCGTCTCGACCGTCATGCTCCAGGGCTTCCGAAATACCCTGTTCAGCAATGAAAACGGCATCTCGCACCTTGGCCGCAGGCTTTTCCACTTTTCCCCATTCCCCGGTCCGCACTTCGACCTTCATCACGACATTCTCACTATAAACCAACAAATCAAATCCGAAGCCCTTATATTTTCAAAACAAGCATTTGACAATCAAAAGGAACAAACTATAATAACCGTTTTTTTAGCGCAGGGGGAAGCATTTTGAACAATCAAAGCCAATTCGGGAAATCCGCTTTAATCAATCTCATCGCAGCGGCGCTCAAATCCTGCCGTGAAGAAGGATCGCTCTCCGGGACAACACGCCCTAAAATCCTACTCGAAACCCCCAAACACGAAGGCCGGGGCGATTTTGCGAGCACCATCGCACTCATGCTCGCAAAAATCGAAAAAAAATCGCCGCGCGCCATCGCAGCCTTGCTTGTTTCCAAGTTGGAAAATCAAGCCGATTGCGTTGAAAAAATCGAAATTGCCGGGCCGGGGTATATCAATTTTTTTCTAAGCGCAGATTATTGGCTGACAATCTTGCTTAATATCCACAAAGCGCAATCGGCCTTCGGACACAGTAAACCGCCTAAAAAACAAAAAATTCAGATTGAATTTGTCAGCGCCAACCCCACAGGCCCGCTGCATGTTGCTTCGGGACGCGCCGCAGCCTTGGGCGATGCCCTGGCCCGTCTGCTTGAGGCCACGGGACATGAAGTCCACCGGGAATATTATTTAAACGACATCGGCGTGCAAATGACCTTGCTGGGCCGTTCAACCTATCTGCGCTATCGCGAACTTTTCGGAGAAATCGTCCACCTGCCGGAAGGCAGCTACCGGGGCGCCTACATCATCGAAATCGCCCAAGCCCTGAAAGCTGCGGAGGGCGAACGTTTTCTCGAAGGCCCGGAGGCCGATCATCTGCCTTTTTTCATCCGCTACAGCTTTGACACCATCGTTTCCCGGATTCGTGAAGATCTGCACCGCTTCGGCATCGATTTCGATCACTGGTTTTCGGAAAAGACCATTCACCAAAACACCGAGGTCACCGATGCCCTGGCGGATTTAAAATCAAAAAACCTGCTCTACGAAAAAGACGGTGCGCAGTGGGTCGCCACAACAGGTTTTGGTGATGATAAGGATCGCGTGGTCGTACGAAGCAACGGTGAAAAAACCTATTTTGCCTCCGACATTGCCTATCACCGAAACAAATTTGAACGGGGTTACGACCGCCTGATCAATATCTGGGGGGCCGACCATCACGGTTACATTGACCGGATTAAGGCCGTGGTCGAAGCGATGGGATATGCTCCCCAACGGCTCACGGTCTTGACCCATCAATTGGTCAACCTGCTTCGGGACGGCAAACCGGTCAAGATGTCGAAACGGGCGGGCACCTTTGTGACACTGCGAGAAGTCATGGATGAGGTCGGCGTGGACGCCACACGCTTCTTTTTTCTCATGCGCCGCTCGGATTCCGCGCTGGATTTTGACCTGGAATTGGCCAAAAAAGCCACGAATGAAAACCCTGTTTTTTATGTGCAATACGCCCATGCACGTTTATGCAGCATCGTGCGCGTGGCCGAAGAAAAAAACGCGGATGTGGATGAAATCATTCAAAATGCCCGCCTTGACACACTGCGCTTATTAACATTGCCCAGCGAAATGTCTCTCATTCGCGAGCTCTCGCAGTATCCGGCTTTGGTTCGTTCCGCCGCAGAAGCCCTGGAGCCGCACCGCATCACCTTTTACCTTCAAAACCTTGCGGGCCTCTTGCACAGCTATTATTTCAGTTGCCGCGTGGTCACAGAAGATGCAGCCCTCACAAAAGCCCGGCTTGTCCTGGTGACGGCGGTGCGGATTGTGCTGCAAAACGGCCTCAAACTCTTGGGCATCAGCGCCCCGGAAAAGATGTAAGTCCCTTGGGCGGAATGAATCCCGACAAAAAAACCATCTAAAAATACTGATCAAATCATTGTGCAATTGAAAAATAAAGAAATGACGGGCCCGCATTTTCAAGTGCTTTTCCAAAGCAAAAGCAGCCCGGCCCGGCGCGGGCGGCTGCGCACGCCGCATGGCTGCATCGAAACGCCGGCTTTTATGACCGTCGGTACAGCAGGCACGGTCAAAGCCATGGACCCGGTGGATTTGAAAAACCTCGGTGCGGAGATTATTCTCTGCAACGCCTACCATCTTTTTTTAAGGCCGGGGCATGAATTTATTCAAAAACGGGGCGGCTTGCATCCTTTCATTGGCTGGGATCGTCCCATTTTGACGGACAGCGGCGGCTACCAAATCTTTAGCCTGAAAGGATTTTGTAAAATCAGCGAAGACGGCGTCACCTTTCAATCTCACATCGACGGTTCGCAGCACTTCATCAGCCCGGAAAAGGCGATTGAGATTGAAGCCGCACTCGGTGCCGACATCATCATGGCCTTCGATGAATGCCTCGAATACCCGGCGGAGCAAAAACGGACACAAGAGTCTTTACAGCGCACACTGCGCTGGGCGGCCCGCTCAAAATCGGCACATCACCGTAAAGATCAAATGCTCTACGGCATCATTCAGGGCGGGGTTTATCCCGATCTTCGAAAACAAGGCGTGGAAGGCCTGCTGAATTTGGGCTTTGACGGTTTTGCCGTGGGCGGGCTTTCCGTCGGAGAGCCTCAGGAAGAAATGCTCAAGGTCTTGGAAGCCGTCGTGCCTTTAATTCCTGAAAACAAACCGCGTTACCTTATGGGCGTGGGCACGCCCGGTGATCTCGTCGAAGCCGTTTTGCGCGGCATCGACATGTTTGACTGTGTCATGCCCACGCGACATGCCCGCACCGGCATTCTCTTTACTTCGCGCGGCGAGTTACACATTAAACATGCACGTTACAAAACAGATGATTTGCCGCTCGACCCCGCTTGCGACTGCTACGCGTGCAAGCATTTTTCACGGGCCTACTTAAGGCATCTTTTTATTGCGAAGGAGTTATTGGCGATACGCTTGAATACTTTGCACAATTTATACTATTATCTTTCGCTAATGTCCAAGCTTCGACAGGAAATCGCGCAAGGCACATTTGAGGCCTTTCGGCACAATTTTTACCAAAACCGGGCACTCGGCATTTGAGGAAGCTCTGATTAAGTCCGGGTTGAATTTTTCAGGGGAGAAAATGGGACGATTCAAGGCACAAATCGAAAGGAATAGCCCGTTATTTCCAAGATTTGTAACACAGAAGCGGGACATTTTAGCCCTGAAAAACCAATGCATGACTTGATCAGAGCTTCCCTAAGTATATGGAGGTTGTTTTGTTAAATTTTTTCATCTCGAACGCTTGGGCACAGGCCGCCGGAGGAGCCGCCGCGCCGGAAATAAATCCCATTGTTTCTTTCCTTCCTTTTATTCTGATCTTTGTTGTCTTCTATTTCCTCCTCATTCGTCCGCAGCAAAAGAAGGCAAAAGAACGACAAGCCATGGTCGAAGCCCTTAAAAAAGGAGATAAGGTCATTACAACGGGGGGCTTAATCGGCACCATTACCAATCTCGGGACAAAAATCATCACGATTCAGATTGCCGAAGGCGTGCGTGTGAAAATCCTTCGCGCCAATATCGAAGAACTCAAAGATGAGGAATAGACACACCGTCCTGCGACACAGTTGACATACGTCACTTCATCAAAAAAACTTATCGTATTCATTAAGGCTGGATCTCATGAAAAAAGGCATTAAAGGCAGGTTACTCACACTCATCGCATTTCTCGTCATCGCATTGCTCTTCCTATTGCCTTCGACGTCAATCTACTCCAGTCTCCCGTCCTGGTGGGGAGATATTTTCCCCGATAAAGGCGTTTCGCTGGGGCTCGATTTGAGGGGCGGCATGCATCTCGTTTTGGAAGTCGAGGTCGAAAAGGCCGTCGATAATGCCATTGAACGCATGGCCGGCTCGGTAAAAAACAGACTGGAGGCCAAAGAAATCGAAGGCCCCGCCGTGAAGATCGCCGACCGGCTGATTCACCTTTCTTTTCCTTCAGACAAAACAGACGCCGTAAGGGAAATCCTTGATGAAGACTTTCCGAATCTGGTCACAAAAGAAGAAAGCGGCGGGGAAAAAGTGCTCGCCCTGCGGGAGGCCGAAAAAAACCGCATTCTCACCACATCGACTCTTCAGGCTTTGGAAACCATCCGAAATCGTGTGGATGAATTCGGTGTTGCTGAGCCGCTCATTCAAAAGCTGGGCGACAATCAGATCCTAGTGCAACTGCCCGGCATTGATAACCCGGAACGGGCCTTGGAACTCATCGGGAAAACCGCCCTGCTGGAATTTAAGCTCTTAAATGAACGCAGCCCGATCCTGCGTGATTTTCCCGGCCGCATTGATGAGGGCACGGAAGAAGCGTTTCTCAACGAATTTAAAGACCGCCTCGATCCGGACGATGAAATCCTTTTTGAACGTCGCACCAATGCCGATACGGGAGAAACCTTTAAAATTCCTTACGTCGTCAAAAAAACCGCCGCGCTGTCCGGGGATTTACTCGCAGATGCCCGCGTCTCGATTGGGGAATTCAATGCCCCCTATGTTTCAATGACCTTTAATAGCGAGGGGGCAGAGCTGTTTGAAAATGTCACCGGAGAGAATGTCGGGCGGCGCCTCGCAATCGTATTGGACGGCAATATTTATTCCGCCCCGAATATTAACGAAAAAATATCAGGGGGACGCGCCCAAATCAGCGGAAGCTACACCCACCAGGAAGCAAGCGACTTGGCGATTATCCTGAGGGCGGGCTCCTTACCTGCACCGGTGAAAATCCTTCAGAATGTCACCGTCGGCCCCTCACTCGGAAGCGACTCGATTAAAAAAGGCTGGCGCGCAGGTTTCATCAGCACGCTGCTGGTCATCGTCTTCATGATCGTTTATTACAAATTTTCCGGCTTGCTTTCTGTTTGTGCGATGATTATCAACATTATCCTGCTCGTAGGCGCCTTGGCCACACTGAACGCCACGCTCACCCTGCCGGGGATCGCGGGTATCATCCTTTCCATCGGCATGGCTGTGGATGCCAACGTGCTCATTCTTGAACGCATTCGGGAAGAGTTGCGCGCAGGTCGGCCGGTGCGTTTGGCCGTTGATGCCGGATATGAAAAGGCCTTCACCTCTATTTTTGACTCCAACGTAACCACCTTAATCACCGCCATCGCGCTCTTTATGTTTGGCACGGGGCCGATTCGCGGCTTTGCCGTGACTTTAGGTCTGGGGATCACGGTAAACCTGTTTACGGCACTTGTCGCCACAAAAGTAGTTTTTGATTACTTAAACAGCCGAAAACGACTTGAAACACTGAGCATATGAATTTTGAGTTTAAATTAAAATAAGGAACACCATGTTTACCCTCATCAAAAAAACAGACATTAATTTCATCGGAAAACGCAAACCTTTTTTCGTGCTTTCCTTTATCCTGGTCGCAATCGGGATCATCGCCCTCGTGCAAATTTCCCGCGGCGCGGGCAACCTGGGCATCGACTTCGCAGGCGGCGCAGCCATCCAACTTAAATTTGATCGGCCCATTCAAATTAATACGGCAAGAAAGGCCCTCGAAGGGGGCGGGCTGAGTGATGCAACCCTTCAGGAAATTTCATCGGACAACAAACTGATTATTCGCCTTAAAAAAAGAGAAATTTCCGGAGAAAACATCCGGGGAAAAGTTACGGATATTTTCTCAGAAGCCTTTTCCGGAAATGCCTTCATCGTGGAAAGCAGTACGGAAATCGGGCCGACGATCGGGAAAAAGCTTCAGAGAGATGCCCTCAATGCCATCATTTTCTCCCTCGTACTCATTATCACCTACATTGCTTTTCGTTTTGAATTTCGCTTTGGCATCGCCGCAGCCATCGCAACCTTTCATGATGTTTTTGTCGTTCTTGGGATTTTTTTCATCATGAATAAAGAGATCTCACTCTTGCTGGTCACCGCCCTGCTGACCATCGCCGGGTACTCTCTGAACGACACCGTCGTGGTCTTTGACCGGATTCGGGAAAACCTAAAAGGCAGAAAAAAAGAAACCTTTGAGCAAGTCGTGAATCGCTCGATCAATGACAACCTTTCCCGAACCTTGATCACCAGTTTGACCACCTTTTTGGCCGTCGCCGCACTTTTTCTTTTCGGGGGGGAGGTTATCCACGACTTTGCATTAGCGATTCTGCTCGGCCTGATCGTCGGCACCTACTCGTCTTGGTTTATCGCAAGCTCTTTATTGGTCAGCTGGCAGCAAAAACGTGCCGAAGGCAAACGCGTGCTCAAACGCGCTTAAGGCTGCCTCCACATCCAAACAACGCGTGACACGCCCTAGACACCGTGCAGGGCGATTTGGTCCATTTCCTTTTTTGTCGTAAAAGCAAGCGGGCTGAGCGGATCCAGAAGGCTCAGCGCATTTTGAAAATTCAACATGGCTTTCCCGGGTTCGAGATTCAGGCGATGGTAACGGCCCAAAGAAAACTTCTCTTTTGCGGGGAGCTTTAAGGCATGGTAGGAGCGCGCCAATTGTAAATAAATAAAGGCCTGCGCCGGCGCACGGTTTTTTGCAGCCTCCAAATGTATGACCGCCGTTTTGTGATCGGATTCGGCCTGCGCAATCATACCCAAAACCAAGTAAGGCGTTGCATGATCCCGGGAAAGACGGATGCTTTCAAGCGCCGCAGCCTTTGCAAGATCGGCCTTTTGCAACTGCATCCAGACATTGGATAAATCAGCATGGTAAATGGCCTGAGCGGACTCTGCCGCAATGGCGGCCTGATAATGTTCACTTGCAATTTGAAGTTGTCCCGCACGCGCTGCGGCGACGCCGGCTAAATAATGTTGCCGCGCGGTATGAGGCCCGGCTGAAGACACAGGGTTTTCAGGCGCCCCGGTGATCGGGCTTGCCAGATCCTGTGCGCCGAGAATTGCGCGCATCCGGCCCCAATCCTGCTGCCAGTTTTTTGTGAGGTCATCAGTGGTTTTCGGCCTTTTTGGGAAATCCCGCATCAAGGTTTCGACCATGAAACGGCGTTCGCTCAAGCCGGGATGCGTTGAAAAATAAGGCGGCGCAACACCGCGTGTGAAGCCCGCATAAAAAGAAAGCGTTTGAAAAAATTCGGCCAAGCCCCAGGGATTGTAATCGGTTTTTTTTAGATAGTCGATGGCGTGAATATCCGCATCTTCTTCATTTTTTCGGCTAAACTGCAATTGCGTCGAAATATTAATGCCCGCGCCAATGACGCCCGTTGCACCCACATTTTCTCCCGCAAGCCCCGCCAAAATAATGGAGGCCATTGTCGCCAAATTAATGGCATTGATCTTTTTTTCGTCCTTGAAAAAATGATCCTGTGTCACATGGGCGATTTCGTGTGCCGTCACACCCGCTAAAGCATCCACAGTCTTAAGCTCTTTCAGCAAACCGTCAAAAAAGAAAATGTAACCTCCGGGCACGGCAAAGGCATTCAACTGGTTTTGACGCACGACAAAAAAGTGAAAATCCGCAGGATCTTTTCCCATGGCCTGTAAAATTTCCCCGGCAACGCGATTGACCTGTCCGATGACTTCATAATCCGTCACAAATTCATATTCCTTCAAGGCCGCTTGTATAAACTGCCTGCCGATTTCCTTTCTTTTGCCCAGCGGCGGGATTTCAGGCACATAAGGCTCCGGGGCGGGTTTAGGAGATGGGATCGGGCTTTGAGAAGAAACAGGCACACCCGAACACGCCGTGAGGAATACAAGCCATATCGCAATGAATGTTTTCATCCTTAAACCTGAGTCAATCAAAAGGTCCTTCAAGGCACTGGGTCTTTTTTAAGACGGGACAGAAACTGTAGACCGGGGAAGCGATGAACTCCCTTCATGCTATCACCGTGCTTAAAAATAAGTCAATGGCAAGCGGAGCGCTCGTAAAACCACTGCCGGGACATCACCTTGCAGCAGAAGAACCGGAGGCGTCTTCAAGATACTTCGGGCCCTCTGCCGTTTCATGCTTCAACAGCCCAAAAGCGCCCTCAAATTGTGCACTTTGCTCTTTCCCCTGAAAGGCCGAGGACTTTTTTGAGTGAATCCCTCATTATCCACAACTTTTCCACTTTTCATGTTGAAAACTATGCACAAGCCCGCGAGGCAAGCATCATTGACTTCGGAGAAATGGACGCCCTATAATTTGGAATTTTGATTCGTAATCCGCTGAGGAACACCGGATGTCACGCAAAGGATTAAAAGTCACCGCGATTGAGCCGGACAGTATCGCCGAAGCGATCGGCATCGAAGTGGGGGACCGCTTGCTGACACTCAATGGCCGGGAAATCAAAGACCTGCTTGATTATCGTTTTCTGGTCGGAGAAGAAACCCTGCTTTTGGAAGTCGCCAAAGGCAATAACGAGGTCTGGGAACTGGACATCGAAAAGGAGCTCGACGAAGACCTCGGCCTCGAAACAGAGGAAATGAAAATACGCCAGTGCCCCAACAAATGCCTCTTCTGTTTTGTCGATCAAATGCCCGCAGGACAACGTGATCCGCTTTATATTCGAGACGAAGACTACCGCTTTTCCTTTCTTTTTGGCAACTACATCACCTTGACGAATCTCTCTCGCCGGGACAAAGCACGTATTTTCGAGCAAAAAATGAGCCCGCTCTACGTTTCCGTGCACACCACCGATGTGGCGCTTCGGCAGCAACTTTTGGAAAACCCGAAAGCCAAACCCATTTTGGATGAAATCGAAGAAATGCTGTCCCATCAAATCGCCATGCACACGCAAATCGTGTTGTGCCCTGATTTGAATGACGGCCGCTATCTCACACAAAGCGTTCGGGATTTGGCGGACCGGCATCCGGGCGTGGAATCCCTGGCCATTGTGCCCGTCGGTCTCACGCGTCACCGCGCGGACCTGCCCGAAGTCAAAACAGTGGACGCAACTTACGCCCGCAATCTCATCCAAGAGGTCATGCGCTGGCAAGAACAATTTCAAGCGGAACTCGGCAATCCCTTTGTATTTGCCGCCGACGAGTGGTACGTCATCGCAGACCGCCCCTTCCCACCGCTTGAGACCTACGGCGCCCTGCAGCAGTTGGAAAACGGCGTCGGCATGGTACCGCTTTTTAGAGAAACTTTTGAAAAAACCGATTTTTCGGTGCCCCTGCGTGCAGAAAGCCCCATCCGTTTTATTGTGGTAACGGGGACCTCTTTTTCTCCTTTTTTAAATACCTGTCTCAAAAAAGTAACGACTGAAAACATCTGTTTTGAAGTGTTGACGATCATCAATCATTTTTTTGGCGATTCCGTCACCGTCGCCGGTCTCGTCACCGGCGGGGATATCATGGATGCGGTACGTGAATGGCGCACCGCATCTCCCGGCGTGATGCGGGACGTACTGCTCATCCCGGATGTCATGTTGGCCGAAACCCGGCACAGTTTTCTGGATGGAAGCGATCCCGAAACCCTTCAAGAAGCCTTACACATTCCCGTACATGTTGTGCCCGCTGACGCAGAAGCATTTATCGCAGCCCTTCCCGCCCTGGCAACCTGTCCTGAAAACAGCCCGCTCGCGCACTGCGCCATCGATAGTGGGCTCGGCATCCTGAAATGACAGCCTTCCGGCCTTCCGGTCAAACGCAGGTCTTTGGCATTTTCGGCCACCCGGTGCGTCACAGCCTGTCGCCGAAAATGCAGCAGGCCGCCTTCGAAGCCCTCAATCTCCCGCATATCTACCTGCCTTTTGAAGTGATGCCCGATCAATTGGGACAAGCCGCCGCCGCCATCCGCGCACTGGACTTGCAGGGCATCAACATCACGATTCCCCATAAAGAAAACGTCATACCCTATCTGGACGAAATCGACGCAGAGGCCCGGAAAATCGGCGCGGTAAACACGATTCAAAATAAGGGAGGGCGTCTCACCGGCTTTAATACCGACGGACGCGGTTTTGTGGCTTCGCTGGAAGAAGCAGGCCTCCAACCTGCAAACCATATTGTCCTGCTCCTCGGCGCAGGAGGGGCGGCAAAAGGCGTCGCCGTCGCCTTATTGGACGCGGGCGTCAGCAAGATGCACATCCTCGCCCGACGGCCCCTCGCGGCGGAAAATCTTGCAAAACGTTTGAAATCCATATTCCCGCAGCGCACGATTACCG
>JALUVJ010000068.1 GCA_027020665.1 Nitrospira sp.
TCCCTTTTGCAGTTGTGTTCCTCCTCGGTCTGGCCCTTGCCGCTTGCGTCGGAGACAAAGACGCCCCCGGTTCATCCGCACCCCCGCAAACGGTTTCGATGCGCATCAATCCGGAAGCGGCGACTTTGCCCCCCGGCGGGGAGCTTATATTCAGCGCCTCGGTTTCAGGCAGTGCGAATACGAGTGTGGACTGGACGGTTCAGGAGGGGGTGGCGGGCGGTGTCGTTTTAAGCATACCCGCAAGCAATGAAGAGCAAGGTGCCGACGGCACATTTCCAAATAAAGGGCGCTATTCTGCGCCGCTTTCTCCAGGCACGTATCACGTTGTGGCCACCAGCCGGGCCGACTCCGCTCAAACTGCAACGGCGATCGTGACGGTTTCTTCGGCACTGGATGCAAGCTTCGGTTTAAATGGCACGATACGCACGACCTTTAGCGGGATTGATACAATCAAGGCGATGGCGGTTCAATCGAACGATGGCAAACTGGTTGTCGGCGGTGCGTCTTTGGACGGTATGTTTTCCGACTTTGCCCTGGCGCGCTACCACGCCGATGGCCGTATTGATACGTCTTTTGGTGTGAACGGTGTGGTGACCACGTCTTTCGGGGGCGGCGCCGGCATCAATGCCCTGGCTATTCAGGCGGACGGGAAAATTGTGGCAGGCGGCGATACCGGTGAATTCCAAAACGGGGTTTTTGCTTTGGCGCGCTATAACCCGGACGGCACGCCGGATACGACCTTTGGCCCCGCATCCAGCGGCATCGTGACTGCAACCCCGGGTATCTTGGACAATAGATTGAATGCCTTGAAGCTCCAGGGGGATAAGATCCTTGTGGGTGGCGTGTCCTTTGTTCCGGACGATAATATGTTCCCTTCCGTGTCACAGGGGGATGATGCCTTTACTTTGATGCGCTTTAACGCCGATGGTAGCGTGGATAGCTCCTTCGGCCCGGATGGCAACGGCATTGTGAAAACCCTGATCGAGAATCAATTCGGGACGGCGGCTTCGGCAGAGATCACGGCCCTCGAAATTCAAAGCGATGGCAAAATTCTTGCCGGCGGGGGTGTTTCTCTTTCGGGAGGCAGTTCCGTTTTGGCGCGCTATAATGCGGATGGGACGCTGGATACGACCTTTGGTATCAATGCAAACGGCTATGTTGTGACAAGTGTGAGCAGCGGCAGTGACCGGATTAATGCTTTGTTGATTCAGGATTCGGACGACAAGATTGTTGCAGGAGGTTTTGCGCTCAATAGTTTTGCCTTGCTGCGCTACACAACAGCCGGGATTGAAGATCCTTCTTTCAGTGGAGACGGGATTGTGACCACGACGATCGGCAGTGGCGGCGGGGCGCGCGTTCAGAGTCTGGTGTTTGATGCGCCCAATAACCGTATTATTGCGGGAGGGCTTGCGTTTAACGGCGTAAACAACAGCGAATTTGCCCTTGCGGCCTATAATGTATCGGACGGGGGGGTGGCCACCGCTTTTGGCACGAACGGTATCGTGACGACGTCGGTCAGCACGGGTGCGGACGGCATTCAGGCTATGCGGCTTGAATCCGGGAAGATGATTGCGGCGGGCTTCGCATCGGACGGCGCACGCACTGATTTTGCCTTGGCGCGCTATAATAGCGACGGGAGCCTGGATTTCGACCCCGCCGCAGATCCGGCGACTGCGCCGCCGTTTGATCTTGACGGCATTGTAAAGACTGCAGTCGGCGGCGGTAGCAGCGATGAAATTAATGCCCTTGCCATTCAAGCGACGGGTGAAATCATCGCCGCAGGGTTTTCCTTTGGGGTTGATAATGTCAAAAACAAGGATTTTGCACTGGCGCGCTATACAACGGACGGTGTGCTTGATGCAAGCTTTGGTATTTCGGGCCGCGTGACCACATCCATTTCCGGGAGCCCCAATACGGCCGATGATGTGATCAATGCCATCGCTTTGCAAGCGGATGGGAAGATTGTCGTCGGCGGGTCTGCTTTTCAAGGCAACGTGGGTGCGAGTGATGATTTTGCTTTGGCGCGTTACCTGCCTGACGGCAGCCTCGATACGACTTTTGGCAGCGGTGCGAATGGTATCGTGACACGGATCAACACGGCCAGCGATGAAGTCATTAACGGCTTGGCTTTGCAAAACGACCAGAAAATTGTTGTGGCTGGTACGGCCTTTACCGGTGTGAACCATAATTTTATTGTCGGGCGTTACAATGCAAACGGCACCCTGGACACCTCTTTTGATTCCGATGGCATCGTTACGACCCCAATCGGGGCGGGGAGCAGCTTTTCCGAAGCGATGGTCATAGAACACAACGATACCAATACTGTGCTGGACGATAAGATTATCCTTGCGGGCAGTGCGGAAATGCTTGTCGCCGGGAATGGGGAGGATGAAGAAGAAACGACCCTTGATTTTGCCCTGGTCC
Organism: Nitrospira sp.; assembly: GCA_027020665.1. Lineage (GTDB taxonomy): Bacteria > Nitrospirota > Nitrospiria > SBBL01 > JAADHI01 > JAADHI01. The sequence continues at coordinate 2,425 of JALUVJ010000068.1, forward strand.
GTTATAATGCCGATGGAAGTTTGGATACCGGATTCGGTGTGAACGGGATTGTTACCACTCCGGTCGGTTCGGGCCATGATTTTGCGGAGACGGTGATCATCCAAAGTGACGGGAAGCTGCTTGTCGCAGGCAGCGTTTTTTCGGATGAGGCGCCGGAGCAGTTTGCCCTGGTTCGTTACAATGCGGATGGCGGTTTGGATACCGCATTTGGAAATAACGGTATCGTGATGACGCCATTGGGCAATACGGAGCTTCGAAGGAACGCACAAGCTTTTGCCCTGGCGATTCAGCCCTCGGACGGCAAGATTGTCGTCGGCGGGTTTTCATTCGGTACATTGACCGGCCGCGATTTTACGCTCGTTCGTTACAATACCGACGGCACCTTGGATACCGGTTTTGGTGTGGCGGGTATTGAAATTTCCCCCTTCAGTGCGCAGATGGATGAAATTCACGCGCTGTCTGTTTTATCCGACGGAACGATCCTTGCGGGTGGATTTATCACAAATGACAGTGGTGAAAACACCGATTTTTATCTCGCGGCCTACACGCCTTAAGGAAGCTCTGAATACGCCGGGGTAGCCCCTCAAAAAGATTGTCCTACATTGAGGTAATAATGGGCTTTTTGCTCATCCTCTCTCGGAGAGGCAATGGGCACGGCCACATCCGCACGCAGGATGGTGGGATAAACCCCGAAAAGATCCACAAAAAAACGAAGCCCCACACCGACATCCGATTTGAATTGATGGACTTTAAACACATTGTGAGAGTCGTCTACCATGCCGGTATCCGTGAAAATCACGCCTTGCCAGGTGTGTGTATGGATGAGGCTTAGAAAGTTGATGTCCGTTTCGTAAAAAACCGGGAATCGATACTCCAATGAAAAAAGAGACATATTTTCGCCTTCAAAAACAAGGGGAGTATAGCCCCGCATTGCGTTGGAGCCCCCCAAATAAAAACGGCTGTTTTCAAAGAGTTTGCCGACAGACTGACCGATAAACATCCGGACGCCGATTTCGCGATAATTCGAAAAAGCAATGATGCGTCTCAAATCGATTTTCAATAGGAGTGAGTTGTCGTAGATGTTTGAAGTCACTTGCTGGTTGTAGGTCAATCCCACGGATAAAGAGGGAAAGGTGGTGGTGAGGCGTTGAACCGATTCAGTCAAAAGGGGGGTGTCCGAAAAGACGTATTTGTAACCTAGAGAGATAAAGCCCGCTTCTTCTCCAAGACGGTCTTGTTTCGGGTTGGCCTCAATTTTTTCATGGGTGAGGCCCGTGCTAAGGATATGCTTTTTTCTCAGGGTGCGGGAATAACCCAGATGCGCAAAATTACTGGAATCGCTCTGTGAAAATGAAATCCGGATCCAGTTTTTAGTATCGTATAAGCGTTGGAACAGCAAACCTGCGCCATAACTTAAAAAGCGGGTTTGGAAATCATAATTGAAATTAAATTGATCCAGTAACACCTTCCACTTGTGTGGAGAACGGTTATTCAGGCGATTGGGATCATTTGAAAGTTTGTGGGGATCGAGCTCCACGCTTTTGACCGGGGTCCGTGTTTTCAAAGTAAAACGATGGGTTTCGCCGATGCCGTCCCAGACCAAGGGAGTTTTTGAGCCGTCATCTCCGTGAACGCTGACTTGCAGCGGTTCGATGCCTTCGCCGTTTTTTTTGACCCGGATGGCGGTTTCATACATCCCGTTGACGTCTTTGGTTTCAACTTCGACAATTTCAAAATCCAATTTGAGTCGCGTGCGGAGCCATTGATCGATCAGCCAATCCCAGTCCTGAGCGGTCGTTTCGGAAAGCACTTCCCTGAAGGGTTTTGCCGACTTGTCTTCTTGAGCCAAATAGGCGGAAAGCGCACGATCCATCATTTCATTGCCCAAAAGGCTTCTGAGTTTTGAAAAGATATTGGGACTTTCGGAGGGAGGATTATTAAAAAAACGGACATCTTCGCTGACGATGGGAGGGACCGATTCACGAAAATAAACCTGCCGGAGCGGAAGCGTGGGAGAGTAGAGGATTTGATCGATTAAGGGAATGAAAGCGATGGGTCTTAACCATTCTTCCAGGTTAAAGGTTTTTCCGTGACGATCCTGCATAAAGGCTTCCGCATCTTGTTTGGCCAGGCATTCGATGACCCACCAGGCTTCATCAGGGCGTTTTTCACGCCAAAGCAAACGATAGAGTCCATAGGCCAAGCTGGCTTCATGGAAACGCTTGAGCGTCGGAAAGACTTTGAAGAGGCGATTATTAATATAAAGCATGTTTGTACCCGGGGTACTGAGATCCTGGTATAGTCCCGCGCCGGTTAATTGCAGTGCGGTCGGCGGCGGCGCGCCAAAACGTTTGATATAAAATTGCAGGGCCACTTCTGTTAAATCAATCACTTGTCTGGCGTAACGCGCATCTTTTGACAAGGCATGATACGTAATTTCAATCGGTCCGACTTTTGTTTCATAGACACTCAAGTTACGGCCGATCGAAAGAGAAAAAAGGGCGAGGTTTTCCGCTTCCATCCTCAAGGTTTGTCGGTCGCCTTCAATGCGCTCCAGGGATGGCGGTCTTGATCCAATCAGATGCAGGTCTTTTTTGAGCGTCATTTGAATACGGTAATGACTCTTTTGCGGTGTGTCTTGAAACTTCCATTCTCCCCGATCGAAATTGGCTAAGTAAGGATGCCAGCCGCCTTGCAGGGCAACGAGATCTTCATAATATGCAAAGGGCCCCCATTTTTCCGGAATTTTGGTTTTAAACCGGACGGAGAATTTGAATTTTTCCAGCGGTAAAATAGCTGCTTCCGGGATGACTTTGATGATGATGCTTCTTTGGTAAACAACGGGGAAAAACGGGAGTGTCCGTTTTTCGGTGTCTTGAATGGAGAGAATGTCTATCCCTCCGGGATTGAACGCGACGGGATAGGCCTTGCGGTAGAAAGAAATATCCAGATCCGGGTGTTTCCCGCGATAGAGATTCGGATACAAAAAGAGATACAATTCAGAGACCGGCTTTGTTCCGGTATTGACAAAGGTAATGGTTTCATGGCCTTCGATCTGATGGGTTTCTTCTTGATAATCTGCAATGATGTTATAAGATGGAGGTTCGGCCAGTGCAGGATCCGAAAGAAGAAACCCCAGGATCAAAAGAGGAATGCGTCTCATTGTTTTATTATACCAAGCTGCGATGGATTTGCCTGAAGTGAGGCCAAAGACTTGTTGGTCTTACGAATTTACAGAATAATGCCGTTTTAGGTAATAATTCAATATAATTTATCTTTTAGTAGTTTGCTGTTTAAAAAGGGCGTTTTGCCCTTGGTCTATGAAGGTGCTTTATGTTATTAGGTCGGCGTTTGAACTTTTTGCGGTGGAGGAACGAATCTTTGCCGCAAGGTTCGAATGAAACTTTACAGAAGGATCGTTTGGGGTCAGCTTCAGTATTGTCATCCCGAATTTGGATTTTGATCTCCCTGTTGAAGTGATAGTAAGCGTATATCCGGATGTGAGCCAAGAGGGCTCCATCCCCGCGTTTTTGAGATGACACGGACAACGCCGTCCCCTTTTAATTGAGATTCTTCACCTTGAGTGCCGTTTTTCGCAAAGTTTTTCTGGGTTTTTCATCTTTTGCCTTGCTCGTCGTCCTTTCCGTCTCCCCCGTGTTGGGCGGACAAGCCGTGCTTTCGTGGTTTCCCAATGCGGAGCCGGATCTTGCGGGTTATGTGCTGTACTATAAAGACGATTCAAACAATCTCCCGCTCACAAAAACACAATATACTGAAAAAATCGTGATCTCCGGGCAGCAAACGGGCTACACAAAAACGGGACTCGGTGATGGAACCCACCGTTTTGCCTTAACGGCGTTTGATAGCGCTTCCAATGAAAGCGGCTTATCGGAGGTTGTGTACAAAATACTTCCCTCGTCCCAGGTGCTGCGAGATGAGCCAACAACGGGAGGGGGCGGCGGATGCGGACTGGTGCTTCCAAGATCCGGCGGGAGTCCTCCGGCCGGCCCGGGTGATGCCGCTGAAATGCTGATTCTCTGCTCGGTCCTTTTTATTTTGTTTCTTAAGAAAGCATTTCGTGCGGATTTGCATCCATCCGTTTGGCGAAGGGGATAAAAGGAATAAGGACGCAACCGCGTTCAACGGATGGCGGATTTACGCTCTATGTGCGTCTTTCCCGGCGACATCATCTTGTTTTAAATACCGCCATGCCATCAGAGCCAGCAAACCCGAAGCCAAAAGGGCAAAAGTTCCCGGTTCCGGGACAGGGGCAACACTTCCGGCGGCTGCAAAAACAAGATTATCCATGATGGTATTGGTTCTGCGGATGGAATATGCCCTGTTGATTTCCTGGTCCCAGCGCAGCCAAGTGATGGCGGTCCACTCCGGACCGGAAAAGCTGAATAATCCGACGGTATCGATCGTCAGTGCTCCGCCGTTCGAAGAAGTGAAGATCGACTTGCCCGGATTCCAGGCAATTTTGTCTGTCGCGCGAAAGCGCGTTAAAATATCAAAACTGATCAAATCAAAAGCAGCGCCGCCCAAATACTCAAAAGTGTAGGGGTTCGAGGGCGTATTGCCGCTGATTCGGTGGTTTCTCAAGTTTTGAGATTCACCGACATAGTTTTCACAGATATCTACGTTGCGCTCGGCGCTTACGGTCATCCCATTTTCCGAGTAACTTGCAGGCGGGTTACTGCAACTGTAAGAGAGGGTATCAAACGTCATGGTTAAAGGCGTTGCTTCAAGCCGGCGCGGATTTCCGAGGATTAAGACAGAGAAAAGCATCAACGACAAGAAAAAAAATAGCACGTTCTTCATCATTATTTCCTCCTGTTTCGAAAAAATACGGCATGGCCCGCCTGTTCTAAGCCGCGATCATCACGCGCAGAAAAGGTCAGGAGTTTTTTAGATGGATAACCTTACTTAAAAACAAGGAATATTAATACTGATGCATGGATATTTGTCAAGCCCTTTTCTTGTTTCAAATTCCGCGATTGCGGAATTTGAAACCGCCGAAAAATAAATACGAAGGTTTGCTAAAAAGCATTAAATTGATCGATCGCCTATTGAGGCGAAAGACTTCAGGGGCGCCTACTTCGGGAAAAATTGTTCCCGCCCATCCAAAGCCAATCTAGGGCGCTTAAGCTTGACATCGTGAGTGGCATGGCCTACTATCTCCCTACTTTTTGGGGGGTCAGACGTGGAAAACATGGATCAGGTTTGGTCTGATCACAAGGAGTTCTTGTCTGAAGCGGAAATCCAAATTCAGAAAGGACTGCATTCCAAAGTTGCGCTGGTCAACAAGGTAACCCATCATATTTTGAACAGTGGTGGAAAGCGGATTCGTCCGCTCCTGCTCATCATCAGCGCCCATCTTTGCAACTATCTCGACAAAGAGCGTATTTACCTGGCCGGTGGCGTTGTGGAGTTCATCCATACCGCGACTCTGTTGCACGACGATGTTATTGACAATGCCGAAATTCGTCGGGGCATTGCGCCCGCCCGTATTCTATGGGGCAATCAGGCCAGTATTTTAGTCGGAGATTACCTTTATACGCTGGCCCTTTCTCATGCGGTTCAGATGGATAACTTTGAAATCAATGACCTGCTGGCAACCACCTGCCTGCGCATGGCCGAAGGCGAGACCTTGCAGTTGTCGCATAACGGCGACCTGAATCTGACCGAAGCGACGTATCTGGAGATCATTGAGTACAAAACGGCCATGCTCATCTCCGCCAGTTGTCGGCTGGGGGCCATTATTGCCAAAGCACCCGAAGCGAAGAAGGATGCGCTGAGCCGTTTTGGGAAAAATATCGGGATCGCTTTTCAAGTGGCGGATGATACCTTGGACTATGTGGCGGACGGGGACCGACTCGGAAAGTCGCTTGGGGAGGATCTCAAAGAGGGGAAGATTACGCTGCCTTTGCTTCACTTGCTGCATCATTGTAAAAAAGAAGACCGGCGTTGGCTGAATGCGGTCATGGATGCTGAACGTTTTGAGCAGGATGATCTTAAAAAAGTCATTGCCTTAATGCAGTCGCACGGATCGATTGATTATGCGGTAAAAAAGGCACAGGGCTATACGGAAGATGCAAAAGCGGCCTTAGCTGTTTTCCCGGATTCCCCGCAACGCCGCTCCCTCATGACCATTGCCGACTATGTTGTGCAACGGGATTATTAGGTTTCTTCCTCAACATATGCTCTCGCTTTACCTTCCTGGTACCACTTCGACGCTGAGTGAAATCTCGCGCAGTATGTTTGCCACCCGCTCACAGGCACTCACCTCTCCTTCGAAGCAGACGGCCTTGCCTTTTGTGTGAATTTCCACGGTGATTTCAAAAGCGGCTTGCAGCGAGGCGCCGGTCGCTTTTTGGATTTGGAAGATCACTTCGTCAAAAGTATGCACATCGTCATTAAAAATGATCACCTGCCAGGGAAAAGCCGCTTCGACGGCTTCATCGCTGACGGTAAAAACATCTGGGCGATCGAGTACGTCCGGGTTCATGAGCGTGCCGAAGATCCGAACAAGGTCAATTGAATCTCTTCCCAGTCGGTGAGGGCTTGGGAACAGGTAAAATTTTGACAAATGTAAACCGCTGTTGTGCCATCCCGCGTATTTGTTTTGTCCATCCAATGCCGCTGCGCGGGCGTATCGTTAAAAGAGATTAATTTATTTGGAAGGAAGGCTTGGTGAATCTTGCGCAGCAATGCCTCGGTTTCGGGTGTATCGGGATCTCCGATGATATGAATTTCCTTGGGCCGCCTGAGGTAAAAATCAGCGGCGGCGATCATGTGGCCGAGCGCGAAGGGGTTTGCATCCATTTCCTGCGCAAAGGTCAGCAGGCATTGCTCCGCTTTGTCAAAATAGTGTTGCTTGCCCGTCAAGTAAAAGAGGCGTTGAAGCACTTGCGCCGCAATGGCATTGCCTGAAGGGATGGAGTGATCGAAGCAGGGCCGCATGCGATCAATTAAAACCTCGTGTTCATGGGATGTAAAAAAGAATCCGCCTTGTTGTTCATCCCAAAACCCGGCAATCAATGTATCGGCGAATAAACGCGCCGGGCTCAGGTATTTCCCCCCGGCCCCCGCCTCATAAAGATCGAGCAGCGCATCGGCAAAAAAGGCCGCATCGTCCAAGTAAGCCCTGAATTTTGCCACGCCGTCTTTATAAACATGCAGAAGCGTTCCCTCTTTATAAAGATGTTTAAAAATAAAGTCGGCGGCTTGTTCCGCCGCCGCAAGATAGCGTTTGTCTCGTGTGACCTGATATCCCGAAACAAAGGCCCCGATCATGAGGCTATTCCAGCCTGTCATGATTTTTTCATCCCGCAAGGGTTTGGGGCGTTTTTCCCGTTGGGCATAGAGTTTTGTTTTGGCGACTCGCAGCACTTCCGCCACAGCGGCTATGCTCGCACCTGTTTCATCCGCCAAGCGGTTTAAGCTATGCTCACGATGGGGAATCGTTTTGCCCTCGAAGTTGCCGGTTTCCCTAATTTCATAGTGCCGACACACGATTTTTGCCGTATCCGCATCAAGCACGGCCCTGATTTCTTCAGGCGACCAAGTGTAAAAGCTGCCTTCTCCGCCTTCGCTGTCCGCATCTTGTGCCGCGTAAAACCCGCCTTGGACATCCGTCATTTCCCGCAGCACATATTCCAGGGTTTCAATGCCGATGCGCCTGAAAAAAGGATCTTGTGTGGCTTGATAGCTCGAAAAATAAAGTCGCGCAAGTTGTGCGTTATCATATAGCATCTTTTCGAAATGAGGAACTTGCCAGGCCGCATCTGTGCTGTAGCGATGAAAACCGCCCCCGAATTGATCGTAAAGCCCGCCCCGTGCCATCTTTTTGAGCGAGTGTGTCAGCATTTCCAGATAGCGTTTTTCGCCGCTTTCCTGGTAATGGTGCAGAAAGAGCGTTAAAGCCGGTGTGCTCGGAAATTTAGGCGCGCCGCCGAAACCGCCGTTTGCAACATCAAAAATCTTTCCGAGTTTTTCCACTGCGGAGCGCAAGAGATTCGCATTAATTGTCTTTTTTGAGGGATCTCTTTTTATGCGTTGAAGGGTATTCAGTACGTTTTTCGCCGTGCGTGTAATGTCCTGCGGTCGTTCCCGATAGGCTTCGGCCACGGCGAGCAGCACTTTTGGGAAAGCGGGCAGTCGGTAGCGATCTTCGGGCGGAAAATACGTCCCGCCATGAAAGGGGATTTTTTCGGGGGTCAGAAACATCGTCAAAGGCCAGCCGCCGCCCTGCTTGATGAAACATTGCACGGCCTGCTGGTAAATCTGATCCAGGTCCGGACGCTCTTCCCGATCCACCTTTATATTAATAAAGTGCGTGTTCATGATTTTTGCAATCGCCTCATCCTCAAAGGATTCATGGGCCATCACATGACACCAATGGCAAGCGGAATAACCGATGGAAAGCAGAATGGGTTTGCCTGTGGCTCTTGCGGCCGCAAGAGCGTCATCGCCCCAAGGATACCAGTCGACCGGGTTGTGGGCGTGCTGCAAAAGATAGGGGCTGGTTTCTCGGATTAAGCGATTGCCGTGCTTGTTTTTTGACATGTGTCTTTTAATTGGAGAAAGCTCTGATTAAGTTTGGTCGTTTTTACGCATTGCGCTACCGACTTATATATTAAAGGGCTCCATTCTGTCTTGTAAACAAGGAATATTGACGAACACAAAGGGTTCCGCTTCATTGACATTCCAAGCATCCTTAAGCTAGTATAAATCCCCTTTTACGGAGTTGATTCATGTCATCGGAAAAAAATCTCAAAACCATACTTAAAAATATTGAATACCGTGACGACGCCCAGGTTCAAAAGCAAATCGTTGACCAGTTGATTGACGTCAAAATTCGCATGGGTCGCATCAAACGGAAAATTGTCGTGATGAGTGGGAAAGGCGGTGTGGGCAAAAGCATGACGACGGCCAACCTTGCGCTGGCCTTTGCACGTGCGGGACACAAAGTCGGGGTGCTGGATGTTGATCTTAACGGCCCCTGCATTCCTAAAATGTTGGGGGTTCGGGGGAAATTTGAAATTACGGGGGACGGGGCTGTTCCGCCGACGGGGCCTTACGGTATGAAGATTGCCTCAATGGAATTTTTTCTCAAACAAGAAGACACACCCGTACAATGGAAAGGGCCGATGGAGCTTTCACCCGTCTGGCTCGGCCTCATGGAAATGAATGTTATTCGGGAGTTTTTAGCGGACGTCCTCTGGGGGGAAATCGACTATCTCTTTACAGATTTGCCGCCCGGTGCCGCAGCCGACAAACCCCCGGTCATCGCAGGCTTCATTCCCGAACTCGATGGCGCCGTCGTGGTCGCCACACCTTCTGAAGTGACCAAAGCCGTTGTTAAAAAATCCATTCACTACGCCCGGGGCGCGGGTCTGCCGATCTTGGGGCTCATTGAAAACATGAGCGGCGCCATTTGCCCCGAATGCGGTACGGCGGTTCCGCTTTACGAAGGCGGTTGCACGGATCTGTGTGCGGAAATGGATGTGCAGCTCCTGGGTAAAATCCCTTTTGACCGGCAATTGGCGAATGCCTGTGACCGGGGCGAGCCCTTGCCGGATGAGCACCCGGTTACAAAAAATTTTGACGCAATTGCCTTGCATTTACATGAATTTTTGGAATCAAAAAACAAATTAGAGCATCTCTAAATCCAAGCAAGTAACACGGAGGATCCTATGAAATTTGTCTGTATGAAGTGCGAAAGTTTTATGAATTTTGAAAATGTCCAGACCCCTGGCGAGCAATCGCTCGGTGTGACCTTTACCTGCCCGACTTGTGCGTCGAAGGTGGCCATGGTCACGAATCCGGGTGAAACGGCCATGGTTCAGGCTTTGGGGGTGAAGCTGGGAGGAAGAGAAGCTCCCGCCGCTCCGATGGAGCTGACGCGCGAAAGCTTGAAAGAAACGCCCGAAGTGACCGAACCTGCAGCTCCGATGGCGAAGGCGCAGCAGGCCATGTTGCAGGCTGAAACCGAGAAAACCGCAAGCGGCGAGGGCGGCGGCTGTCCCTTTTCAAGCATGGTCGCTCAAATGGGCGGCATGACGGCAAACGGTGAAAGCAAATCCGAGCCGGTTGCACTTTCCTGGTCCGAGGCGGCTGAAAGTCGTTTAGAAAGTGTGCCTTCTTTTATGCGGCCCATGATTAAAATGGGCATCGAAAGTTATGCGCAGAAAAACAACATTTCCGTGATTACACCCGAAGTGATGGATGCCTCCAAAAATGATCCGGGCGACATCCGTTGGTCAAAGGCTGCCGAGGCGCGTCTTGAAAACATTCCCTCCTTTGTTCGTCCAATGGCCAAAAAAGAGATCGAGCGCATCGCCAAGGAACGGGGCGAAACGGAAATCACGGAAGCCATGATGGAAGAATCCAAGGAAAAATTTATGGGGATGGGTTATTAACGAAAAATCTCCACGGACGGCGCGGGATTTTGTTGCGGCGCTTGAGCACGAAATTCTGAACCATGAAGCCGTGCATCACCCCTTTCTCAAGCGGTTTTGTACTGAGAAATTGACCATCGCACAGCTTCGGACCTTCGCACTCCAGCACTATCAACTCGTCAAAATTTTTGTCAACTACATGACGAATCTTTTGCCGAAAATTCCGGACAAAGATGCCGCCGACCTTTTCCGCCGGGTCTTTGATGACGAGTTCGGCCAGCACACCATTTTCAGAAGCCACCCCGCGCTTTACCGAAATTGCCTGAAAGCTTTGGGCTTATCCGATGATGCCTGGGGACGTGTGAAGTCCCTGCCGGAGGTTGTGCAATATATCGAAGCCCACCTTCAGTTGACGCGGGATGCGGATTTTTTGATCGGTTTAGGTGCCGTCGGGCCTGCCCACGAATTTGCAATTCCCACCATGTTTGAATACATCATTCCCGGACTTCAAAACAACAGCGCCTTAACAGACGAAGATGTGGAATATTTTTCCATGCACATTATCGAAGACAAGGAGCATGCTGTTGTTTTCAACAAGTTGATTGTCCGGCACGTCGAAACAGAAGCGGGGCAAAGCCGCTTGCGTGAGGGGGCCATGCGCTCCCTCGCCTACCGTAAAAAATTCTGGGATGGTCTTGAACAGGCTGTTTTTGGAAGTGCCGCCTAAGCCTTCGTAGCCTTTCCCTTCATCAAAGCGGCCCAAGGGCGATTATTTCAAAGTGTTCCAAAGCAGGCAGAAAAATTGGAGGCGGCGAGCGGATTTGAACCGCTGAATGACAGTTTTGCAGACTGCTCCCTTAGCCACTTGGGTACGCCGCCGGTAAATTTTTCCAACACGAGTTATAAAGATGGGTGTTTGTTTCCCTTAGGGTTTGACTGTTTTGAGCGGCGCGTACGGATCTCTCGGATTTATCGCAACGACTTTTCCGTCGCTGAATACAATGACCTGCGTATCGGGGTAGAGGTGATTTTTAATGCTCGGGCCTCTGTCATGGTAAACCCAGACTTCACGTAGTTCCCGGTTGGCCATCCAGCGCCGGTGAAAGCCGTCGGGTTTCCCCAGTTTTTCTTCGACCGCCTCTTGTGTTATCCCGTTTCGGATGTCGCCGCCAAAGCGGGCGCAGCCCGTCATCGTCCATCCTGTCACGATAATAAATAGAAAACATGCACGCCGGAAACCGCTCATGAATAAGCTCCCCTGATGATTCAAAGGGGCGATTGTAGCTTGCTTTGTAAAATAATGTCAAACGATCTTGCCTGTTTTAGAGGCTTTTTAATGTGATGCGGCGGGTATTGACCTGTGTCATGTGAGATGCTAATGTATGTCCGCCCGATCTTTTATATTAAACCCGATTAAGGATAATATATGTCTTGGGAGCCCAGAGGCCCTGGTCGTGATTTTGAAGATCCTTTTGCCAAGATCCTGCAGGAATTTCAGAAATTTCTAAAACAGCGTCCTCCGGGGCCGCTGTTTAAAGGCTGGAAGGTCATTGCGGTATTGCTTGTCGGCGCCTTCTTGTTTTGGAAGGGCTTTTACATTGTTGCGCCGGATGAACAAGGCATTGTGCTGCGTTTCGGGCGCATAGTTCGGACAGCCGCACCCGGCCCGCATCTGAAAATTCCTATGATCGAAGAAGTCCTTTTGCCGAAAATCAAGAAGCTGCACCGGATAGAAATCGGTTTTCGCAGCACGCGGGGCGGCGGCGCGCAACGTGTGCCCGCAGAAGCCTTGATGGTAACGGGCGATGAAAATATTGTTGCGGTTGAAATGATCGTTCAATTCCGCATTAAGGATGCGGAGGAATTTCTTTTTCGCGTGGCTGAGATTGGAGAAACCATCAAAAAAGGCGCAGAAGCCTCAATTCGACAGGTGATTGGCCAAACAAATATTGATGAAGCATTGACGGTTGGAAAAGCGCAAATTCAGCTGGACGCGCAGGAGGCGCTGCAAAGCATTCTGGATGAATATGAAGCCGGTGTTCAGATTGCGGCGATTCAATTACAGGATGTGAATCCGCCCGATGCTGTTGCGGCCGCCTTTAAAGATGTGGCCAGCGCCAAAGAGGATAAAGAAAAACTCATTAATGAGTCCCACGGTTACCGGAACGACATTATCCCCAAGGCCAAGGGTGAAGCGGCGCAACTGATCAACGAAGCCCAGGCCTATGCCGAGGCGCGTGTGCGGCGGGCGGAAGGGGAAGCCGACCGCTTTTTGAAAACTTTGAAAGAATACAAAGAATCGGAAGAAATTATCCGCAAGCGCATCTATATCGAGACGATGGAAGAGGTCATGGGTGATATAGACAAAGTGATCATTGACGAAAGCGTGGCCGGAAATGTGTTGCCCTACTTGCCGCTGGATCGCGGTATGCTCGGAAAAACGACAAAGCAGGGGGCACGATGAAAAAACAAAACCTGATTATCGGCCTGGGTGTCGGTCTGCTGCTCTTAATCCTGATGGGGGGCTCTCCGTTTTTTGTTGTTGATTTGATCCATACGGCCATTGTCGTCCAGTTGGGTAAGCCGGTTCGCACTATTACGGAGCCCGGTCTGAAATTTAAAATTCCTTTTATTCAGGAAGTGATTCAGTTTGATAAACGTCTGTTGGATTATGATTCCGATCCGCAGGATGTGGTGACAAAGGATAAAAAAACCTTGGTGATTGACAATTTTGCAAAGTGGCGCATTGTAGATCCCTTGAGGTTTTACGAGGCCTTCCGCACGGAGCAAGCGGCGCGGGCGCGGCTGGATGATATTATTTATTCGGAATTGCGTGTGGATCTGGGCTTGCAGGATCTTTCTGAAATTATTTCCAAAAACCGCTCCGCAATCATGGCAACCGTGACACGCATTGCCAATGAAAAGGCCTCGGAATACGGGATCGAAATCAAGGATGTTCGCATTAAACGGGCCGATTTGCCGGAAGAAAACGAAAAAGCCGTCTTTAACCGGATGAAGGCCGAACGGGGCCGGGAAGCCAAACGTTATCGTTCTGAGGGGGCCGAAGAGGCGCAAAAAGTGCGTTCTAAGGCGGAAAAGGAAAAAGAGATTCTCCTCTCGGAAGCGTACAAACAACAGCAGCAGCTCATGGGACAAGGGGATGCCGAGGCCTTTCGCATCTACGCCGAGGCCTATGGTCAAGACCCCCAATTTTTTGAATTTATGCGCTCAATGGAAGCCTACAGAAAAGTCCTCAATCAAGACACAACGCTTGTCCTCACCCCGCAATCCGAGTTCTTTAAATACATTCAGCAGAATTAATCATTGTTTCGGATGTCAACCGGTTTATGGAGAAAGTCGTAGAGAACGCCGTTGATCCGGATGTGCTTGTCCTCCTAAAAACACTCCAGCCCGGCAGACTTTATCAAATGACCTCGAAATCTGTTTTTCTCTCAGGTTTCGAGGATTACAAAGCGGAACGGCTTCAATCCCTGCTTTGGCAAAACAATCAAAACCTGCTCAAAGCCCGCTTGGCCGGCCCTGCCGTCACACTTTCTGTCCGAGGAAAAAACCTACATTTTGCCTGTAACTGCCCGTCCTGGCGGGCAGAGAAGCAGTGCCGTCATGTCATTTGTGTTTTATTGACCCTGCTGAACCTGATTACGCCCAAATGGTTTCATCGGCCGAATCAGGATGAAAACCGGCTTCAATCTCTTAAAGCCGTGTTGTTTCGAAACCAAGCTGTTCTAAATCACAAAATAGCGGCATCCCGCACATCCGATTCCCAGAACGCCGTGTCCTCACGCGCGCTTTCACAGGAAAAAGAAGCCGCCGTCGAAGTGGTCATCGAATCAAAGGGCGAATACCCCGCTGTTTTTCTGCGAAAAGGGGGGCGGGTGGTGGATGCGCTGACGGCTTTGCCGGAAGGGTTATCTATTTTTACGTATCGTTATCACAGCGACCAATCGTTGCGCGATAGATTCTTTAAACATCTCAAGCGTTTTGAAAACACCTATTTGCTGGTATTTGAAGGCCGTTCCGGCCCGGTCCGGCTAAATTGGGATCCTGCGCTGATTTATCAAAGCAAAACCGAGTTGAATATTTCCGGCCCTTACGTCGAGGTGCGGGCATGTGTTTTTTTTGAGGGGAAACGCTGTGAGATGGTCGAGCGTTTTTGGGACTTTGTTGTCAATCCCGAAACACACACACTGGGGCGTGTACAGGATCGTGCCGGTTGGGGGCTTTTTGATCACCTCGATCGTCTTTTCCGGGTGTCCGCGCTTACGCCCTTTGAGCGTTTGGATGAAATAGAGGCCCGGCGGCTTTCGGGGCGGGAATGGATCGTGCCCAATGCGCAATTTAAAATTCCCTTGAAGACCTTTCAATCCATACAGTTGAACATTACACAAAAAACCCTGAACCATGCCTTGAATCACTTGATCCTGAAGGTCGCGGGAAACCCGGTTTCCGTGCAAAGGGCAAAACATGAACATCGTCTGACCATTGATTCAAGGCATGGTGAACAGACCTGTCTGCGTGCGGAATGCCGGGTCGGCGATTCCGCAGGAGTAACGACGGCGCATGCTTTTGGTTTTTTTACGGATCTTCACACACAAGGCCTTCCCAATGCTTTGAAGGCCATCAAACGTTTGACGGTGCTCTATCAGACTTTTTTCCGCCTTTTTGAGATAAAAAAGCCGACGGAGGCCCTGAAAATTATTAGAAAGGCGCTTTCAAATGGCGATTTTGCAGATGCTGCAGTGAGACGGGCGGCGCGGGATTTTCTGAAGCGTGCTTTTGAGCATTTGAAGGGTAAGGATGTGCGTCTGCATTTCAGCGCGGGCCATTGGTATGTGGCGCCGAATGAAAAAGAAAAAGAAATGCGGCTCTACAAAATTCCCTTTGCGTGTTTTGGTCCTAAAATTTTCAGAGAAATGACACGCTATCACGAGATACCGCTCCCCACAAAACAACTTGAAAGCCAACTCTCTTATTTACATGCACAATGTCAGGCGGTTGGCATTACGCTCTATTATCAGGGAAAACCGGTTCAAACAGTGAAATGGGATTTTGCCTTTGACGCCCGGAGGCGCTCCGGCATCGATTGGTTTGAGCTTCGGCCTGAGATTCGTTCCGATGGGGTGAAGGTTTCCGAGGCGGTCTGGCAAAAACTTTTGCAGCGGCGGGGGATTGTTGAGGCCGAAGATGCCGTTCAAATCGTGGACGCCAACGCGAAAAAAATTATCGATGCCCTTGCACTGCTTTACCCTGCCTCCAAAAACCTGCCGCGTGAAAAGCGGGAAATCGTACAAGTGCCCAGGCTGCAGTTGCTGGATTGGGTCATGCTCAGAAAAGAGGGCGTACACATTCGATTATCAGAAGCAGATGAAGAACTGATCAAACACCTTACGCAACTGGAAAAAATTGAGCCCATTGCCTTGCCGCAACATCTCAATGCGATACTAAGGCCCTATCAAAAAGAAGGGTTGGACTGGCTGGCCTTTCTCTACCGGCATCGCTTCGGAGCGATTTTGGCCGATGACATGGGCCTGGGCAAAACATTGCAAGCCATTGCGCTTTTGGCCGCCTTAAAAGAAAAATGCATTCCGGCGCAGCCCGAATCCAAAGCAGCACCGCACCTCATTGTTGTACCGCCGACGCTCTTGTTTAACTGGGAAAAAGAGCTGTCGCGTTTTTATCCCGACTTAAAACCGTATCCCTATTTTGGCAAAGACCGTAGGCTTCAGTTTAAAGCCTACGATATTGTTTTGACGACTTATGCCATTGTCCGTCGCGACATCGGCAAGTTAAAAGATATTCCCTTTCATGTCATTATTTTTGATGAAGCCCAGACCGTCAAAAACATCTATGCAGAAACCACGGGCGCCGTGCGTCAATTAAAAAGCACCTTCAATCTGGTAATGACCGGCACGCCGGTTGAAAATCATTTGGGCGAGTATTATTCGCTCATTGATCTTTGCCTGCCCGGTTTGCTTGGCGAATACGACCGATTCAAATCACAGCTCAAGTTGGAAAACGCGCCGATGCTGGAGGTTTTGGTTCGGCGGACACGTCCTTTTGTACTCCGGCGCATAAAAGAAAACGTGCTCGCGGATCTGCCGCCCAAGATTGAAAGCGATCTCTACTTGAGCCTGACGGCCGAACAAAAAACCTTGTATCAACAGACGGTGGCCCTCATTTCGTCCCGGATCAATCATGCTTATCGCGATAAAACTTCAGGACAGGCTAAAATCATTGCCCTGACCGCCATCATGAAGCTGCGGCAATTGTGTGTCTCCCCTCGTTTGATCGGCTTGGATTTTAAAGCCAAAAGCGGTCATTCGCCCAAAATTGCCTTTCTCGTGGAACAGCTCCAGGCCTTGCAGGAAGAAAGACACAGCGCCCTGGTTTTTTCGCAATTCACGCGGGCGCTGGATCTTTTGGAAGAGGCGCTCACGGCCGTAAAGCTGCCCTATTCCCGACTTGACGGCTCAACGCCCACCCGAAAGCGAAAAGCCTTGGTCAAAGCCTTTCAGGAAAATACCTCGCCTTCTGTTTTTCTGTTGAGCCTGAAGGCGGGCGGGCAAGGCTTGAATCTCACCAAAGCCTCTTATGTTTTTCATCTCGATCCCTGGTGGAATCCCGCCGTTGAAAACCAGGCCTCGGATCGAGTGCACCGGATTGGTCAACAGCGGAATGTATCGATTACACGTATTTTGATGCGCCATACCATTGAGGAAAAAATGATGGACTTAAAAAAGAAAAAAAGTGCGCTTTATGAAGCTGTGATGGGTGGAGACGTGCAAAAAGGAGAGGCCTATGCCTTGAGCAAGTCGGATTTCGATTTTCTGCTTGAGGCATAAGCCTGAGACATCACGTGACAGACAGAATTCCCCAATCGTGGAATTTGGGAATTCAGGTTGATTTGACAAATCGCTCTGTCTATAATCTCCCGAATCAGTGACCTGAAAAAAAGACGGAGGCCGAAGCATGGTTTTTGAAGTGCATCACATGGAAGGATTCGACTGGGATATGCGGATGTTCAATCGGGATGTGACGATTGATGTGGATGAAAATGGCTATTCGGGCCGCTTTTCCTATGAAGGAATGAAATTCAAAACAGAAACCTATCCGACTGTTGAAGAAGTCTTGCAGGATGCTGTCAGAAGATTGCATAAAAAAGGTTTTCGTGAACTGCGTTCCAGAATCAATAAACGCGAAGACCGTTATTTAGCGGAAAGAGAAGATTGGGTTTCTTACGCAAACTCGGCTTAAGCTGCTGCGCTGTTTTTAACCGCATTTCGCTTCCTTCCCCGCTTTTTCCCCGCCCGTTTTTTAACTGCATTCCCGGTGATTCCGTTTTTTTAGGCCGATTCGTATCTGTGCTTGTTTGCATGACGTTTGCCGGAATCTTGCCTTCCGTCTTTGCTGAAACGGCTTTGGGAAACGGCGCCCGCTTAAAGACCTTAAAAATCGAAGCCTTCAAACGGGAACTGCGTTTGCCGGAGCCATCCGCTCCGCACCATGAACCGCTTTACACACTTTATGTGAAAAACCGTTTTCAGGATATCGTGCGAGGCATTGATCGCTTGCCGCCGGATCAAAAAGATGCACGCATTTTAATGCTCTACGGCAATAGTTTGCTCATCACGGGACAACAAACGGAGGCTGTCACAGCATTTCAGGCCGCCTTTCAAAAGACAAAATCGCCTCGGATCAAATCTGCCGCACTTGCGAATTTTGCCCTGGTTTTTTCGATTTCCCAACGCTGGTCGGAAGCGGTGCGCTGGCTTGAAAAAGCATTGGAGATTGATCGGGAGGCAGATCATTGGGCGGGCCAAGGCCTGGCGTTGTCGCAATTGGGGGCCTTTTATTTTAAATTGGGCGATACGCAAAAAGGGGCGGCCGCCCACATCGAAGCCTTGGAAATTGCCGAAACAATTCCCATCCCCTGGCTTGAGGCCCGGCAACTCAGTCAACTGGCCAGCCTGTATTACCGGGATCAAACCTTTCCGCTTGCACGGGAGTATTATGAAAAAGCCCTCAAGATTTATGAAACACTTGAAGATCCCCTGAGCGAGGCGGGCACGCTTTCAGCCCTCAGTTTTGTTTACAAGGATCTTGGGCGGAAGGATGCGGCGCTTTCCCTGCAATCAAAGGCCCTGGCCCGATACGAGGCATTGCAAGATGAGGATAACCTTTCAAAAACGTGGCTGAACCTCAGCCTGCTTCATCGCGATCAAGGCCGTTACCCGGACGCACTCCATGCCGCAGAGCAAGCCCTGCATATTCAAGCCCCTTTGGGCGATCCGCGCAAGCTGGCCGAAATCGAAGGCACGATCGGCACCATCTACGAAAAAAGAGGCGAGTTGACCCAAGCCTTGCGCCATCTCAAAAAAGCGCGGGCGTATTTTGAAGAAACGGGTGCTTCACAGGAAATTCACATCGTTGATCTGCGGATTCAGCGTTTGCAGGATCAGATGCCGTAAATCGCCGATTCGCTTCCTCATATTTGACTTTGTTGGCTGTGATTGAATAAAATACGGCTTTTCAATGACAGAGAGGTTTACATGAAGGTGTTTCTCAAAAAACTCTTTTTTGTTGCAGCCATGCTGTTTGCCGGGTATTACATTCTCCAAATGGTGCTCGTCTTTTCTCCGTCCACCGACGTTTTTGCTCCCCGCTGATCCGGCGCGACACAACAGTACATTTTTAGGCTTTTGAGGTGTTTCGGCACCTTAAATTCATTTACCCTTGTTTCCTTATTTCCGAGCCTTTAAGTGGTTTGACGCTTCTTTTTGGCCTCGGTATACTGAAATCAGTCTTTTTCTAAAACCAAAGGGGGGAAATCCGATGAAGATCAAGTCGACTTGCATTCCGCACATTTATTTCGGGATCTTATCGGTTTTTTTGATCCTTTCGCTTTCCGGCTGTACGGGCAAGGGACTTAGGCCCTCAAGTGAGCCGGACTGGGTTAAAAGAGGGAGCGGTGCATTTTTGGATAAAGATCAAAAGTCATTTTACGGTGTCGGTGCGAGCTTCGGAGTGCGCAACGCGCCTTTGGCGCGCACTTCCGCGGACAACCGGGCGCGTGCCGAAATTTCTAAAATATTTGAAACTTACTCCGCATCATTGATGCGGGATTATGCAGCTTCGACGACGGCCGGAAGCTTTGAAGCGACGAGTGAAGAGCAGCATATTGAACAGTCGATCAAAACCTTTTCGGCAACAACACTTTCCGGGGTGGTGATTATTGATCATTGGTCGGATTCTGAGAATGGCACTTATTATTCCCTGGCACGATTGGATTTAAATCGCTTCCGGGAAAATATTAAAAAGGCAAAAGAACTCAATGCCGCCATCAAGGATTTTGTGAAACAGAATGCGGAAAAGGCATTTGAACAACTTGAACGGGAAGAAGCAAAACGCCGATAGTCTGATGGAATCAGAATAACAAACATATATTTCAAGGAAGCTCTGATTAGGGCGTGTCGACATTCAACATGCAAGGCGGAAGCTGTGTTTTGCCTCGAAAAAGCATTTATGACTTAATCAGAATTTCCTTATAAGCGCGGGAGCAGGCAGGGTATGGTTCAATCTAAGTATTATCGGGGCGTTTTAATCATTGCGATTTTTATAAGCAGTTTCACAGCCTGTGCGACAAAAGTGTCTCGTGTCGAGGTCGATACCGTGACGGATCTTTCAGGCCGCTGGAACGATACGGATTCCCGTCTCGTTTCGGAGGAAATGGTGAAGGACGCCCTCACCCGACCTTGGGTCGATGAATTTCGTGAACGCCGCGGGGAAAAGCCGACGGTCATTGTTGGTCGTGTGACCAACCGAAGCCACGAACACATCAACGTGCAGACCTTTATTAAAGATTTGGAGCGCGGTTTGATTAATTCGGGCCGCGTCTCATTTGTTGCTGCAAAGGGGGAGCGGGAGCAAATTCGTTCTGAACGCATTGATCAGGCACAGCATGCCCTGCCCGAAACAGCCAAGGGGCCTGGAAAGGAAATCGGGGCCGATTACATGATGATCGGTACAATTAACACCATTCCCGATGAGTCTGGCGGGACGAAGGCCATGTTTTATCAAGTTGACCTTGAAATGGTTGACATGGCCAACAACCGAAAGGTTTGGATCGGCCAGAAAAAGATTAAAAAAATCATTGAAAAAAAGAAACTTAAGCTCTTTTAAAGGAACCGCCTCTCCATGCGCCCGCGGCTGCTGATTCTTATCCTGCTTCTTCAGGCCTGTGCGCCTTCCCTGAAACATCACGAACGTGTCGAAGAAAGGCTCAGCTTACATCAATATATTGCTGCAGACCAGGTCGTTGCCGAAAGCCAAAAGGGCTACGGGGATCGAAATGCCCTCCTTTATTTTCTTGATCGCGGCATGCTGCTTCATCTGGCGGGCCGTTATGAGCAAAGCAATGCCTTTTTTGAAAAAGCCAAAACCCGGATAGAGGCACTCTACACGCAATCGCTGTTGACGCATACGGGTGCGCTGATTTCAAATGACAATCTACTGCCTTATGCGGGTGAGGATTTTGAGAAAGTCCTCATTCACCTCTTTGCAGCCTTGAATTATGCGGCCATGGAAAAATGGGATGCAGCACTTGTTGAGGCGCGGCAGGTTGATGCGCGATTGAATATATTGAATGACAATTACGACAAAAAGAATGTCTACAAAAAAGACGCCTTTGCCCGATATCTTGCCGGCATCCTTTACGAAACGCGTGGCGAAATCAATGATGCTTTTATTTCATACCGAATGGCTTATGAAGCCTTTCAGGATTATCAGCGGGATTACCGCACGCCTTTGCCGTCTCGCATCGGTTTCGACTTACTTAAAACTGCGGATGCCCTGGATTTAGGCGAAGAATTTGAACGCTATAAAACAAAATTTCCCAAGGCGGCGGCGCAATTCCCATTGCAAGGGAAGGCTTTTGAGGGAGAACTTGTTGTCGTGGCTTATGCAGGCCGCTCCCCGATCAAGAAAGATTATTTTATTAATGCCCCTGTTTCCAATGGCGCGGGCGGAACCTACTTATTGACGGTCGCGCTCCCTAAGTTCGTCGCCCGTTCTTCAGATGTTGCAGCGGTTGAGCTGCGTTTGCGGCAAGACGGCAGTCATTTGCGTGTTCGGCTTGACTTGCTGGAAGATATTACGGCAATTGCCAAAAAAAATCTTGAGGACCGCGTGGCACGCATTACGGTAAAGGCCGTCGCCCGTGCGGCGGCAAAGTACATCGCCGCACGTGAAACCCGTCGAAAAATCGCACCCGACAAAAATGATCCGCTCGGACAGTTGATCGGTATCCTGGGCAATGTCTATTCGGTTGCAACGGAGCAGTCCGACAAAAGAAGTTGGCGCACATTGCCCGGGCGGATCTACCTGGGGCGTCTTTCATTGTCCGAAGGGACGTGGAGGGGTGAAGTCCGTTATCTGGGTCGCCAAGGCCGGGTGATTGAAGTCCGACCGTTTTCAGGCGTGCAGGTCCTTGCGGGTCGGAAACGTTTTTTGCTCGCGCATACGATTCGCTGATTTTTGGAGCCGTAATGAAAAATATTCCCCTGATTTCCTGTTGTTTACTCTTGAGTATTTTTGTCGCACTTGAAGCCCGTTCCGCTGAGCGCAGGCCGAAATGGGTTGACGGTCAAAGCCTTCGTTATCCTGAAATGACTTATCTGACGGGTGTCGGGTTTGGCGATGACAGACGGTCAGCCGAAAGCAGCGCCTATGCGGCCCTGGCCCGCATTTTTAGATCTGAAATCCATGCGGTCACACAAGAGTCGGAATCCTTCCGTCAAACGGAAAGCAGCAGAGAAGCAACAAAAACAGACCGTAAACTGGATTTTAAAACCCGCACGGCGATCCGAAGTCAAGTTGTTTTGGAGCAGGTCAAAATCGCCGAACATTGGCTTGATCCGTTTTCAAAGCTACATTATGTCTTGGCGGTTTTGGACCGAAATAAAGCAGCGGCAGCCCTTCGTCGTGCATTGCTGGATATTGAGCTTGAGGCCAAAACCTGGTCGGAACGGGCGAAGAAGGCGGAGCGGCCCCTGCTTGCGGCAAAGGCCCTGCATCAGGCCCTCCGCGCCTCAAGGCAAGCAGACGAATATCAGGCCAAGCTCCGTGTTATTGCCCCGGACGAGGCCAGTCCCTTGGAAGAATCGGCGATGAGTGCGGACTTGCAAGATCAATTGAATCAATTGTTGAATACGCATTTCCAGGTAGAAATTATGCTCGAAGGCCCGCATGCGGCGGAAGTCGAAGCCGGCATTCTTGAAAGCCTGAACCGAATCGGACTTACGAGCGGGCCCAAGGCGAATCTGGCGGTGGCGGGGGTGATTCGTTTTGAAAAAACCGGGCCGAAAAGTCCGGTTTGGTCCTTTGTCCGCTGGAGTACACGCATTACGCTGACAGAAAAAAAAAGCGGACAGGTTTTTGGGAGTATCCGCCGCACGGGCCGGGAAGGACAACTTTCGCCGGAAGAGGCCGAGCAAAAATCACTTGCTGCGCTTCAATCAGAGGTCAATAAGGGCATCGGGAAAACTGTGTTTCAATTTATCTTCGGGGAATAAGAAAGAATAGAATGCCGAATTTTATTCTTCAGCCTGAAGCCGTGTGATTTCTTTTTTTATTTCGGATTCCGCAATCGGTGTGACCACTTCCCAGGCGACCTTTTCTAAAATGGGTGTGATGGCTTCCTTGGATAGCGCGGTGCGGAGGAGTTCCGGCAAGACATCCCAGGTTACTTTTTCGACGGACTCCTGTATTTTTTTTCGGATGGCCTGATCGATGAGCCCATCCTCTAAGGGGCCGGTTTTACTTTGGCGGGCAAGGTCTTCCAGGGGGGGTGGGTTTTGTGCAGATAAGGAAGGGGAGGCCACCGTCTGTTCTTCGGCGGACTGACCTGCGACGGAAGAAGCAGACCAGCCGAGGGCGGCTTCCATTTTTTCCGCTTCTTGCTCCATTTCTAAGAAGTGTTGAGACACGCCGGTATCGGATTGTTCTGAAGTGCCGCCGGAGCGGTAGGCTTCATGAACGGCATCGCCCGTTAATTTTTTGATCTCCTCCAATAATTCCTGGGAGTCAATCGGTTTTTTAAAAAAGGCTTGCACGCCGACGGAGCGGAGCTGCGCGGGGTCAAAGGTCTCTGCGGCGTTGATGAGTAAGATAATGGGGATATCGGAGAGACGCGGGTTCTGTCTGATTTTACTGACAAAACTAAAGATATCGAGGCCTTCAAGGTTGAAATCGGCCAAAATGATATCCGGGGTTTTTTTGAGGGCGATATCCAAGGCGGAAAGACTGTTGTCCGTTACGGTCACCTCCATGCCCTCGTTTTGCAGTGTTAACTCAACGAGTTTTTGAACGGCAAGGTTTTCATCGGCCAATAATACACGGAGCGGCATTTTTCGCAGGTCCCGGAGGCAGTCTAAATCAGTCCAATTTTGAAACAATAAAACTGGAATAACCGTACCATAGGCCTCTTGGCTTGTCAAGAAATCCGAATACATTTAAAGGCTATTTCGATGGGATGAATTTTATAAAAAACAAGCCTTTAGAGGGGAGGGATGCAAAAGAAGTCAAGTCCGAACCCCCATTGGAAATATGTTCGGACTTGACAAGCGTCAAGCCTTCGATTATTAATACTACATTAACTCTATCGGAATAGTAGGAATTATGCGTTTTATCTCTGCAAAAGGAGAATATGCGATTCTGGCGATGTTGGCCTTGGCGCTGCATTCGGAAAAAAAACCGCTTCAGGTAAAATCCATCGCAGAAAAAAAAGCCATTCCGCCGCGTTTTTTGGAGCAGGTCATGAGTGCGCTGAAAAAGAAAGGTTTGGTCGAAAGTGTGCGGGGGCCGCATGGCGGTTATCGCTTGACACGTCAGCCGGATCAAATCTATTTTGGCGAGATGGTCCAGGCGGTTGAAGGGCCTATTTTTTCTAATGAGGTCTCATCCGGCCGAAACGGTGGTGTGGAGCCCCTTGTTTTAAAAGAGGTTTATTCCGAGATTAATGCGGCCCTTGAGGCCCATTTTAATTCGATTAGCCTGCAAGATCTTTGCGTGCGAAAAAAAGAGAAAGAAGAAAAAGAAGTGTTGATGTTTCATATTTAAGATCTGAATCAGGCGCTTGTTTTGCGGCGCTGAATCGGAAGGATTCCATCAATAAAGGATAAGAAAAAAGATGATTGAACGGCAAACGATTGAAACGGACATACTCATTATCGGCGGCGGCACGGCAGGCTGCATGGCGGCGGTGGAGGCGAAAGAACGGTTTCCGGAATACAAAGTCACGATTCTTGAAAAGGCGCACATCGACCGGAGCGGTTGTCTCGCCGGCGGCATGAATGCTATTAATGCCTATTTGAATAAAGGTGAAACGCCTGAAAGTTTTGTGCGTTATGTGCGTTCCGATTCCTGCGGTTTGATTCGTGAGGATCTGGTGAAATCCATGTCGGAGTTGTTTGAGTATTGCGTCAAAAAGGTCGAAAAGTGGGGACTGCCGATTTTATCCGATGAAAACGGTGAATATGTGCCGCGCGGACGTTGGAATATTAAGATTAATGGTGAATCCCTCAAACCCATTCTCTCAAAAGCGGCACGCTCGGCAGGCGCCAAGGTGTATAACTGGATTACGGTGACCAATTTACTCACCGAGGGAGACCGGGTGACGGGTGCCGTGGGTTTTTCCTTGAGAAACGGGAAGTTTTATGTGGTGCATGCCAAGGCGGTGCTCATTGCCACGGGCGGTGCGGCAGGGCTTTATCGTCCCAATAATGCCGGAGATGCCTCCCATAAAACCTGGTACTCCCCTTACAATACGGGTGCGGGTTATGCAATGGGGATTCGCGCGGGAGCGGAGATGACCTCCTATGAAATGCGTTATGTCGCACTCAGAACAAAAGACGCTATTGCGCCGACGGGCACGATTGCCTTGGGCGCGGGTGCGCCGCAGGTGAATTCAAAGGGGGAGCGGTTTATGGTGTCGCGTTATGCGGATATCGGAGGAGACGGCGCCCCCACACCTTATCGCGCGCACGGGCCCATTCAGGAAATCAAAGAAGGGCGCGGCCCTGTTTACCTTGATACACGGGGAATCAGTCCCGAAAAGGTCGCGGATCTCAAAAAAGCCTATCTCGATATGTATCCTTCTCAGGTCCTTTATTGGTTGGCCAATGACATTGATCCGGGAGCCGAGCCGGTTGAAGTACAGACGACGGAGCCCTACATTGTCGGCGGGCATTGCCAGGCCGGGTATTGGGTGGATGTGGATCGGAGAACCACGCTGAAAGGGCTTTACGCCGCAGGAGATGTTGCGGGCGGTGCGCCTTTTAAATTTGTGTCGGGCTGCTGGGCGGAAGGGGTTTTGGCCGCCCGGTCGATGGGAGAGGACCTCAAGACATTGGATCGGGTGATTGTTTCGGATGCGCAGATTGATGCGGAAGTGCGTCATGCATTTAGGCCCTTTGAAAATCACGGCACGATAAGACACGGGATTAAATCGGCTGAACTGGAGTCCCGGCTTCAAAAAATTATGGAACAATATGCGGGGGGCGCTTCGACGTATTATGAGATGAATGAGCAGATGCTGGCGATTGCCCGGAAAAAACTCGCGATATTGCCGCAGGAAGCCGAGTCCCTGGTGGCGGAAGATCTTCACCAATTAATGAAAGCGCATGAGGTGATTGACCGGATTGATGTGGCGCAGGTGCTTGTGGAGCACATGGCGTATCGAAAGGAAACGCGCTGGCCGACCTATCATACGCGGACGGACTATCCGGAGCGGGATGATGTCAATTGGTTGAAATTTGTCAATTCTGTCAGAGACCGTAGAAGCGGTAAAATAGAATTGACGACGCGGCCCTACGAGCAAATCGTTCCCGGCGACCGCTACAAAGCCTAATTTTTTTATTCTGAGAGGAAAAAAGAATGCCTGTTTGGATCGACCCTGATAAATGCAATGGTTGCAACAGTTCGCGTCAACCGCCTTGTTTAAGAATGTGCCCCGGAGATCTCATTGTGAAGGATCACTCCGTCAACAAGGCCTATCTCAAATATCCCGAAGATTGTTGGGATTGTCTGCCTTGTGTGAAGGTCTGCCCCGAAGAGGCGATTGAATTTCACCTTTCATACCAGTTTGGATCGCGCGGGGCGAAACTTGCGCCCCATATCCACAAAGACCGTGATTTTATTACCTGGGAGGCGGAAGACATCCGAGGGAAAAAAGAGACCTTCACCATTCGTACAAAGGTTATGAAAATCGCCCTGGATGAAAAAGTGGAGGATAGCGAGCAAGGTCTCGATTTCTCCATTTAAGAACGCTCTGATTCGGTCCGGGTTTACTTGAAATAAGCAAAAAACAGGTCATTTACAGCATTGTGCATTAAGGAGAGTGTATGGGTATTTCAGTGCCGCACGGCGGCAAGTTAATTAATCGTTTTGTGGCGGCGGACGGTGTGGCTGATCTGACACAAAAGGCCAAGGCACTTAAAGGGATTTCATTATCAGAACGTGAAATTTCGGATTTGGAACTGATTGCAACGGGTGTTTTTTCGCCGCTTGAAGGATTCATGGGCCGAGCCGACTATGAGAGTGTGCTGAAATCCATGCATCTGGCGAGCGGACTGCCTTGGAGTCTTCCGATTACCTTATCCGTGAGTACGGAAAAAGCCGCTTCTTTGGAAGAAGGCGCAGAGATTGCCCTGAAAGACGAAAGCGGGCTTGTGTTGGCCATTTTGCATCTTGAAGAGAAATTTTCATTCGATAAAGAAAAAGAGGCGCTTGCGGCTTACGGCACAAACGATGAGGCACACCCCGGCGTTGCCTATACGCATAGGCAAGGGGATGTGTTGCTGGGCGGTAAAATCGATATGTTAAGGCCTCCTGCGGCACAAGCTTTTCAGGCGCACCGGCTGACCCCGGCTGAGACACGAAAGATCTTTTTGGAAAAAGGTTGGGAGCGCATTGTGGCTTTTCAGACGCGAAACCCCGTGCATCGTGCGCATGAATACATCCAAAAATGTGCGATGGAAATTGCGGACGGCCTGCTTTTGCATCCTATTGTGGGTGCGACGAAAAAGGGGGATATTCCTGCAGATGTGCGCATGGACTGTTATAAAGTCCTGCTTGAAAATTATTATCCCAAAGCCCATACGATGCTTGCGGTTTTCCCGGCGGCAATGCGCTACGGCGGACCGAAAGAGGCGATTTTTCATGCGATTTGCCGGAAGAATTACGGGGTGACACACTTTATTGTCGGGCGTGATCATGCCGGCGTGGGTGATTTTTACGGCACCTATGATGCCCAAAATATTTTTAAAGAATTCGAGGCGGATGCACTGGGCATTCAACCGCTTTTTTTTGACCATTCTTTCTATTGCAAACGCTGCAGCGGTATGGCGTCTTCGAAAACCTGTTCGCATGATCCAAGTGAACGCATTGCCCTTTCCGGGACGAAGGTGCGCGAAATGCTCAGCCGGGGCATTAAGCCGCCGATCGAATTCAGCCGACCGGAAGTGGCGCAAATCCTGATTGACGCCATGACAAAACAACAAGAAGATGCGTGAGTAAACCCCAATTTCCCGGAAAGACACGCTGACGCAAAACAGAGCGAATCCGCATGTCTTCCTGAAATGAGCGGGGAGGATCTGTGAACCGGATTGATTTTAAAGCGATTAGTAAGAAGATAAAGCAGCCCTTCCGGGTCTTGGTCGGCCAAGTCCGCGGGATGAAGTATTTTTCCATGCCGGGCACACTTATTTTGTCTCTCCTGCTCGATTTCTCAATTTGGTTCCCGATTATTTGCCGTATAATTGCCCTTGTGCTTCAGGCGGGGGTGCTGGTCAGGCTTGCCTTTGAAGAAAAGCTGCTGCATCTGCGTTTTCGCCGTCTTTCCTGGCAAAAGAAATTTATTCCCATTGCCCTCTTCGGGGTTTGCCTGCTTTTCTACGTTGAAAAGGTGTTGATCTTACTTTCGATGTGGGGTGAACCCGATGATTTTTTAATCAACCCTTATCGCACATATAGTCTTATTTTTTTTGTTTCCGCTTTTGCGATTTACGGACTTCGTCTGAATATCATTGCCAAATTTTTGGGCGGTCTGCATCTAAGGCCCGCACAGACCATGACGATGGGTTTTTTGTTGGTTATTTTGGTCGGCACCATGTTGCTATCCCTGCCGCAAATGGTGACCGATCCCTCTAAAATCGTCATTATTGATGCCTTGTTTACCGCAACATCCGCAACAACGGTGACCGGGCTGACATTGGCCCCGATTTCAGAATTTTATCGCCCCACGGGCATATGGGTCATTCTTTTTTTGATTCAAACGGGCGGGCTGGGCATCATGACCTTTGGAGTGCTTTTTTCCCTTGTATCGAACAAAAGAATCAAACTGCAGGATGCGGTGGCTTTGCAGGGGGTGCTTGAAACAGAGTCGGTTGGCACCGTGCGTAAGGAAATCCGCCTGATTTTTGTGCTGACCCTCCTGCTTGAGGTGCTTGGGGCTTTTCTGATTTTCATTTTTTTGCCGGAAGGCACGGATCAGCCGATTTTTACCGCCGTTTTTCACGCCGTTTCTGCTTTTTGCAACGCGGGTTTTTCACTCTTTCCCGGCAATTTGGAGGGATTTTTGGGCAATATTCCGATGAACGGGATCATTGCGGTGCTGATTCTGCTCGGCGGCATCGGTTTCCCTGTGCTGAATAATCTGCTCAGTTATCCTTTAAGACGGAAGGGTCGCGCCGCGTGGCGGCTTTCATTTCATTCTAAAATGGTGCTTTCTATTTCCGGAGGGCTGCTTGTCGTCGGTACGCTCGGTATTTACATCCTTGAATTTCAAAATACGCTTTCGGGGCTTTCCTGGTTTGATAAATGGCTTGCGGCCTTTTTTCATTCGGTGACTGCGCGTACCGCCGGATTTAATACTTTGAACGTGGGCGACTTTTCTGATGCAACGCTTTTTCTGCTGATTTTGCTGATGTGGATTGGCGGTTCTCCCGCATCGACCGCAGGAGGGATTAAAACCACAACTTTCGGCGTGATGCTTGCGACGCTCAAGACCATGCTGAACCAACGCGAGGCGGTTTCTTTTTTCAAAAGAAGCCTTTCTCCGCTTGCCGTGCAGAAATCGCTATCGATTGCTTTTACGTCCTCGGCCCTGCTGGCCATATTTCTGCTCTTGCTGTTGTTTACCGAAGAAGGGGATTTTAAGGCGATTATGTTCGAATCCGTCTCGGCTTTTAATACCGTCGGGCTTTCAACGGGCATTACATCGGAATTGAGTCCGATTGGAAAACTGATTATTATTGCGACCATGTTTATCGGACGGATCGGTTCACTGACCTTGGCCTTCAGTCTGGCGGAACGGGTCATGAAAGGGAAGTATACCTATCCGGAGGAAAGAGTAATTATCGGATAGCCGCTTGGCGCTATGAGAGATGAACGTTTGGGGAGAATAGCATGAAACGATTTGTTGTGATCGGTCTGGGACGTTTCGGCATGTCTTTGGCTGAAACCCTCTATGCGGAAGGGGGAGAAGTGATTGCCGTGGATGAGCGTGCGGACAAAGTGGAAGAAATCAAGGAGCGAGTTTCCCATGCCGTTCAACTGGATGGCACCGATTTCGATGCACTCAAATCCGTGGGTGCGGACGGTGTTGATACCGCCATCATTGCAATTGGCGAAAACCTGGAAGCCAGTGTGGTGACAACTGTTATTTTAAAGGAGTTGGGCCTCAAGGAGATCATTGTCCGAGCGTATACCGACCGGGAAAAACGTATTCTGGAATTGGTGGGAGCGACCCGAGTCGTCTTTGTGGAGCAGGAAATGGGGCGTCGTTTGGGCAAGGCCTGTTCCGGGAATGCCATTTTAGATTATATTGAGCTTTCGGCAAACCATTCTTTGGTGCAGTGGGAAGTTCCGGAATCGCTTATCGGCGGGACATTGGCCACACTCGATATTGCTTCGCTCAATCTTTTTGCAATCAAAAAAATAGGGGGCGGTTCCGGCACATTCAATTGGGGGAAAGAAAAAGAACAACTCAAGTTTGATCCCCCTTCCGACTATATTCTGGAAAAAGGGGACATTCTCATGCTTGCCGGAAAAAATAAAGACCTGACGCAATTCACCGAACAGAAAAAAAGTCCCTTCAAAGGATTTGGACAAAAAAAACGGGATTTTTTCTCACCTTAAAAAGAGCCGTTTTTCCGCAGTTTATTGCGCTGCGACAAAAATTTGACTCCTAAAAATAGAGCGCATTCCCTCATATAGTTTCGTTTAAAAGTCCTTAAAATACAATTGGTTTTGCAAAATAAATTACGTCGCCTTGTTTTTTTTTAGACGGTAAACTATACTGTACTGATATAGACATAATAAGCACTACTCAGTAACTCACGGAGTTTGCTGAGCGGGATTCCAAGAATATGAACCAAGCATGAACCAATAAGGAAGGGGCTCTCAATGGAAAACGTTTCTCCAGAAAAAGTCGGTGAAAGAATCCGTGCGGTAAGAGGAAAACAAACGCAAACGGAGTTTGCAAATGTGCTCGGGGTTAAAAAACAAAATTACATCAGCCGGTATGAGCGGGGACGGATTCCTTCGCCGGATCTGCTCGTCCGTATTGCGGAAATCGGTCGTGTCACGACAGATTGGTTACTCACGGGCAACCGGGGCGGTGCAAGAGGCACAGCGCTTTCTCAGCAAATTCTGAAGGCCGTAAAAAAACCGAAAGCCGCGGCGAAACCTGTCGCAAAACCGAAAGCCAAAGCGAAAATCAAAGCGGCTGCGAAACCGAAAGCAAAGACGAAAGCGAAAACAAAGCCCAAGGCGAAAGCAAAACCGAAGGCCGCAGTCAAAACAAAAGCGGCCGGCAAAAGCAAGACGGCAGCTAAACCGGCGGCCAAACCCAGTGCCAAACCGAAGGGCAAAGTCAAAACGAAGGTCAAAGCAAAGCCTAAAACCAAGGCGGTTGCAATTGAAAAACCCATTGCGAAATCAGGCGGAAAGAAAAAAGCCCGTGGGAAATAAGGCCCGGGCGTGATCAAAGAAACACCTTTTATTTGGATGGATGGAAAGTTTGTTCCCTGGCAGGAGGCGACCATCCACGTCTTGACGCACTCTCTGCATTATGGCTTGGGCGTCTTCGAAGGGATTCGTTGTTATAAAGGGCATTCAAAAACAGCGATCTTTCGACTGCCGGAACACGTTTCCCGCCTTTTTGCTTCGGCAAAAATCGTTCAGATGGATATTCCTTTTTCTCCAAAAGAGGTCGAGGAAGCAATCATCGAAACGGTACGGGTCAACAACCTGGAAGAGGGCTATATCCGCCCGCTGGCCTACATCGGCTACGGCGAAATGGGGCTTTATGCAAAAGAGGCCCCGATTAATCTTTCCATTGCCGTTTGGCCCTGGGGCACTTACCTGGGGGAAGAAGGCCTTAAAAAAGGAATTCGCACGGCGATTTCTTCATTTACGCGCCATCATGTGAATATTACCCTGAGCCGGGCAAAAATCACCGGCAATTATACAAACTCTCAGTTTGCAAAACGAGAAGCAAAGGTCGCGGGAGTTGATGAGGCTATTTTGTTGGATACTGAAGGCTTTGTCGCGGAAGGACCGGGGGAAAATATCTTCATTGTGCGGAACGGGGTTTTGAAAACAACCCCAATGACCTCCTCGATTCTTGACGGGATTACACGCAATACGATCATGCAATTGGCGCAGGAGCAGCACCTCCCTGTGGCCGAAGCCCGGTTTACGCGAGACGATCTTTATATTGCCGATGAGGCTTTTTTTACGGGAACGGCGGCGGAAGTGACACCCATTCGGGAAGTTGACGGTCGTAGTATCGGAACCGGTCCGCCCGGCCCGCTCACCCTGCAATTGCAAAAATCTTTTTTTGATCTTGTCAGAAATAAAGTTGAAGACAGGCACGGCTGGTTGACCTTCGTTTAAGAAAGCCCTGTTTGTCGTGTTGATCCCCCTCCCATCCACTCTAATATACAAAAACGCCGTTTTCAGAGGCCTCTATCGAGGCGCTTATGCTTGAATCGGTCTTCGCAAGCTGCGATCGGAAGCGGTTTGCAGAAATAATGGCCTTGTCCCAATTCACAACCGATTTCCTTTAGGAACAGATAAGCCGCTTTTGTTTCAACGCCTTCCGCAATAACACGCATTTTCAAGCTTTTTCCCATGCGAAGCATGGTTTTCACCAGCGCCTTTTTTTTGGAATCGCTTTCGATATCGTGAATAAAGGATTGGTCAATTTTCATGAAGTCGATGGCACACTCGGAAAGATAAGTCAGTGAGGAATAACCTGTTCCAAAATCGTCGATGGCCGTTTTAACCCCGGAGGTTTTGAGTTTTTTCAGTTTTTGCGAGATATCTTGTTTTGAATTCAGGATCAAGCTTTCCGTGATTTCCAGGATGAGCCGTTCAGGCGGAAGTCCGCTTTTGCTTAAGGCCTGACTGAGAAAATCCCAGAAGACGGCATCGCGAAATTGATGGCGCGAGACATTGACCGAAAGCGCCGTATCCAAATTAAATCGTTCCCGCCATGCCTTGATTTGCTCACAGGCGACCCGGATGACCCACCGGTCAATTTGGGCCACTAAGTTGGATGCTTCGGCTAAGGGGATAAAGGCGGGCGGAAAAAGCAGGCCGTGTTTGGGATGGCGCCAGCGGACAAGGGCCTCAAGGGCCACAAGTGCCGATGTATTAAAATCCAGGATGGGCTGAAAATGGATGACGAGGTTTTCTGCCTTGATTGCTTTTTTTAGAGCACCTTCGAGCGAGGCCCGTTCTTCCGCAGACTGTTTCATTTGTCGGTTGAAAAAATGAAAGGCATTTTGACCGGAGGACTTTGCCTCATACATGGCCATGTCGGCATTTTTTAATAAACGAGGCACATTTTCTCCATCATCCGGTGCGACCGTAATGCCGCAACTCCCGCCAACAAAGATTGAATGTTTTTCAAATACATACGGTTGAGATAATGTGGTGAGTACTTTTTCGACAACCTGCGTGGCCTCGGCCCGCCCGGTGACATCGGTTAACATTATCAGGAACTCATCGCCACTGATTCGTGCGACGGTATCCGTCTCTCTGACACAATTTTGCAGACGTTTGGCTGTTTCCTTGAGCACAAAATCCCCCACATTGTGCCCGAGGCGATCGTTGACCTGCTTAAAACGGTTCAAATCTATAAAAATCACAGCCGTGCGTTTTTGTGTACGGCGTGCCTGTTTTATGGCCTGCTCAAGCCGTTCGGAAAAAAGCATGCGGTTTGCCAGTCCCGTTAGGGCGTCGTGATTGGCTCTGAAATAGATTTTTTCTTCCGCTTGTTTGCGTTTTGTAATGTCGCTGAATACACCGATATAATGAGAAATGTTTCCGTATTTATCCCGGACGGATGTCACCGAAAGCCATTCAGGATAAATTTCGCCGTTTTTACGTCGGTTCCAAATTTCCCCCTGCCAATGTTCCGTTTCTTCAAGCTGTTGCCACATGGCTTTGTAAAAAGCGACATCATGTTGGCCTGACTGGAGAATATTGGGCGATTTCCCGATGACTTCTTCCATCCTGTAGCCTGTAATTTCGGTAAAAGCGGGATTCACAGCAAGAATGGTTTTGTCGGCACTTGTTACGATGATTCCTTCTGTGGCCGCATTGAAAGCAAGGTGCGACAGTTGTGCATTTTCCGGATTCTGAAATGGACCGGGTGTGGGATTTTTTTTAGAAAGCACTTTTTCGGGACGCGGCATATTTGTTCCCTTAAAAATCAGTGAGCCCTTTGAAGGAAGCTCTGATGAAGTCCGGGTTAAATTTTCAAGTTTCTACTATCACATCTTACGTTTTTTGTTGGCAGCAGACAAGACCGGTAGCTCAACTGAGCGAAGGCCATAACGAGATATGGGTCGAGACAGCGGAAGTGCTTTACATCGCGTTCGCCTTGATAACGGGCTACATACCTCCGGAAAGTATGGAGTGGCAGGTAGTCCATGACCTGCGAAAAAACGAGTTTGCCTGTATACATCATTATTTTCCTTAGAATTCTGAGGAGAATGCAGGGATTTATTTTGCAGTTCAAGTCGGAAACACCCCTAAATTGCTTGTTTCATTTAAAAAAAACAATATGTTAGAGATCATTCATGCAACTTTAAGGGGACAGCAGTGTAGTAATATATAAGGAAGTCTTGCGAAATGGCCGGTAGTGTGATACAAAATAAAGCATCCGCAATGAAAACTGTCGTCTGTTTTATACTTCTGCTTTCCTTCTGGCTTCCCTCTGCAACAAACGCGGTCTCAGCACCGGATACGCAGGAAGAACGACCCGGCGTTCCCGCCTTTCGCCTCATCGCCGCCGACGGCAAAGAGTTCACACAAAAGGACATGCTCGGAAAGACCACCTTGCTTATCTTCTGGGCCTCTTGGTGCGGGACCTGCCATCAAGAACTTCCCAAGCTGCGTCGGCTCCAGGAAAAATGGGCGGATCGCCCCTTCCAGGTCATCGCCATCGGATTCCGGGATAGCGAGCAAAATATCAGCCGTTACGTCAAAAATCATCCTGACGTCTTTTCCTTCCCGGTTTTTTACGACAAAGGAGATACCGTTTCCGCACGGTTTGGTGCAATGACAACCCCTACCCTTTTTCTTTTCGACAAAGAAGGAAAGCTTGTCGTGCCTTATCGCGGCGGCGGTCTCCTTGAACATCCGCAATTTCAAAAAATTCTAACAGGCTTGCTCTAGCCGGAGGTTCACCATCCCTGAATACGAATACATCACCGAAGCGGGAGCGCGGGATGCGGCGATCGCCGAACTGATGCGTTGTGATTGTATCGGCGTGGATACTGAGGGAGACTCCCTTTTCAGTTATAAAGAGCAGGTCAGCCTTATACAAATTTCCGGGAACGACAAAAACTATATTTTTGACCCCTTGCTTTTGGATACCGTACACCCCCTCGCACTGCTTTTTGAAAACCGGACGATTTTGAAAATATTTCACGGCTCGGACTACGATGTGGTCTCGCTCAAGCGCGATTTTCAGTTTGAGATCCGTCCCATTTTTGATACGGCCTTGGCCGCCCGTGCAATCGGTATGAAGCAATTCTCGCTTCAACGTCTCATTGAGATCTACTTTCAGGTGAGACTGGTCAAAAAATACCAGAAAGCCAATTGGAAATTGCGTCCGTTGAGCAAAGAGCAATTAGACTATGCCTCACTTGACACGGCTTACCTCATCTCTCTCTACAAGATTTTAAGCGCCGAAGTCGAAAAAAAGGGACGATCGGATCAAATTGAAGAAGAATGCAGGCTTATGGAAGAAATCACCTGGAGCGGCAAAGACTTTGAACCCAATGATTATATCCGCATCAAGGGCGCCCGCGCGCTTTCCGAGCCGGCACAAAAAATACTCAGGGCCTTGATTGCCGCCCGGGACCGCTTGGCAAGCGAGCGCAATTATCCGCCCTTTAAAGTGATCTCCAGCCGACACTTGATTTTAATGGCGGAACATGCGCCACAAGACAAAGCGGAACTGATGCGGCTTTTCCCCAAAAAAAACACGGCCGTGATAAAATATTGCGACCGCTGGCTTGCCGCCATTCAAGCGGGCCTCACATCCAAAGCCCCCTTGCCCGAGCGTGTCAAAAGTCACAACGGGCCACTGACGACCAGCCAGGAAAAGCTGTTAAAATCCTTAAAAATCTGGCGAAACAAACAGGCCGAAGAGGAAGGACTTGAACCTGCGATGGTCCTAACATCGAATGTATTAAAAGAAATTGCAAGAGAAAAGCCGAAAACGATTGCGGCCCTTGAATCGATCCCGCTCATCCGCACATGGCAAATCAAACGCTACGGGCTGCCGCTGCTTCAAAGCATCCGTCAAAAGGCAAACCGCAGCAACGGAAACACTCCTAATCCAGCTTAAACCGTCTTATTTTTTCATACAGGGTTGAGAGGGCAATGCCCAATTCACGGGCGACAGCTTTTTTGTCGCCACTGTGGGTTTTCAGGGCGCGGCGGATGACCTGCTTTTCAATCTCTTCAAGGGAGACCGGTGCGGAAGCCGCTTCGCTTTCCTCCCAAGGCATGGGTGCGCCTCCCTTCTTGCCGGCTCCAAAAAAGAGCAAATCTTCCATGCTCAGGGTATTCCCTTCCATGAGTACAACACCGCGCTCCAATACATTACGCAGCTCACGTACATTGCCCGGCCAGGGATGATCGATTAACTTGGCCAGCACCGCTTGCGGCACATGAATCGACTTGCCTTTCAAAAAATGACGTACAAGCAAAGGAATGTCCTCTCGTCGCTCTCTAAGGGGCGGCAGGGAGATGGGTACGACATTCAACCTGAAGTAGAGGTCTTGCCGGAAATTTCCCTTCACAACCTCTTGATCCAGCCAGCGGTTTGTTGCCGCCACTACGCGAAAATCCGACTTGAGCCGCTCGCTGCCGCCGATGCGTTTCACCTGTTTTTCTTCAAGTACACGCAGCAGTTTAGGCTGCATCTCCAGAGGTAACTCTCCGATTTCATCCAAAAAAATCGTACCGCCCTGTGCAAGCTCGAAGGCCCCTTTTCTTTTTCCCGTCGCTCCCGTAAAGGAACCTTTTTCGTGACCGAAGAGTTCGGATTCAATCAGGTCTTTAGGGATTGCGCTACAATCAATCGTAATCAGCGGACCCTCCGAACGATCACTCAGACGGTGGATTTCCTGAGCCACCACTTCCTTGCCGCAGCCTGTTTCCCCTTGAATCAGAATCGCGACATCTCCCTTCGCGCCTTTGCGAATCCATTTGTAAACCTCTTGCATTTTGGGGCTTTGCCCCACAAGGCCCCCGAGTGAAGGAGAGGCCATCGGGCTGGTTGTTTCCTCAATAAAGATTTTAAGTGTTGTATTTCCAATTTGAATTTCGGAACCCACTTCCACCGTCAGGCTTTGAATTTTTTGTCCGTCCACGCGCGTCCCGTTTGTACTGCCCATGTCGCGAACATGCACGCCGGCTGAGCCCGATTCCAACTCCAGATGCAAATTGGACACCGTTTTATCCGAAAGCGGTAAGTCACTCCGGCTGCTCCGCCCGATGCGAATGACTTTTTCTCCAATGGCGATGCGTTTGCTTTCATCCGGTCCGCCGGTTACAACCAATTCATACTTTGCGTTGCCTACTTGTGTCACACCCGCAACGGGCAGATCGAGTGTAGGCTCCCAAGTCATCGTATCGCTTGGGGTATCGGCCGCAACTTCGGATTCAAAAACAAGACGATATACCCCCACATGCAGAACATCTTTATCCTTCAGCACAGCCTGTTCAAGGTTATCGTCATTTACCGCCAAGCCCCTGCCGCTTTCATCAAGCACGACATATTGCCGACCTTCTTTTCGGATAAAAGCATGGTGGCGGGAAACCTCCGGGTGGGGCAAAACAACATGGTTTTCCCGGCTGCGGCCAATGTGGATTTCCTGATCGAGCAGTGTATAGCTCCACCGGAATTCGTCTTTTAAATAAATACGCAGACTTGCCATTGAGATACTCTGATAAGGAAGTTCCCCAAACCGACTTACTTTGTCTGCATTATAGTCCGTGGCCTCTTCAAGTCAAGCAGGAAATCGGAAGATGTGTCCTTGAGCGAATTACAACAAATATTTATCTGCCGATTAACAATTTCCGGCAAAAGTGAGCTACTTGCTGAAAATTTAGAAATGGAGGAGAAATGCAAAAAGAAGAAACCGCCTTTTGAATATGAGATTTCTCAAAGCGCCATTTGGGTGAAGGCAGCCTGATACGCAGTGATGCATTTCCTGTTCTGAGTATTTTGGTGAAAAACATAGCCGCGGTGCGCGTATGACGCTAGCAAAAAAAGCGAACGAATGCTTGCCTTGGGTTCTCCTTAAAAAACGGTTTGACGACCATCCGGCCCGCACCGTATTATTCAACGGAGCGTTGATTTTTTGCGCTTATGTTATGGAGGTCGATGTGCCCCGGGACCAAATTTCACCTTTAGAACTTAAACAAAAACTTGCAGATGGCGCATCCCTCGTCATCTTGGATGTGCGCGAACCCGCAGAATATCAAACGGCGAGGATTGAGGGCTCGATTTTGATTCCGCTGGGAGAACTGGCGACGCGTGTGGAAGAACTCGATCCCGATCAGGAAATTGTTACTTTGTGCCATCACGGCATGCGCAGCCAGGCGGGTTTGGACCTGCTCGCAAGCAAAGGCTTTCGCCGTGTAAAAAATCTCACCGGCGGCATTGATGCCTATGCGCAGATGGCTGATCCGAGTATTCCGAGATACCGTTAGCCCCGCCGTGAGGGGCGCATCCTAAGGTCGTGTTGACTTCATCAGCGCTTCCTTAATCCGTGATGTAGGTTTTAATGAAGCGATGGGCCATAAAGATGACAATGCCCGTTAATAGAATGATATAGCCGTTAAAGAAGATAAAGGCCTTTGTGCGATCTTTAAAAAAATAGTATCCGAAATAGAGCAGTACTGCGCAGCCGACAATAGAAACCAATGTCGTGAGTTTGAAAAGCAGCTTGCCTTTTTTAGAGAGCATGATGATTCCCCCCAAGTAAGGCCCGGGTTTAGCCGGGGCGAGTTTTTCGGATTAAGGAAACGCTGATGAAGCCGATCTTGTTCAAATCCCGCATCACTTACATTTTCAGCATGGCTTGGGCGTCTTTTTTTAGCTCGGAAATCAAGGCGTCCATTTGTTTTTGCAAGCTTGCGCCGTCAATCTTGCCTTTTAAGCCTTGTATGCCTTTTCTGATTTGGTCGAATTGCTCTTCTTGATGCAGGGCGCGGGGTTCACCTAAGTTTTTTGCAATCGCGTTCCGCAATCCCGATTCCATGTAGCGCACGGAATACGTTCGCATGATTTTGGTTAAAGCCGAACGCTTCTTGTCGCGCCGCCATTTATCCAAGACCTCTCGAAGCCCGTCTTCAACCGCTTCGACTTCCTTCAGCCAGTTTTGCTTGCCATGACTTTTCATTTCCTCTGAGAGTCCGCCGCGCGCCGTCAAGGCGAGAGAAAGCGTTTTTTCCGCTGTCCCGACGGTAACTTTCTGTGTGTTCTCACGTAATTCCCGACGCGTGAAGCTTTGATGCCAGGGTTCGAGCAAATAATTTCCGGGGGGAACAGGCTTGATTTCAAATCGCCCCTGAGCATCTGTTGCCGAAAAAAGCGTCGTCGGCGTAACATAAATAAGCCCCCTCATTTCGGGATGGACTTTGCACTTGAGTGAAACAAGGCCGCTGTTTTTGAGAACAATTGATTTCGTGGTTTTGGGTAAATGTGAGCCGATGTTAAAGGCGTTTTCCGGACTTTCGGATCGCACATTGTGAATATTGTCGTCTCTGTTTTCAAAAAAGACCGTCGATCCCGCCGTTACCACACTAAAGGCCGGTGAAAATTGAAGCTCTTCCTGGACAATGGTCAGCTCCATTGGCTCGGGTTGTTGTTTTTCTCCGTTTTCCGGCAGCAGATAAAGCACGGCATTGGGAACTTTGACTTTATTGATGGTCAATTCGCCCTTAAGACTGCCTTGCGCCGTAAGGCCGTCAGAGACCGTCAGGGAAAAAGCGCAGATTGCGCCGAACAAAAGCCGCGCCGTTCTGTAGATGGGAGGTGATTTAAGCATGGGCTGGAGATTATTGAATTTGATGCACCTTTGTCAACTCCCTCAAAAGCGGTTTCACGCAAAAAGAAGTCATTTGTGTTTCAAGCGATTTTCATAAGATAATGAGCCTGGAAAATTTCAGCCTCATCGGACAATAAAAGGCATGACCCGGAGCACAATACACGCAAAAATAGAAGACTTGCTTCTGGCAGCGGGTTGGTCCGTGCAGGCACATACCGGGGCAGATCTGAAAAAATCACTCGGTATTGCTATTCGTGATTTCCCTCTGGCCCGAGGCTACGGAAAGATCGACTACTTGCTTTACCTTGAAGGCAAGGCTGCGGGACTGATCGAAATCGACACAAAAGAGAAAACATTGCCCGGTATCCCCCTTGACTTGCCTAAATACAGCCGCGGCCTTCCCTTTACCTTAAGGCGTTATATCCACCCCCTGCCTTTTTTGTATCAAAGCCGCGGGACAAAAAGCTGTTTTACGAATGCGTTTGACCCTGTACCCAAAGTGCGTCAACTGAGCGGATTTCATCGTCCTGAAACCCTGCGCACCTGGCTCGAAGACGGCATGATCGGGGAAACTCCGCGCGATATGGCCGCAGAACATTTCCCGGAATACCGCAGACGCGGCCGCAGTTTTCAGGAACGCATGATGATTAATCTACCCGAACTGGAAAGAGATGGGCTTTCCACAGAACAGCACAAAGCCATTTCAAACCTGGAAATATCCCTGGGCAAAAATCACCCCCGCGCCTTTGTTGAGATGGGCACGGACGCAGATCGCAGGCGTGTGCTCATGCATTTGATTGAGCGGCTGATAAAATTTGCGGGCGCGCGGCGCGTGCTTGTGCTTGTTCATTCCGCCGATATCGGCCACAGGCTTGCACAGGCGATAAAAAGCCACATTGCGCCGAAAGGGGAATCCTCTTTCACGCAGGCCTTTCCCTTGCAGCATTTGACTGAAACTCTCGACCCCGAAGCCCGCCTCTGCATCACGACGCTTCCCCGGCTTTACAGCCTGCTATCTACTCGGCAGCCTCCCGAAAAAGAAAAGGATGCAATCGATGCCCTTTCCGCATCGCCCCTGCAATACAATCCGGCGTTTCCCATCGAAAGTTTTGAAGTCATTATTCTGGAGAGCCCTGATGCATCCCTTAGGCCTTGTTTTCATGCGGTTTTGAACTACTTTGATGCCTATTTAATTGCTTTGATGGAAAAGGCGAATGACGCAGCCGCCGATTTTTTCAATCAAAATTCGGTCATGCACGATGAGACCGTCGAATCAAGGCCCTCGGACGGCTTGAATGTGATTGCTTCCAACACTTCAATCAATAGTTCCGAAAAAATAAAATGAAAAAACAATCCGTCACTTGAGCATGAACTTCCTTAAATTAGAGGCTGTTCCGTGAGACCGTTATTGTTGACTTCTTATTTCAACATCGCCGTGTTGCTCTGCCAGGCGCTTTTTTTGAATTCGGCGCTATTTATTCCCGAAAGCGGAGCCGAAACCGCTCCCCAACACTTTCAATTTGATCGATTCAACAAAGACTATGAAAATATCGCCCCTGCAATCAAAGCGGTGAAAAGCGGTCCGCTGATCATTCGGCTTTCGTCTCCGGTGCATCGTTTGACGCTGTACAGCCATTTGCTGGAGGTGAGTCCCGGTAAAGATGACACGTATCAGGCCCGGCTTTCGGTCGAAATTGAAGGCAAGGGGCAGCTTTTGGCGGAAATCGATTTATTGGGCATGCGCCGGCAAATTCAGGATCGCTTTCAAATTCCTCGGCAAAAAAAGCAAGTGACGGGAGAAATCCGTGTAGATCGGGAAGCCGAAGGTTATCGCATTACGCCAATTAAAATACCCAAGGCCGTAAGTATAACCATTTACAGCGATTTGGGAAAACAACTTGTCGCGTGGTGCAAGGTCCTGTCCCTGGCCTTGATGAACTGCGATGATCTGGATCGCATGCTTTCAGAGCTCACGCTGTCTCTTCCGCAAGACAAGCCCTTTTTTGTCAAAGATGCCGAACTTGCGCCAAAAGAGCAGGAGGTATTAGATCGGTATTTCATAAAAGAGTGAGCCGCGCGCTTGGAAAAATAAGAGAATTTTATAAATAATGAATATTTTTTTGACTATTCACTGTTTGGGGTTTATGATTTAGAACATGCATGAAAGTGTAGCGATCAAACAACAGATTATCGACGTGGCCGACACCCGTTTCCGGCGGTACGGTTTTGGCAAAACGACGATGGCGGAAATTGCCAAAGATTGTAATATGTCCGCCGCCAACCTCTATCGTTATTTTGAAAATAAAGAAACCATCGGTGTGACCATTTGTCAGAATTGTCTCAAGGAAAAAGAAATGATGGGAAAAGAGGTGCTCAAACGTGAAGGCTTAGGCGCCGCGGCCCGTCTGGAGGCTTTTTTCTTTGAAATCCTGAAATACACATATGACCTTTGCGCCAATGACCACCACCTGTTTGAACTGGTGGCATACATTTCCAAAGAACATCTGGATCTTGTCCAACGGCATCAAGAAACCTTGCGGTCTTTTATTGCGGAAATTCTTGCGGAAGGCAACCGAACAGGCGAATTTGAAGTCGCGGACATTGTTTCAACGGCAAATACGGTTTTGCTTGCCACGGTTCATTTTTATTATCCGCCCTTGGTCATGATGCGGAACCACTCTTTTGAGGACTTGGTTCAGGCGGAAAAAGCCGTTGTGGCCTTGTTGGTTCAAGGCCTCGCCAAGCATTGATTTTTTTGATCTCATTTTTTTTGACCCCATTGTGAATATTTTAGGATATATTCAATAATTATTATTTAGCTTCCTGAATTGACGGACTTCTATAAGGAGGAACAAAGATGGACGGGAAACGTTTGGGTGAATGGGTGATTCGTTTTCGCTGGCTCATTATTGCGGGCAGTATCGCCATCGTGATGGCTGCGGGCAGCGGCGGGAAGCATCTTGGTTTTTCAACCGACTATCGTGTCTTTTTCGGCAAAGATAATCCGCAGCTTCAGGCCTTTGAGCAATTGCAGGATACCTATACGAAGAACGACAATGTGCTTTTCGGGATTGCGCCGAAAGACGGCAAGGTCTTCACCCCCGAAACGCTTGCCGTCGTCGAAGCGCTGACGCAGGCGGCCTGGCAGATCCCTTATTCGCTTCGCGTGGACTCTATCTCGAATTTTCAACATACCTGGGCCGACGGGGATGAACTCATTGTCGAAGACCTGGTCAAAGACGCCTCGAATCTGTCGGAGGCCGACCTTAAACGCATTAAAGCAATTGCGCTTGCCGAGCCGCTTATGGTGGGACGCTTGATTTCCCCTGCAGGCCATATGACGGGTGTGAACGTGACGATTAATCTTCCGGGCAAATCGATGAGTGAAGTGCCGGAAGTGGTCGCTTTTGCGCGTGAAATGGCACGTGATATCGAAGCGGCCCACCCCGAGCTCAAGGTGTATCTTAGCGGGATGGTCCTGATGAATAATTCCTTTTCGGAAGCCAGTCAGACGGACATGGCCGAACTCATCCCCATTATGTACTTCGTCCTGATTTTAGTGATGGGTTTTCTCTTACGTTCGATTTCAGGGGCCTTCGTGACGGTCTTGGTGATCGGGTTTTCCGCCGTGACCGCGCTGGGACTGGCGGGTTGGGCCGGGATTATGTTCACCCCGCCTTCCGCCAGCGCGCCGACCATTATTTTGACCTTGGGTGTGGCGGACAGCATCCATATCCTGGTGACAATGTTTCAGGAAATGCGGCGCGGAAAAAGCAAGAGAGAAGCCATTCTTGAGTCTTTGCGCATTAACCTGCAGCCGGTTTTTTTGACTTCCATAACGACTGCCATTGGGTTTCTAAGCATGAATACCAGCGATGCCCCGCCCTTTCACGACTTGGGTAACATGGTTGCAATGGGTGTCATCGCCGCCTTTTTTTATTCCATACTGTTTTTGCCCGCGATGATGTCGATTTTGCCGGTGCGAATTAAGGCTGAAAAAAAGAGCCAAGACGTAATCATTGATCGTTTTGGCCGTTTTGTGGTGGCACGTCGCACTCCGCTTTTTTGGGGGATGTTGGCCATTACTCTCTTATTTATCTTTTCAATTCCGAAAAATACCTTGAACGATCAGTTTGTGAACTACTTTGATGACCGCTATGCGTTTCGCACGGATACCGATTTCATCGTGGACAACCTGACAGGGATC
Organism: Nitrospira sp.; assembly: GCA_027020665.1. GTDB lineage: Bacteria > Nitrospirota > Nitrospiria > SBBL01 > JAADHI01 > JAADHI01. The sequence goes on from JALUVJ010000068.1 coordinate 46,698, forward strand.
TACCTCATTGAATATTCCCTGGAATCCGGCGAAGAAGGTGGTGTCAGCAATCCGGAATACCTGAAAAAACTGGAAGAATTCGCCAATTGGTATAAAGAACAAGCCGCCGTCATCCATGTGGCGTCCTTGACCGATATTATGAAGCGCCTGAATAAAAACATGCACGGCGACGACCCAGCCTATTATAAGATTCCGGACGACCGGGCGCTCTCGGCCCAATACCTCTTACTTTACGAAATGTCACTGCCCTACGGTCTGGATTTGAATAACCAGATCAACATTAAAAAATCGGCGACGCGCTTCAGTGTAACCCTGGAAAGCCTCACCACAATGGAAATACTGGCCCTGGAAGAAAAGGCGCAGCAATGGCTGAGCGCCAATGCCTTGCCGAGTATGCAGATCCCGGGCGCCAGTCCGACGATCATGTTTTCCCATATTTCGGAACGCAACATTAAAAGCATGCTCGGCGGCACTTCAATGGCCTTGGTTTTGATTTCCGGTATTTTGGCCTTTTCACTCAAGAGTCTGAAAATCGGCCTCATCAGTCTCATTCCGAATCTCGTGCCTGCCGGCATGGCTTTCGGGTTTTGGGGGTTAATGGTGGGACAGATCGGGGTCGGCACCTCGATCGTCGCCGGCATGAGTCTGGGTATCGTCGTGGACGACACCATCCATTTTTTAAGCAAGTACCTTCGTGCCAAACGGGAGCGCGGCATGGACAGCCACGGGGCCGTGCGTTATGCCTTTCACAATGTCGGCACGGCGCTGTGGGTGACCTCCGTGATTTTGGTGTCGGGCTTTATTGTCCTGACCTTTTCCGGCTTTGCCATCAATTCCCAAATGGGCATGTTGACCGCAATCACCATCGCTTTTGCGCTTGCGGCGGACTTTTTCTTTTTACCGCCCTTGTTGATGAAGTTGGAAAAAAGTGAGATAACAAAGACAGACGTGCCCGGCGCATCCATGTCATCTTTGCTCGACCCGAAGATCAAGCACTAATCAAGCACTATAAGGAGCATCATTATGAATCGTTTCATTCTTTTTTTATTGATTTTGACACTATGGCCCCTGCCTGTTTTTGCACAGAGCCCTGAAGAGAAAGGCTTGGAAATCGCGGTGGAGATGAATCGGCGGGATGACGGTTTCGGCGATTCCACCTCAAACCTTGAAATGATTTTAAGGAACAAACACGGTGAAGAAAGCACACGCCTCATGCGGAACAAAACCCTAGAGGTTAAAAATGACGGCGATAAAACACTCGTGATTTTTGACAATCCGAGAGACGTGAAGGGCACAGCCTTTCTCAGCTTCACACATAAAATTGAAAACGACGACCAGTGGCTTTTTCTGCCCGCTCTGAAACGGGTCAAACGCATCAGTTCATCGAACAAATCGGGCTCCTTCATGGGCAGTGAATTTGCGTATGAAGACATCACAAGCCAGGAAGTCGAAAAATACACCTATCGCTGGTTGCGTGATGAAGACTATGAAGGCAAACCTGTCTTTGTGGTCGAGCGCGACCCCGTTGACCCGAATTCAGGCTACACGCGCCAAGTGGTCTGGGTGGATAAAAAAGAGTACATTCCGCTCAAAATAGAGTATTTCGACCGTAGAAACGCACCCTTAAAAACCTTGACCTTTTATGACTACAAACAATATCTTGGGCAATATTGGCGTGCGGATCGCATGGAAATGATCAATCACCAAACGGGAAAGAGTACCGTTTTAAAGTGGCGCGATTACAAATTTAAAACAGGTCTTTCATCCAAAGATTTTAATAAAAACAGTCTAAAACGGGCGCGCTAGTGTCTCTTCACACTTGACGCGACGCTAGATAAGCGATTAAGCTGCGGATGTCTTTCAATAACCCTTTTGGGGTTTTTAGTTTTTTTTTATTCCTTTTTTTCTCATCCCCCGTCCTTGCTGCGGAATGGTCCGGTTATGTTTCCGCCGAAGCCCGTCTTTTTTTTCAAGATCCGCTGCATGAAGGACAACGCGAACAATCCGGGGCCTTGGCGGCCCAACCGGAATTTTACCAGGCCTGGGACGAAAGTAGCTTTACCGCCGTGCCTTTTTTTCGCCTCGACAGCGCGGATGCCAAGCGCACCCACTTCGACATCCGCGAATTTTTTTACCTCTGGTATCCCGGCAGCTTTGAGTTGGGCATCGGCATTCGCAAGGTTTTTTGGGGCGTGACCGAATCCCAGCACTTGGTGGACATCATTAATCAGACGGACTGGGTCGAGTTTCCGGACTGGGAAGAAAAACTGGGACAGCCTATGGTGAATCTCTCAATCGTACAAGACTGGGGGACCCTGGATTTTTTTCTCCTGCCCTATTTTCGTGAGCGCACCTTTCCGGGGAAAAAAGGACGATTGCGCACCGCCTTTGTGGTGGATAACGATCTGGCACAATATGAAAGCGGTGCGCAGCAGTACCATTTTGATGTCGCCCTGCGCTTTACACGCACGCTTGGCAATTGGGATATCGGGCTTTCACACTTTCAGGGCACCGGGCGGGAACCTTCCCTCAGGCCCGGTACGGATGCCTCCGGCAATACCGTACTCATTCCCTTTTATGATCAAATCGGGCAAACCGGACTCGAACTCCAGCTTGTCGCGGAAGAATGGCTTTGGAAACTGGAAGCCATTCATCGCAGCGGTCAGGGTGAAGCTTTTGAGGCCTGGACCGGCGGTTTTGAATACACCTTTACAGGGATTTTTGAAACCCGGATGGATTTA
>JALUVJ010000069.1 GCA_027020665.1 Nitrospira sp.
TGACCGTAAAGCCGCAGAATGAGCGGATTGCCTTCAAAGGCGCAAAACATGAGTGTCATTCGGCTGTCTTCGGCCAAGTGCGCCGCCGTTTCATTGCCGCTGCCCGTTAAATTCAGCCATACAACGCGTTTTCCCGCCAACACCCGCAAACTGTCCATACCCTTTGGGGAAAGATTGATCCGGCCCGTCTTTGCCGCCGTTGCGACAAAAAACACCGGTTGCCGTTTAATAAAGTTTTTTAACTTATCGTTAATCGCCTTGTACTGTTTTCCCATGAACGCGATTCCCAATCTAAATTGAGGACATGGACTTTTTGATTTTATCCCCTGAAGTGATTTGAGTCAATCGGTTCGGACGCCTATTTTACATTGATTGTCCAAATACCATGGTGTATGCTTTTCTATAATTCACCACCTAATTTTAACGAGGATTTTACGAATGAAAGAGATTGATCCGGCACTCTCCCAAGCCATCACCCAAGAAATCGAAAACTTTGATCAACTGGCGCAACGCTATCAAAACAAAGAAATCCCGGAAGAAAAATTCAAACGCTATCGGTTGCAGAACGGCATCTACGGTCAGCGACAGCCGGGACATCAGATGGTACGGGTCAAAATCCCCTCAGGGCTGCTTAACGCCGATCAGCTTCGCTGTCTGGCGGACATTTCCGCAAAATACTCACAGGGCTACGGGCATGTGACCACGCGTCAGGATATTCAATTTCACTATGTCGTGCTGGATGATGTAAAACAGGTCATGACCGATTTGTCAAAAGTCGGCTTGACCACACGAGAAGCCTGCGGCAACACCGTCCGAAATGTCACCGCCTGTCACCGCGCCGGGATTTGCCCGACCGAGCTTTTTGATATCACCGCCATTTCGGAAAAGGTTGCTTATTTTCTGCTTTGGAATCCCGTCAATCAGGATCTGCCGAGGAAGTTCAAAATCTCTTTTTCGGGCTGCACAAGCGAATGCGGCCTTGCCGCCATCCATGATCTCGGTTTTATCGCAACATCCCGTAAAGTGGAGGGAAGAACGGAATTCGGGTTTAAAGTTTTCATCGGCGGCGGATTGGGCTCACACCCTAAACTGGCCTTGCCCTACAGTGATTTTGTGCCCATTGACGACGTCTTGCCGCTCTGCGAAGCCACACTCAAGCTCTTTGACACCCACGGCAATCGGCGAAATAAAAGCAAGGCCCGCATGAAATTCGTGCTCGAAAAATGGGGCCTTGAGAAATTCCGGGACACGCTCGGGGAAATTCTGGCCGAAATCAAGTCATCGGGAAAAACCTTTCCGGCTCTGCCCACTCCCGCCTTAAAAGAAAAACCCGCAAGCCTGACGGATATTCCAAGTACAAACGGCACACCCGATGATGAAGCCGCCTTCCGGCTTTGGGCAAGAACCAACCTGATTCCGCAAACCAACGCGTACTTCGCGGTTCAGGTCAAACTGCCGCTGGGTGATATTACAGAAGCCCAATTTCGCGGCCTCGCGGATCTTAGCGAACAATTTGCCACAAACGGCGTGCGCACAACGCATCAGCAAAACATCATCTTTCATCGACTTGCGCGTGAAGATGTCTCAAGCTTTTACACGGCGCTGCAAAACATAGGGTTGGGGGAGGCCGGGGCGGAACGTGTGGTGGACGTGATTGCCTGTCCGGGCTCGGATACCTGCCAGCTCGCACTTACCAATTCGATGGGCGTCGGCGGCGCAATCAATAAAAAACTGTCCGAAGAATTGCCGATGTATGACGATTTGGAAGGGTTGCGCATTCGCATCTCCGGCTGTCCCAATTCCTGCGGGCATCACCATATTGCGGGCATCGGTCTGCATGGTGTCGCGAAAAAAGTCAACGGCAAACTGACCCCGCATTATCAACTGCATTTGGGCGGCGGACTCAATTCCGAAACCCCTGCGCTGGGCAAATCAAAGATCAAATTACCGGCTAAAAACATTCCTTCAGCCGTCTTAGAACTCGTGCGCCTGTACCGTACGGAACAGGAAGCCGATGAAAGCTTCAATCAATTTGTTGAACGTTTCGGACGCGAAGCCATCGGCGAACACTTGGCCCCTTTTTCAGAGCTGGCCCCGCCGGAAGAGCGGCCCGATCTCTACTGGGATTGGAAAGAAGACCATAAGGAATTTTCACTGGATGAAATCGGCCCCGGCGAATGTTCCGGCACGGTCATCGACATGATCGAATACGGCCTGCGCATGGCTGGAGAAACGGTCGAAAAAGCGCGACAAACCGCAGATCGGCATCATTACGCCGAAGCCGCCGCGCTCATTAAAGAAGCCATTCTTTTAGACGCCCGCGCCTTGCTCTATACTTACGGGACGGATTCACCGCACGACGACCAGATTCTGAAGGAATTTCAACAGAAACTTGTGGAACAAGGTATTTTAACGGAGCGCTTTGAATCTTTTACCGCAGAGCTGGGCAAATGGGCTGACTTCGGAGAAACCGCAGAAACCGTCCGGCCTTTGCTCGAAGCAGGCACAGCCTTTGTGCAAGAGTGCCAAGAGGCCTATGACCGGATGGATGCCAAAATGAAAATCCGCAAAAAATAAAGAGGAATGAATGAGCGAACAGAAAAAAGAAGACGTCTTCCTTGATCTTTCGGGTGTCCTGTGCCCCATGAATTTTGTCAAAACAAAACTGCAATTGGAAGAAATGGACGAAGGCCAGGTCTTGAAAGTAATCATTGATGACGGTGAGCCCGTGCGTAACGTGCCGCGCAGCGTCAAGGCCGAAGGTCACAACATCCTTGAATTGGAAGAAATTCCGGATGGACATTACAGTCTTCTCATCGAAAAGGTCGG
>JALUVJ010000070.1 GCA_027020665.1 Nitrospira sp.
CACCGGGATTCCGACAAAGAGCGAGCAGTCCGATCTCTGGTCCGCCTTGGGTTCCAGCCACGGAGACAATCCCCGTGTCGTGCTCGCCGCATCTTCCGTGCGCGATTGTATTGACTTGACCCTTGATGCGTTTAATATTGCCGAAACCTATCAAGTGCCGGTCGTTTTGTTGACGGATCAATTTCTTGGAAGCCGGGTCGAGGTCATCAAGCCCTTTGCTCTGGGCACAAAAAAGATTCAGACACGGCAATTGCCCGACATCCCGGATGATACGGGTTATCGCCGTTTTGAAGCCCCGGAAACAGGTGTTGCGCCGATGGCGGTGCCGGGCATGGTCGCCGGAGAATATACGGCAGACGGCCTTGAGCACGATGTCTTTGGATCTCCCGATGCCTCGCAGGCGACCCATCAAATACAATCGGACCGACGCTTGCGGAAACTGGCGCCTTTGCGGCGCGAACCGGGCCGGATCGAAGTCTGCGGGGATACCAATGCTTCAGTCGCATATATCGGATGGGGTTCGACGCGCGGTGTCATCCGCGAGCATGTGGAAGGGAGCGAAAAAGCGGGGAATGGTGTCAAGGGCATCATTCCGCATCTCTTGTATCCGCCTCAGGTTGAATTGATGCGGAAAGTATTTGAAGGCGTGGAAGTGCTTTATGTCGTCGAACTTTCTTCCATGAATCAGTTCCTGCATTACCTCCGGTCGTTTTATGTTCTTCCCCCCGAGGTGATTTCGATTTCGCGTGCGGGGGGCACGCCTTTCCGGCGCTCGGAACTGCTTCGTGCCGAACAAACTTCGCGCCCCCCGCAAGAGACTTGGAGTCCTCAGAGATAAGGAGTAAGGCATGAGCACAGTTGAATCAAAAACCTACCGCTCCGACCTAAAACCGGTCTGGTGTCCGGGCTGCGGCGATTTCGGGGTACTCAATGCGCTCACACTCGCTTTTGCCGATTTGGCACTCAAACCGGAACATCTGTCGGTCATTTCAGGCATCGGCTGTTCCAGTCGGCTTCCGGCCTATATTCGCAACTACGGCTTTCACGCCATCCACGGCCGGGCGCTGCCGGTGGCCGCCGGATTAAAGCTTGCCCGGCCCGAATTGCATGTCATCGTCACCATGGGTGACGGAGATGCGTACAGCATCGGGGGAAATCATTTTCTCCATGCGGCCCGAAGAAACCTGGATCTCACCTGCATTGTCATGGATAACCGGATTTACGGCATGACCAAGGGGCAACTCTCCCCCACAACCCCTTTGAAAGACCGCACCCATACCAGCCCCTACGGTTCCATCGATCCACCGCTTCATCCGCTTGTTGTGGCGCTCGGGGCGGGGGCGACATTCGCAGCCAGGGGTTTCGGTTGGGAACCGAGACGCCTGGCTGCGCTCATCGTGCAAGCCCTCGCCCATCGGGGGTTTTCCGTTGTTGATGTGATTTCTCCTTGTGTTGTGTTCCGCCCCGAAGACCGCACGGCATTCAAGGGAAAACTCACATGGACCAATGAAGCGCCCGAAACGGAAGACCGTTTCAAGGCCATGGCCCGCGCCACCTCGGAAAAAGGCTTGTCGCTGGGGCTGTTTTTTCAAAAAGAGGCGCCCACTTACGAAGATGCAATCAAGGGGGAAATGGAAGCCGCAAAACAGCATCCTGCTCCGGTAAGAGGTCTGGATGAAATTGTGGCCGCACTGCCCGGACGGGGAGAATAAGGAGGCGCGATGAAACAAAAAGACTTCTCGATGCTGAATCTGCTGGAATTGCTTGAAATCGCCATCCTGATTGAAGAAGAGGCCGCAGAGCGTTTCGGTGTCTTCTCGGACCAGATGGCAGTGCACCACAATGAAGAGGCGGCCCGGCTTTTCCGTGAACTGCAGGCGCATGAAGCGGCGCACCTCGCACGGTTGCAAGAGAAGCGCCGGCGCGCGTCGGATCTGCCGATAAGCGTCAAAGCACTCGACCTGCTGGAGTCCGTGGAAGCCCCGCCCTACGAGTGTGTGCATTACAAAATGACCGAATGCGAAATCTTTGAAGCCGCTGTGGCGGCAGAGCAAAATGCCGTGGCTTTCTACGAAAACCTGCTCAAGCGCTTGAAAGACGAGGAAGCAAGAGATTTGGCCCGTACTTTTTTGGAGGAGGAAAAACGCCATGTGGAACTTTTGGAAAACAAGCGGGGCGCGCTTCCCCCCTGCGCGCCCCTGTGCGATCAGGATGATGATCCGCCCGTTCCGCATGCCTAACTCAAGGAGGAGAAAATGAATCCAGTCAAAGTTGCAGTCAACGGATACGGCGTGATCGGAAAACGTGTGGCCGACGCGGTTTGTCAGCAAGACGATATGACACTGACCGGTGTGGCCGATGTCGTGACGGATTACCGGATCAAAACAGCGGCGAAAAAAGGCATCCCGGTTTTTGCCGCCCTTCCCGAAAAAACAGAGGAGATGAAAGCCGCAGGCATTCCGGCGGCCGGGATGCTCGACGACCTGCTCGCAGCGGTCGATGTCGTCATCGACTGCACCCCGAAAAAAATTGCCGCATTAAACAAAACACGGTATGAAAAAGCCGGCGTGAAGTCGATTTATCAGGGCGGCGAGTCTCATGCGCTGACGGGACATTCCTTTGTGGCCCAGGCAAATTACGAAAGCGCCCTGAATCGTCAGAGCACGCGGGTGGTCTCCTGCAATACCACCTCCATCGTGCGCACCCTGGGGGCCTTAAAAAATGCGGGCCTCTTCAAACGGGCGCGCGGCACACTCGTGCGGCGGGCATCCGATCCCTGGGAAGGCCATTTGGAAGGCATCATGAATACCGTCATTCCGGAAAAGGCCATTCCAAGTCATCAGGGGCCGGACGCGAAAACGGTACTTCCCGATCTCGATGTCGTGACCATCGCCGTAAAAGCGTCGCATAATTCCAGTCATCTGCATACCTGGTGGGTGGAACTCAGCCGGACGGCAAGCCGGGAAGAAGTCTTATCCGCCTTTCGCGCCGCCCCGCGCATTGCCTTTATCCGCATGCATGACGGCATTACGGCGCTCAACAGCACGGTGGAACTGATGGCCGATCTCGGGCGGCCGCGGGGTGATCTCTGGGAAGTTGCGCTCTGGGAAGATGTCTTGACCGTTGAAGGAAACGAAGCTTACTACACCTACCAGGTCTTCAACCAGGCCATCGTTGTGCCTGAGACGGTTGATGCCATTCGCGCATTGAGCGGTATTGAGCAGTCGGGGCGTCAATCTATTGAAAAAACCGACCGGTCGCTCGGAATCACGCAGGATTTTCTCTCGCTCAAATGAGCATCGGGGATTTCGACATCCCGTAAAGTTTAAGGAAACCGAAAGATGAGAAAAAAACGCATCAAACGGATCGCGGTCTTGACCAGCGGAGGCGATGCTCCCGGCATGAACGCGGCCATTCGTGCCGTGACCCGCACGGCGATTCATGAAAACATGAAAGTTTTCGGGGTGTGCCAAGGTTACGCGGGTTTGATTGCGGGCGATTTTTTGCCCTTGGGCCCGCGGGACGTGGGCGGCATTATCCACCTCGGCGGAACCATCTTGCGCAGCGCGCGCAGCCGGGAGTTCAAGACGGAAGCCGGACGGAATAAGGCCCTTGCGGCGCTTCAGGCCAAAAAAATCGACGCGGCAATCATCATCGGCGGAAACGGATCGCAGACCGGGGCTTACGCCCTCTCTCAACTCGGACTTCCGGTTGTGGGTATTGCTTCGACGATAGACAACGACTTGGCCGGCAGTGAAATCACCATCGGGGTCGATACTGCCATGAACATTGCGCTGGAGGCCATTGACCGTCTCAAAACCACGGCGGCCTCCCACAAACGGGCTTTTTTGGTCGAAGTCATGGGCCGGGACTGCGGCTACCTTGCGCTCGTCGCCGGCATTTCCGGCGGGGCGGAGGTGATTGCCGTCCCGGAGGCCCCTTGCCGTCCCGAAGACATCGCCCGCGAACTGAAAGAAGCCTATGAGCGGGGGAAGTCCCACGGGATTTGCGTCATCGCCGAAGGGGCCGAATTCAAAGCCGCGGACATTGCGTCCTATTTCCGCGAGCACCATGAGCGCATCGGTTTTGAGCTGCGCCTGACCGCGCTGGGCCACGTCCAGCGCGGGGGCGCACCGGGTGTCTTCGACCGTTTTCTCGCCACACGCCTCGGAGCGGCGGCTGTAGAGGCGCTCGTTCGCGGGGAGGAAAATGTCCTCACGGGCTTGATGAAGGGGGCCATTGTCACAACGCCGCTCTCCGAAGTGGTGAGGGCGAAAAAAACGCTCGACACGGATCTTTTGAGGATGGCCCATATCCTCTCCCGTTAGCGCAAAAAATATGCTTGAAACCCTTACGATGATCGGAGTCCCCCGATGAAAACAGGACAAAACGGTCCGGTCGTTTTTTTGGAAGTGGAAGCCTGGGAAGAAACATTTCTCAAAGACTTTTCCCCCGAAAACTGGCGGGCCCGGTTTTATCCCGACGAGGCCGACCGGATGGATCTGAAGAAAATCGCGGATGCCGCCATTCTCTCGGTGTTCATTTATTCCGACTTGGATGCGGCGCTCTTAAAACATCTGCCCAAGCTTGAGATGATTGCTACACGCTCGACGGGAACGGACCACATCGACACGGCTTTTTGCCGCGAACACGGCATCACGGTCTGCAATGTTCCCAGTTACGGGGCCAATACCGTCGCGGAACATGCCTTCGCGCTGATTCTCTCGCTTTCCCGGAAAATCTATCCTGCCAGGGCACGAACGCTGCACGGGGATTTTTCATTTCAAGGGCTTCAGGGTTTTGATCTCATGGGCAAAACCCTCGGCGTGATCGGAACGGGCCAAATCGGCCGTCATGTCATCCGGATCGCCAAGGGATTTCAGATGCGGGTTTTGGCCTGCGATGCGCGTCCGGACCCCTCCGTGGCGGAATTGCTCGGATATGTATATACGGATCTGAACACCTTGCTCATGCAGTCCGATATTGTCAGCCTGCACTGCCCCTTGACGGACGAAAGCCGGTATTTAATCGGTGATGCGGCCTTTAAGGTCATGAAAAAGGGCGTCTTGCTCATTAATACCGCCCGGGGCGGGCTCATCGACACCGAGGCGCTTCTTTCGGCCTTGGAGTCAGGCAAGGTCTCGGGAGCGGGACTCGACGTGCTTGAAGAGGAAGAGGCTGTGCGTGAAGAGCGTGAATTGCTTTCGCGGCAATTCAATGAAGAAAAACTGCGGGCCGTCGTGCGAAATCACGTCTTGCTGAAGCGGGACGATGTCATCATCACGCCGCATATCGCCTTCAACAGCCGTGAGGCCGTCGCGCGAATCCTGCGCACGACCATGGACAACATCACCGGGTTTTTAGAAGAAAACCCGCGAAACACCATTGCGGTTTGAAAATGAGAAAAACAAAAATTATTTGTACCATCGGCCCGGCAACGGGCGCACCGGAAGTTTTGCGGGAATTGATCCGCGCCGGGATGGATGTGGCGCGGCTCAATTTCTCCCACGGAGAGACGGCGCTGTTTGCTGCGTGGATTCGCACGATTTGCAAAGAAGCGGCGGCCCAAGGCAAAACGATTGCCATTCTCCAGGACCTTCCCGGCCCGAAATTACGCACCGGCCCCGTGAGGGCGGGGGAAGTGACGCTGATTTCCGGTGACCGTTTTTTCCTGCGGACCGATCCGGATGAAGGCTCGTCACAGGCGGTGCATATCGACTATCCCGGCCTGCCGGCGGAAGTCAAAAAAGGCGACCCGATCTTCATTGATGACGGACAAATTCGTTTAAAAGTCCTCAAATCCTCGGCAAGCGAGATCGAAACCGAGGTCATCGGCGGAGGCACGCTGCGGGGCCGCCGCGGCATGAATGTGCCGGAAAGCAGGCTTTCACTGTCTGCGGTCTCGCCGCAGGATTTGCGTTATCTTGATTTCGGACTTGCGCAGGGGGTCGATTGGGTCGCGCTGTCCTTTGTGCGCCGGGCCGCCGACATCGAAACAATCAGAAGCCACTGTTTAAAAAAGGGAAAAATTCCCCGCATCCTGGCCAAAATCGAGCGGCGGGAGGCCCTGCTTTACCTTGAAGAAATCATTGAAGCGTCGGACGGCGTGATGGTGGCCCGGGGGGATCTCGGCGTCGAAATTCCGGTGGAGCAGGTGCCCCTGACGCAGAAAAAAATCATCCGTTTGGCCAATCAAATGGGAAAACCCGTGGTCACCGCGACCCAGATGCTGGAATCTATGGTGGCCCGCCCCTGGGCGACACGGGCCGAGGTCGCGGATGTGGCCAACGCGGTACTTGACGGTACGGATGCCGTGATGCTCTCTCAGGAAACTTCAATCGGAGCGCATCCCCTGGAGGCTGTCCGGATCATGGGGCGCGTCACACAAGCGGTTGAAGATCAGGTCAAAGTGCTTGATCCGGCGGAGAGCGCGGAAGAAAATATTTCCGAAGCCGTCGTCCACGGCGCAATCCGCATGGCGGAAAGGATCCGGGCCGGCGCCATTGTGGCCATTACACGAACGGGAAAGACGGCCCGCCGTCTTTCCGCAGGGAGACCGAGTCGGTCTGTTATTGCCATTGTTCCTAATGCGGAGACGGCCCGCGCACTGATGCCGCACAGGGGGGTGTTTCCCTGTGTTGTGGCAGATTTGGAGTCTTTAGAGGGAAAACCGGTTGCCCTTTTTGAAAAGATTCACGCCGCGGGGATGCTTAAACGCAGCGACCCGATTGTTTTAACAGGGGGCATCCCTTTCGGAGCCCCCGGCTCCACCAGTTTCGCAAGGGTTTTGCATATCCCCCCGCGGATCAATCCGGAAACCGAAAAGCCGAAATAAACCGCGGGGAAATTCGAAAGAGGAGGAAAGCTAAAGATGTCCAAGATCAATCATTTTATCCCTGAACACCGCATTGCCTATTTTACGATGGAAGTGGCTTTAAAAAGTGAAATCCCGACATACAGCGGCGGTTTGGGGGTGCTGGCGGGAGATACCGTGCGTTCTGCGGCCGATTTGGAATTGCCTTTTGTCGTTGTCAGCTTGGTCAGCCGCCAGGGATATTTCAGACAAGAGATCGACGCATCGGGACGGCAAATCGAACACCCCGATCCCTGGGAGCCTTCACAATGGGCCGAGGCGCTCGGTGCAAAGATCGCGGTAAAGATCGAAGGCCGTGAGGTCTGGATCCGGGCGTGGCTCTACGTATTGCAGGGGCACATGAACGGCGCGGAACCCGTGCTTTTGCTTGATACCGACTTGGACGAAAACCATGCCGACGATCGCATGATTACCCATCATCTTTACGGCGGCGACGAAGCCTACCGCCTGAAACAAGAGATCGTTCTGGGCATCGGCGGCGTGCGCATGTTGCAGGCCCTGGGTTTTAAGATTCGTCACTATCACATGAACGAAGGGCATTCGGCCCTGCTCGGTTTGGAATTGCTTCAGTCTTTTGCCCATCCGCAGGAAGATCTCCGGGAGGGGGAATCCCCTTACAATTTGCCCAGGGTGCGGGATATGTGTAACTTTACGACGCACACGCCGATTGAGGCCGGACATGATAAATTCTCGTACGACCTCGTTGACCGGTTGCTGGGAGAGGTCATTGACCCCGGCATGCTGCGTTCCCTGGCAGGATCGGACTGTTTGAATATGACGCGCCTCGGGCTCAACGTCAGCGAGCATATCAACGGCGTCGCACGAAAACATGCGGAAGTTTCCCGGAGAATGTTTCCCGGATATCATGTCGATGCGGTCACCAACGGCGTGCACCCCTTTACCTGGACCCATCCCGCCTTCAGTAACTTGTACGATCAGTACATGCGGGGCTGGTGTCACGAGCCGGGGACGATGGTCCGCGCCGATTTGATTCCGGATGAAGCCCTTTGGCAGGCCCATGTCGAGGCGAAGCGCCAACTTATCGAAAAGGTTGCGGCACAGCGATCAATCCACTTGGACCCCGAGCGGCCGATTCTCGGTTTCGGCCGGAGGATGACCGGCTATAAACGGCCCGATCTGCTTTTTTCGGATTTGCGTCAACTCAAAAAAATCGCAGAGAAACAGCCCTTTCAACTCGTGATGGCGGGCAAGGCCCATCCACACGATGAAGGCGGGAAAAAACTGATTGAGACACTTCAGGAACAAATCAGGACGTGCGTCGATTGGATCACCATGGTCTACCTGCCGAATTACAACATGGATATCGCATTGGCGATGGTTTCGGGCGCGGATGTTTGGTTAAATACACCCTTGCGGCCTTTGGAGGCCTCCGGGACAAGCGGGATGAAAGCGGCTTTCAACGGCGTGCCGAGCCTCAGTGTGTTGGACGGATGGTGGATCGAGGGTTGCATCGAGGGCGTCACGGGCTGGGCCATCGGCCCTGAGACCGAATCCGCCAATGGAGACGATGCCGTCGATTTATACAGAAAGCTGGAAACCGTCGTGCTCCCGCTCTTTTATCAGGATCGGTCCGCGTGGATAAAGCTCATGAAAGGAGCAATTTCTAAAAACGCGTCTTTTTTCAACAGTCACCGCATGATGCGCAGTTATACGACCGAGGCGTATCTGCGATAATGCGGATGACAAACGGCGCAGGTTGCGGCCTTAAATGCCGTTTTTCCCGTACCGCGATCCTTACCCTTTGTCCCCCCCGAGATTATCTTCGGCATCCGGTCTTTCTTGCCAGACGCGGCGCATGATTAATGATTAGACTCGGCCCGCACTTTGCCCTAAAATAACCCGATGCCTTTTATATTGATCCGAACAAAAAACCGCCTGAAAGGTCTTAAAGGATGAAGGCGCTCGCCGCCGATCGATTCCCCGGCGCGGAACAGCAGCCCTTGGACTACCCCGGCGCGCGCCCCGATTTTTCGTTTGTCTACTACAAGAATGCAGTGTATCGCATTGTGCCGCACGGCGGAACCCTGGCGGATTTGCGGGTGGATGACGCGGGAGAATCAACGCCCTTGAATGACTTTCTCGCCGCTTGCGGCAATGCGCCCCTGGATGCGCGCCATGCCGTGCTTGCGGTCGGCTCCAACGGTTGTCCGGGTCGGCTCGCTGAAAAATACGCGCATCAGCCGGAGGCGGCGCTGCCGGTGCTGGTCGGCACCTTGGCCGATACGGCTGTTGTGTATTCGCGTCAATGGGTTGCTTACGGCGCCTTGCCTGCAACTTACCTGCATCAGCCGGGTGCGGCATCGCATTTGTCTCTGACCTTGCTGACCCCGGAGGCCCTGCGCCGCATGGATGAAACCGAGGGCGTCGGCCATTTGTACCGGCGCATCCCCGTGCCGGGTGCTTTTAAGATGGATGCGGGGCCGGCAATTGAAAAACTCAGCGCCTACCTCGACCCCAGGATTCTTTCGTATCAAGGAAAACCCGTACGCCTGAAACGGTTTGCGCGGGAAGGACCGGACTGGCCGGCCTTGGATGAGCGGGCGGTGCTGGCTTTGGTTTTGGATGCGGCGGAGGTGCTCCCCGGCCTGCCGATTGAGGACCGCCACCGGCGGCTCTTAAACGACGGGCGGCTTCTCAAGAAACTCAGCGCCTACCTCGATACGCACATGAGCGGGCTGAAGGTTGACGCGCGGGGCCGCTTAACCGGGCTTTGAAAACAATTGTTTTGCATGTGAATCAACTGAAATGAAGGCACGGAAAACCGAAAAAACCGTCGTCTGCACCCGCGTCGTGGGCACAACTTCCCGGCCGCATGCCAAAGGCACGTATATTGTCCGGCTTTCCGGGGCAAATCAAGATAAGCTGGGCATCAAGAACAAGGCCTATGTCAATATTGCGTATGGCGCCTTTACTGTTTTGGCGCGGCTGGTTGTGGACGAAACATGGGACGACGATGATAGCATCCGCATGGATCAAACCGTGCGCACGGCCATCGGTCTGGAGGCCATCCTGCAAGGCCAAGGGCATGCGCGGCTTGAATACACGGAGGACGGGACGGCCACACTTGAACATCCTATTTTGATTCGTCCCGCGCGTTTCAAGGGGCCCGGCCTGCTCGCCCGTCTGGTGAAGCAGCAACACTTGGTCTGTCTGAGCCATATCGCCATGTCTGAGGACATGGAAAAACCGATCGTGCGTCTTAGCCGGGATTCGATGGACGTGCTCGGCATTGAAGCCGGGGACAAGGTTTTGTTGATTACGGAAAAAACCCAACGCAGCTACCGCTGCCTTGTGCTTGAACCCCAAAAGGGGGTGCAGTTGCCGACAAAGATCATGATGTCCCTTGCGCCCAAAACCCATTGTCCGCTGCCCGATGATCCCAATCTGCGTTTGCCCTGGATTACGGCTGACCTTCAAATTCGTAAGGAAATCGGCGTCGAACCCTGGCAAGCGGTCCTGGTCGGGCGCGACCCCGCGCACGCGCTCACCGCGGAGCTCAATACGGGTGTCACCGCGATTGCGATCAGCGCACTCGGAGCCGCCGTCGCCCTGCCGAGTCATCCCACATGGCAAATCGCCATTTTTGCCGCTGCCGTCATCGGCATATCCGTTTTCATCTGTCTGAAAATCAGGAGCCGGATTTAGGGATCCCAGCGAAAGCTGAGCTTCGTTAGAATCAGCAAACGATTGCTGTTTTTTTGATTCGCGGGGTTTACGATGAGGTAAAACCAGCTCTGGTCAAGATATTCCCATGAAAGACGCAGATTTGCGGCAAGCAAGTCGTCTTCTTTGTCCCATTGAAATAAACTTTGAAGCAACAGCCGGTTACTGAGCGACCAGGCGATGTCCGCATTTAAGATTTGGGCTGAAAAATCGCCCTGCGGCAGACGCACCCAATCCACTTCCCAGCCGCCGCTGATTTTGAGTCCGGCTTGCGGTGCGCCGGTGAGTGTGAGCGAAAGCGATGTTTTTCGTCCGCCGTAAAAGCCGCCCCATAAGACATTCAGGCGGCCTGAAAGCGGGCGGCGTGCATCGCTGAGCAAAATAACATTGGAGTGTGTGTATTCGTAGATGCCGGCTGGAATGACAATGCCGTCCCGGATTTCAAAATCTTCCGGCAGCCGCTCCCGTTGCGGATCGATGCTGATTAAAATAAAATCGCCGGAGCGAAAATCGGCTTGAATGCGGTTGTAGTTGCTTTGATAAAGAAAGTTGCCCTGTGTATCACGCTGATAGGTCATTTCCGTTTTGAGACCGATTTCCCGGATCGGGCCGGATTCGGGTTGTGGGCGGATGTCGATGAAACCGACGGTTTCGTCCAAGTCGGCCTGTTGCACAAAGCCAAGCGCGGGATCAAAGTTTTCTCCGATACGCAGGCGGTTGAGGCGAATACGCCAGAAGGGATCGCGCCAATTCAGTTCTGCAAAATGCGCGATGCCGCTTGCGCCGGCGTTATCCTCGGAACGCAGCCAAAAGGCGTTTGTTGTGAGGTGGGTATGGGGCGCGAAAGTGCCGTCGATGCCCAGGGTCTCACTGCCTGAGCGGCCGCGTTCGGCACGTTCCGTGAGAATGAGTCCCAGGTTTGAACGCAGCCCGAAATCCCGCGATAAACGCAGCACGCCGAATTGTTCGGCCGGACTGTCGCCCTTTTTTTCGGTTTGCATGACGAGTGCGCCGATGCCGTAGGGCCCGACCTTTCCACTGAGTTTTCCGCCGCCGAAAATAGGAATGGCTGCTCCTGAGACCAGGCCGATGCGACGGCTAAAAAAGGGCTGCACCCGGCGGGAGAGGCCAAAATCATAAAGGCCTTTGGCTTCCAAAAAAAATTCACGTTTTTCGGGAAAAAAGAGTGGAAAGCGTGTGAGGTTAACCTGAAAACGATCCGCTTCTGTTTCGGCAAAATCGGTATTATAGGTTAAGTCGAGGGTGAGGTTGGTACGGAAACGGTAGCGCAGATCAAGTCCGAGATCAACATCGGTGCCGTCGTTTGTCCCGCTTTGATTGTTTTGATATGCGCTTTTGACATAGGGTTTAATCGAAAAGGGTTTGACTTGTTTCATTGCCGTAATTCCTTTGACATGGCCTGCGCGTGAAACCTCGAAAAAATCTTGCTCGATATCCAGGGGGCTCCAAAATGAGATCTCTTTTAAATGCGGGACGCGGCGGCGAAACTGAATCCCCCAAGTCTGTGCCTCGCCGGGCCGGAAACGAATGGTTTTAAAGGGAATCTTAAATTCGACTGACCAGCCGTCGGGGCTTCGGTGCGCGGCCACAAACCATCTGCCGTCCCAGTCCCGGTTGATGGCATCACCCTCTTGACTGACCAGGGCGTCAGACAGGGCGGACAAGGGATTGCTTTCAAAAAAGAAGGCATTTTGATGATCGTGATACGTATCAATTAAAACGGCAAAGGTATCGCTGCGATTAAAGCGGCCGTCTTCCTGGCGTTCGTCTGCGTGAATATTTTCCGGATGCGGGTCATGTAAAACGGCACCGATGTAGAGATTTTTTTCATCATAGGCCAGGCGAACAAAGGAGTGTGCCAAGGCCGGCGAGCCGGCACGGGGCTCTTGCTGGATGAAATGGTCTGCGGCTTTACCCAATTGCCAGAGCGGCTCATTCAAAAGACCGTCGATTTCTATGGTGTGTGTTTCTGCGGGAAGGGCCTTCAAAATCCGTTTTTGTGCCTCTTGTGCCTGCGCATTTTCTTTTGTAAATCCAAGTAATGCGGCGATTAAAGCGATGTGGATGAGGCTTATGCGGCAGAGACTTCTTTTCAATGATGATTCTCGTGATGGGCATTTACGATAAATAGAGTCCGTTCTTTTTGTCAAACGGAAAGGCTGCTTTCATCGGGTGTGTTTCGGACTTCTTTTTACGGGCCGATCGGGAGAGTTGCATCGCTTTACTTTCTACGATACACTCCGCACACGATGAAGCTGATGATTACAGGCGGCGCGGGTTTTATCGGCTCTGCGCTCATCCGCACCCTCATTTCCGAAACCAATGTTTACATTGTGAATGTTGACAAGCTAAGCTATGCGGGCAATCTGGAGTCTTTGGCCGGTATTTCCGGTGACGCTTCTTATGTTTTTGAGCATGCGGATATCTGCGATGCGGATAAAATGCAGGCGCTTTTCAAAACCCATCGGCCGGACGCGGTCATGCATCTTGCGGCGGAATCCCACGTGGATCGCTCCATCGACGGGCCGGATGACTTTATTCAAACCAATATCGTAGGTACCTATAGCCTGCTGCAAGCATCACGAACTTATTGGGAAACCCTGTCTTCAAAAAAAAAAGCGGCTTTTCGTTTTCACCATATTTCAACGGATGAAGTGTTTGGTTCACTGGGGGCGGAAGGTTTGTTTACTGAAACATCGCCCTATCAACCCAATTCTCCCTATTCTGCCAGCAAGTCCGCTTCGGATCACCTCGTGCGCGCCTGGCATCACACCTATGCTCTGCCCGTACTGATTACAAATTGTTCAAATAATTACGGGCCTTATCAATTTCCTGAAAAGTTGATCCCGCTAATGATCTTAAATGCCTTAGCGGGGAAACCGCTGCCGGTGTACGGCAAGGGGCAGCATGTTCGGGATTGGCTTTATGTGGAGGATCACGTCCGGGCGCTTTACCGAGTTTTGACAAAGGGGAGGGTTGGGGAAACCTACAACATCGGCGGGGGCAATGAAATGAGCAACTTGGGTGTCGTCGAGACGATTTGCAGTTTGATGGATGAATTGCTTCCCCGGCCTGAAAAATACAACAATCTCATCCGATTTGTGGACGATCGGCCGGGTCATGATCTGCGTTATGCGATTGACGCCGCAAAAATTTCACGGGAACTCGGGTGGCAACCCAGAGAAAGCTTTGCGACCGGACTGCGTAAAACCGTGCAGTGGTATCTTAATCACTTGCGCTGGTGCGAGCGGGTATCGGATGGCCGTTATCAGGGGGAACGCCTCGGCGTGATTTCAGGCACATGAAAGCGATTATTTTGGCCGGAGGGTCCGGCACACGGCTTTATCCCGTGACAGAAATTGTCAGCAAACAATTGCTTCCGATTTACGATAAACCCATGATTTATTATCCTATCTCGACGCTCATGCTTGCGGGGCTTCGGGAAATTTTAATTATCAGCACACCGCAACATCTGCCGCTTTTTCGGATGTTGTTGGGGGATGGGAGTCAATGGGGCTTGTCTTTTGATTATGCCGTACAGCCGGAGCCCGGCGGTTTGGCGCAAGCCTTTTTAATCGGGGCGGATTATATTAAAGGTGAACCCGTGTGTCTGATTCTGGGCGACAATATTTTTTACGGACACGGTTTTGCCGAGTCGGTTCAAAAAGGGGCGATGCTTCAATCCGGTGCAATGGTTTTTGCTTATTACGTGCGTGATCCGGAGCGTTACGGCGTTGTTGCGTTTGATGCACAGCATCGTGTCATCGACATTGTGGAAAAACCCGAAAATCCCAAATCGCACTATGCCGTAACAGGACTTTATTTTTATGACCAACAGGTGACAGAGCAGGTCCGGGCATTGAAACCCTCGGCACGGGGTGAGCTGGAAATTACGGATTTGAATAAACGCTATTTGGATCAGGGGCGACTACAGGTTGAGTTGCTCGGACGCGGCGTGGCTTGGTTGGATACGGGCACACACGAGTCCCTTCTGGAAGCGGGGCACTTTGTCGAAGTGATGTATAATCGGCAGGGGCTTCGCATTTCGTGTCCCGAGGAAATTGCGTATCGCAAGGGATACATTGACTCAAATCAATTAGAAAAGCTTGCACAACCGATGCTCAAAAACGGCTATGGCCGCTACCTCATGGACCTTGTGGCCCAACCCACGGCATTTGAAAATTTATGAAAGTGAAGGAATTATCACTTCCCGGTCTGCTCTTGGTGGAACCCAAGCGTTTTGGCGATCACCGGGGTTATTTTGTTGAAAGCTGGAACAAAGTACGCTACGAAAAAGTCGGCATTTCCAGCGCTTTTGTTCAGGATAATCTCTCCTTTTCAAAAAAAGGCGTGCTGCGCGGGCTGCATTTTCAACAGAAACAGCCCCAGGGAAAGCTCGTTACCGTGCTTCAGGGCGAGGTTTTTGATGTTGCGGTGGATATTCGTCTGGGTTCACCGGCCTTCGGGCAATGGGAGGCCGTGAGCCTTTCCGGGGAGAACGGCCATCAGCTTTATGTGCCTGAAGGCATGGCGCACGGTTTTTGTATTGTAAGCGACGAAGCCCTTTTTGCTTATAAATGCACTGATTTTTATCATCCGGAATCGGAGCATACCCTGCTTTGGAATGATCCCGATATCGGGATCGCCTGGCCTTTGGCAAGTCCCGCACTTTCTGAAAAAGATGCCAAAGGCCTTCCGCTTCGTGCCCTGACTCCATCCATGCTTCCGGCCTATTCAAAATGAATATTGCAACAGATCATCCCCGGATTTTGCTGATTGGAAAACAAGGGCAGGTCGGTTGGGAATTGATACGCGCACTCGCACCGCATGCCCGAGTTGTTGCGGCGGATTTGCCCGAATTGGATTTAAGGTCTCCCGCCCTCATTCAAAAACGGGTTAATGACCTGCGGCCTCATTTTATTGTTAATGCGGCCGCCTACACCGACGTCGAAAAAGCAGAAGACGAACCCGAACTTGCCATGGCGATCAACGGCACCGCGCCGGGTTTACTTGCAGAGGCGGCGAAGGCGATTCATGCCACGCTCATTCACTATTCGACCGACTATGTTTTTGCAGGGGCTGTTCCTCAAAATGTGGCAGGCTATTCGGAGTCGGACAAAACCGGCCCGATCAATGTTTACGGGGAAAGCAAATTGGCCGGAGAGCGTGCCATTGAAGCTGTCGCACCGGATTATTTTATTTTAAGAACAAGTTGGGTGTACGGTTTGCGCGGAAAAAATTTTCTGCTGTCCATTCTAAGGGCCGCACAGACCCGGGAAAGTTTAAAGGTCGTAAATGACCAAATCGGCACACCCACTTGGTGCCGGATGCTTGCAGAGATGACGACAGGCCTTATTCTAAAATGCCAAGACCCGGCGTTCGTAAAACACGCTTCGGGTTTATATCACCTCACTGGGAGGGGACACACCAGCTGGCACGGTTTTGCCCAGGCGATTGTGAAGGCCGGGCAAGCCGCACATGATTTTAAAGTGAAGGCCATTCTTCCGGTTCCCACGGCGGCCTATCCCGCAAAAGCTGTCCGTCCGGCCTGTTCCCTGCTTGATTGCGGTAAATTTGAAAAAACCTTCGGCATCCGTCTTCCTCACTGGGAAGCGAGTTTAAAAGAAGCCATGTCCGGGTTTTCAGCGGATGTTTTATCTGCTTAGGGATGCTCTGATTGAAGCGAATGCAAGGCGCCAGATGACCGCTTATTCATCATTTTATCCACTTGAGGTGATACGAGAGCCGTCTATCGGATAAAAATAAAAAATATGAACTTTTTCTTAAAATGTCAGCACTGGATGAACCGCAATATTTTTGAACTCGGTCGTGAAATGCGGCTCTCTTATCTGCCGCCGCTCATGGTTTATATGGCGGCGGGCATTTCGGGTTTAACGCAAATTGTCGGCACCTTTTTTGTCAAAGATTATTTGGGGCTTACGGCAGAATTTCTCGCCGCGCTGGGTTTCTGGGCCGGTATGCCCTGGGCCTTAAAAATGCCCATCGGGCATTTGGTGGATTTGATTTGGCGTTTTAAATCCATCCTGGTTTTTATCGGTGCGGCGCTTATCGCTACAAGTTTGCTCATCATGATCGGTCTCTTGAGCGACCCCGAAGCCATGCGCCTCATCCTGTCCGCAGAAGCGTGGTTTGTTATCAGCACACTCTTGGCGCCGATTGGTTATGTGGTGCAGGATGTGGTGGCCGATGCGATGACGGTCGAGGCCGTGCCGCACTTTGATGACACGGGTCAGCCCATTGCCAAAGAAAAATTACGGCTGATGCACACCACAATGCAGACCTTGGGCCGGGTGGCGATTATCAGTGGCGGGATTTTTGTCGCCCTTTTAAATGTCTATTTATTTGACGGTGCGGCGGCGCTGGATGAAGCTGCGAAGGTCGATATTTACACGCACATTTATCAACTGGCCCTCTTTATTCCGCTGGTTTCCGTGCTGGGGGTGACATTGGGCCTGTGGCTGAAATGGCGCGAACTGAAACACTTGCAAGGCAAAGGGCACAGCTTTAATGCGGCCTGGGCGATGTTGCATACGCAGGAGGAAAAGCCTGCGGCCAATTGGTGGATTTTGTGCGGCAGCCTGGTTTTTGTTGTGTTTACTTTGGGTGTGGGATTGACGGGTGTCCCTTTTAATCAGGAGATCATTTTTGTGGGCTCAATGGCCATCATCCTGTTTCTGATGTTTCGTTTGCTCAAGGTTTTGGAAGCAGATGCGCGGCGCACGCTGGTGGGTACGGCGATCATTATTTTTGTTTTTCGGGCCATGCCCACGCCGGGGCCGGGGGCGACCTGGTGGATGATTGACGAATTGAAATTCGATCAGCAATTTTTGTCGGTCTTGGCGCTCATCGGGGGTGTGCTGACCCTCTTGGGCATGTTTGCCGCCCGGCGCTTCATTGCGGAAAAATCGATTGCCTATGTCGTCGCCGCATTGACCATTGCCGGCACCTTTCTCTCTTTGCCCATCATCGGCATGTATTACGGATTGCACGAATGGACGGCCTTGCACACCGGCGGTGTGGTGGATGCGCGTTTTATTGCGCTCGTGGACACGGCCCTGGAATCGCCCTTGGGGCAAATCGCCATGATTCCCATGCTGGCCTGGATCGCGAATTCCGCGCCCGCACAGCTTAAGGCGACCTATTTTGCCGTGATGGCTTCGTTTACAAACTTGGCACTTTCCGCAAGCCAATTGCTTACAAAATATATGAATCGGATGTTTACGATCAGCCGTGAAGTCAAAGACCCGGCTTCCGGTGCGGTGGTGACGCCCGCAGATTACAGCGAGTTGGGTATGCTGCTCATCACCGTGACGTTTATTGTGTTTACCTTGCCGCTATTGACCATTTTTGTTGTTCAGAAAAGCAAGCTGCAAAGTGCGTGATTTTTACTCGATTCTCTTCGTGTCCTCAAAAAGCATCTTGTCAATTCTCTTCTTATTTTATAAACTGGAAAGTTAACAAATCGAGGACAGCCATGACCCATCAGGAAGCGATACAAGATCTGCGTCGCTACATCGACCGAAAAATTATCGGTCAAAATTTGCTGGTCAATCGTCTGCTCGTTG
This sequence comes from Nitrospira sp., assembly GCA_027020665.1. GTDB lineage: Bacteria > Nitrospirota > Nitrospiria > SBBL01 > JAADHI01 > JAADHI01. The sequence continues at coordinate 18,166 of JALUVJ010000070.1, forward strand.
CACTGTTGGCGGATGGACATTTATTAGTCGAAGGCGCACCCGGTTTGGCCAAGACACGCGCGATTAAAGTTTTGGGGGAGGGCATCGAAGGGGATTTTCACCGCATTCAGTTTACTCCCGATCTCTTGCCTGCCGATTTAACAGGCACCGAAGTCTTTCGTCCGCAAGACGGCTCCTTTAAATTTCAAAAAGGCCCGCTTTTTCATAACCTGGTGCTGTCGGATGAAATTAACCGTGCCCCGGCAAAAGTCCAGTCCGCATTGCTTGAGGCCATGGCCGAACGCCAAATTACCGTCGGCGCGGTGACCTATCCGCTGCCGACGCTTTTTTTGGTTATGGCGACACAAAATCCCATCGAGCAGGAAGGCACCTATCCTTTGCCTGAAGCGCAGCTGGACCGTTTTTTGATGCATGTGCGCATTGACTATCCCGATGCCGAAGCCGAAGAAGCCATTTTGCACTTGGCGCGCGGCGAAGCGCGCCAGGAAAAGCAAGAGGATGTTTTTTTACCCGTTTCTCAGAAAAGCATCTTTTCGGCCCGTGAAGAAATCCTGGATTTGCACATGGCAAAAAATATCGAAGCCTACCTGCTGCAAATTATTTTAGCCACACGCAATCCGGCAGCCTATGACGAAACCTTGGCCAAATGGTTGCAATTCGGCGCAAGCCCGCGTGCGAGTATTGCGCTGGATCGTTGTGCCCGTGCGCATGCCTGGTTGGACGGTCGGGATTTTGTCGGGCCGGAGGATATTCAGACGATGGCCTTTGATGTTCTGCGCCACCGGGTCCTGCTGAGTTATGAAGCCGAAGCCGAAGGCATTACCCCGGACGGATTTATCGAAGCCCTGATCGCGCGCATCGCCGTCCCTTAAGTTCGAACATGTCTTTTGGATTAAAAACCCAAAGCAAAGCGCCCGATATCTCTTCGGAGGCGCTTGCTCACGCGCTGATTGCAAACCCCGTATCCGTCACGAAAGAAGCCCTGATTGCGCTTCACGCCCCGGCAGCAAGCCTTGCACTCAAATCCGTCAAAATTCGATCTCAGCAGGGCGGGCATTATCTTTCGCCGTTTAAGGGGCGGGGCATGGAGTTTGACGAAGTGCGGCCCTATCAGCCCGGTGATGATGTGCGCACGATTGACTGGCGTGTGACTGCGCGCAGCGGAAAACCGCATACGAAGCGTTTTCGCGAGGAGCGGGAGCGTTCGGTTTTGTTTTGGGTGGATTACCGTGCGCCCATGTTTTTTGCGACACGGGGTGTTTTTAAGTCTGTTTTGGCCGCTCATGCGGCGGCATTGCTGGCCTGGAGTGCCGTACGGCACGGTGACCGTTTGGGCGGTCTCGTTTTTTCCGAAACAAAGCATGAAGCAATGCGTCCGCAGCGCGGCAAAAAAGGCGTGCTGCACTTTATCCAGGCCTTGGTGAATCATCATGCGGAAGGCCCGATCCCCGCAGGACCTTATCAAAAAGTTCAATCAGAGGAAGCGGCCCTTCAGGCCCTCATCCGTCTGCGTCGCGTTGCGCGCCCCGGCAGCCTTGTTTTTTTGATGAGTGATTTTAGGTCTCTGGGGCCGCAAGGTGAAGCCCATTTGGCGCAGCTCTCCCGTCATTGTGATGTGCTTCTGTTGTTCATCTCCGACCCCTTGGAGCATAATCTGCCGCCCGCCGGACAGTATCGCCTGAGCCAAGGCGCAAAATCATTGACATTGGATACCCGCGACCCGGCCGTGCGTCATCGCTATCACCAAAAATTTCAAAACCGGCAGAACGATTTACAGGCGCTTTCTCAACGCTACGGCATTTATTTCCTGCCTTGCGGCACATCGGATGCGCTTTTGCCGACCCTGCAACGCGGGCTGGGGCAGCGCAGCAAGCGGAGGCGGAGATAATGGAGAAGACGCCCGCCCTTGTTTTGCGGGATATTCACTTGCCCGATGCGATTTCCTGGTGGCCGCCCGCTCCCGGTTGGTGGATTTTACTCGGACTGGTTCTCGCGACTTTCTGCACCGTTTGGCTTGTTCGTAGGATTCAGCAGAGCCGCAGCGTGCGAGTTGCTGCCTTAAAGGCCTTGCAGGCCATTTCGGCGGATTTTGCGCAAGATCGGGACGCGCATAAACTGGTGAAGGCGCTTTCGGTTTTATTGCGTCGCGTTTGTCTGAGTTATTTCCCGCGCAGCGACGTAGCGGGCTTGACGGGTGAAAAATGGCTGGAATTTTTGGACCAGTGTTTGGACTGGGGCAATGTGCCGGACCGCTTCAGCCGGGGCACGGGGCGCGTGCTCATTACCGCACCGTATCAAACTCATCCCTCATTGGAAGCTGAGCCCTTATTGGATCTTTGCCGACACTGGATCATGGCGCTTCCGCTTTTGAGGAAAGCGCCATGATGCATTTTGAGTGGCCCTGGCTCTTGTGGCTCATGCCCTTGCCCTTGATTTTAAGGCGGTTTTTACCCGCAGCGGCACCCCTGCGGGAAGCCGCTCTGCGTGTGCCTTTTTTGGATGAATTCTCCGGCATGGGTGCTGCGGCGCGGCCTTTTGTACCGGGTCGTTTTATCCTGTGCTTGGCCTTTTTGGCTTGGATTTTCCTGGTGCTTGCGAGTGCGCGTCCGCAGTGGCTGGGAGAAGCCATCGAAATTCCCGTGAGCGGCCGAAATCTCATGTTGGCCGTGGATCTTTCCGGCAGCATGGAAGTAGAGGATTTTGAACTAAACGGGCAACGCGTGAATCGCCTGATCGCCACACAAGCCGTTGCGAGTGAGTTTATCAAACGGCGGGTGGGGGATCGTTTGGGTTTGATTCTTTTCGGTCGCCAGGCCTATTTGCAGACCCCGCTCACCTTTGATCGCAAAACGGTCGAAACCTTGTTGCAAGAGGCCGTAATCGGCCTCGCAGGTCAGGAAACGGCCATTGGAGATGCGATCGGTTTGGCTGTGAAGCGGCTGCGTGAAAACGATAAGGGACAGCGGGTGATGGTGCTCTTGACGGATGGGGCGAATACGGCCGGAGAAGTGACACCCTTGAAGGCCGCAGAGCTTGCGGCCGCTGAAAACCTAAAAATTTACACCATCGGCATCGGTGCCGATGAGATGATTATGCGCTCCTTGTTCGGCTCGCGCAAGGTGAATCCCTCAAAGGATTTGGATGAAGAGACGCTGACCGCTATCGCGGAAATAACGGGCGGACGTTATTTCCGCGCGCGGGATACGGCGGCTCTGACGGAAATCTACACCCTGCTCGACGAACTCGAACCGGTTGAGCAGGAGCAACAGCGTTTTCGTCCGATCACCGCACTTTATCCCTGGCCCTTGGGCGCGGCCGTGATGATTGCAGGTTTGATTTTATTGAAACGCAGCCTGCCCGGTTTTTCAGTCAAAACCCGGAATACAATGCAGTGGGAGGTGCGGAAACAGTCATGATGGAGCATTTTCAATTTTTAAGGCCCGACTGGCTTTACGGTATCCCGATATTGTTTGTGGTATTGTGGCTGTATAAACGCCGCAAGGCCGAAAGCCGAAGTTGGCAGCGTGTTTGCGATCCCGGCTTATTGCCGCATTTGCTGGTGAGGCAAAACGAAGATCGCCGTGTGCTTCATGCCCTGCCCGTACTTTTTTTTAGCGGCGTCCTTGGACTTGTTGCCCTTTCCGGCCCGGTGTGGGAGAAATTGGAGCAGCCCGTTTTTCGAAAACAATCGGCCTGGGTGATCGTTTTGGATTTGTCCCGTTCGATGGATGCGGGTGATATCGCCCCTACGCGGCTTTCACGCGCCCGGCATAAATTGATTGATCTGCTCAAACAACGCGGAGAAGGCCAGACGGCCCTGGTCGTTTATGCCGCCGAGCCTTTTGTGGTGAGTCCGCTCACGCAGGATGCCGCGACGATTATCGCACAAGTTTCGGCGTTGAATACCGCGCTTGTCCCCAAACAAGGCAGCCGTCCCGATTTGGCGTTAAAGGAGGCGGGTGTGCTTTTGCGCCAAGCCGGCGTGGCGCGCGGAAAAGTGCTCATCATTACAGACGGTTTGGAAAATGTGCCGCCGTCCGCGATGGCCGATGCCCTGTCCGCGCTCAAAAAACAGGGCCATACCTTGTCTGTTCTCGGTGTCGGCAGCTTGGAAGGCGGACCGATTACCCTATCCGACGGCGGGTTTCTGAAGGACGAAAACGGCGCTATTGTCATTCCAAAACTGAACGAAGTCGCCCTCTTGCAATTGGCGCGGCAGGGGGGTGGAGATTATGCCCGTCTCTCGGTTACGGAGGCGGACATTGTGCGTTTGTTTGCAGAAGAAACGGCCGAACGCTTTGAAACGGCAGCAGAGGAAACGGACATGAAGGCGGACCGTTGGCGTGAAGAAGGGCCGTGGTTGCTCTTGCCGCTTTTACCCGTTGCGGCACTCGTTTTTCGGCGGGGCGTGCTCGCGATGTTTTTATTGTTTTTAACGTGTTGGCCTGCTCCGGTGCAGGCCCTGGACTGGGAGGGCTTGTGGTCGCGCCGGGATCAGCGTGCTGCCGGGCTTTTTGAAAATCAGGAAGAAGCCGCAGCCGCCGAACTTTTTGAAGATCCCGCGTGGAAAGCCGCTGCGTATTATCGTGCGGGGGATTATGAAAAGAGCATCGCCGCGCTGGAGGACCTAAACACACCGGATGCCGTGTACAATAAAGGCAACGCCCTGGCGCAATTGGGCCGTCTGTCCGAAGCCCTCCAGGCCTATGACGCTGTCTTGCAAGCCGATCCCGATCACGAAGATGCGCGTTATAATCGTGAACAGGTAAAAGCCCTATTGGATCGGCAACAACAAGAAAATCAGCAAAAACAAGAGGGAGACGGCAAACCCGAAGCGGGGGAAGACGGAGAAAAGCCGGAGCAATCGGGTGAAGGTCAAGAGGAACAAACGGGGCAGCAAGGTGAATCCGATGCCGAGGCCTCAAAACAGTCGGGCGCGGACGGACAAGAGCAGGAAAATGCAAAATCCGCGCGGGACGGCAATGAAGGCAAAGATTCAAGCTCTGAGGAAAAGCAAAACGCAGAAGAAGCAAACGATAAAAAAAATCAGGACGGTGAGAAGGAGAAAGGCGGATTGTCTGAATCCCGGCGTGCTGAATTGGATGAGCAGGGTGAATCCCGGTTGGCCAATGAACAATGGCTGCGCCGCATCCCGGATGATCCGGGGGGCTTGTTGCGGCGTAAGTTTTTTTTACAATCCCGGCAAAACCGCCAAAAAGGGCAACATGAGGAAAAGGCATGGTAAGGAAAAATTGTCGGTCGCTTCTATTTTTGTTGAGTTTGATTTGTTTATTTTTGGGAACAAAGACGTGGGCCGCTGAAATTCGTGTTACGCCGGATCGTGAAGAGATCCGGGTGGACGAGTCTTTCAACCTTGTTTTTCATGCGGACGGAAGCGTGGACGGCGAACCGAATTTCAGGTTCTTGCAAAACGATTTTGAAATTTTGCAGCAGAGCGAAAGCAGCAGCATGCAGATTATCAATGGCACACTCTCCAAAAAAAAAGAATGGACGGTGACTCTGATGCCAAAATCTGCGGGGACCTTTGTGATTCCGCCCGTGGCTTTTGGGAATGATCGCAGTCCGGTCTTGGCGCTCAAGGTTGCGCCTGCTAAAACCCCGCAAGCCACGGAAGATGCCGCACCTATTTTTATCGAAGTTTCCGCCAAGCCCCAAACGGCCTATGTGCAATCTCAAGTAATCTACACCATACGCCTTTTCCGTGCGCAGACCTTGAGCAATGCCAGTTTATCTGAGCCGAAGCTTAGTGATGCCGATGCCGTGATCGAAAGGCTGGCTGATGACCGGCAGTTTGAAGAGATACGTGACGGTCAGAGATATCTTGTGCTGGAGCGGCGTTATGCCATTTTACCTCAACAAAGCGGGCAGTTGACCGTCTCCCCTATTCAATTTGAGGGCCAAGTGCGGGGCCGCTTCCAGTCAAGAACCTTCTTTAATCAGGGCGGAGGCATCCGGCGTTTGCGCTCGAAGCGTCTGACATTGAATATTCTGCCTGTGCCGCAGGACAAAATCCGCGGCCGATGGCTGCCGGCGCAGGCGCTCCGGATTCAAGAGCAGTGGCCTGATATTGAAAACGAGTTCGAAGGTTTTAAGGCCGGAGAACCTGTGACACGCATCTTGACCTTAAGAGCCGACGGCTTAACGGCGGCGCAATTGCCTGAAATTAAAATGAATTTGCCGGAAGGGTTTAAATCGTATCCTGATCAGGCGGAGCTGAAAGATCAAAAAAAACTTTCAGGGCTTGTGGGTATTCGACGTGAAACGGTGGCCATCATCCCGACCGTGCCGGGGGCTTATGTTTTGCCTGCGATTGAAATTCCTTGGTGGAATATAAAAGAAGCGCGCATGGAAGTCGCCCGTCTGCCCGAACGACACATCTCGGTTGCGCCTGCCCTGAAATCGGATCAGCCTGTGTTTCCGCCGCAAAAAGAGACGGCCCCGATTCCCGTTGCCCCGGTGCATCGCGGGGAGGATCAAACACAAAAGCCTGCGGGGTTTTGGTCTTGGCTCAGTTTAATCCTGGGGTTGGGTTGGGCTCTGACCTTGATTGCTTGGTGGGGATCACGTCAAAAACCGTCCATCGCCGCAGAGGCGGGGGACGGTCAAAATCGAAAGCCGGATCTGCGCCCCGTTAAAAAACAACTTAAAAAAGCCTGTTTGCAAAATGAGGCTCAAGCCGCGAAAGAAGCCTTGTTGACTTGGGCGCGGCTGCGTTGGCCGGGCCGCCCCGCGAGTTTGGGCGAAATCGGAAAGCGCGTGCCGTCCGAATTGGCGGAAGAAATCGGTCGGCTCAATGCCGTCTTGTATCGTCCCGGCCAGGATCCCTGGCAGGGAGGACAAATGCTTTGGGAGGCTTTTGAAAAAACGGCTGTGGAAAATTCCACGCAAAGGACAAGAAAAAACACCGGTCTGGCGCCGATGGTGCCTTAAGGCCACGCTGATCGCATGCGCCTTGAATCTGAAATTTTATTTCTTAAAAAATGCAAGCCGGCCTGAATCAGAGATCCTTTTGAATTCAAATCGAAAAGCGCAAAGAAAACCGGAAGCGCGCCCCCGGCGCGGGAAAGCCGAGGGCTTCTTCGTAAGCGGTATCGAATACGTTATCAACCGCGACTGAAAAACGCCATTGCGGCGTCCACATCCAGGTCGCTCCGATATCGGCCCGCAGGTAGTCCTCTAAAGTCCGATTCCCGGTCGGGATTGAAGAATCATCTGTTTTTCCCACATAAAGCAGTGCCAAGTGGCTGCTGAGCTTCGGATGTGCTTTCCAGTGTATGTTGATTCCGCCGCGCCATCTGGGGCGATTGCGCAAGACGGCAGGGCTGTTTTTGATCTTGGTTTCCGTGTAGGTTAAATGGCTGTTTGCCGACAAGCCTGTGCCGATTTTAAAATCCAGGCCGGCTTCCCCGCCTAAGCTGGTGACTTCGTTTTGGTTGACGAGGCGCGGCGGCGGGCCCTCGTCCAGATCGATTAAATTGAAAAAACGGTTGTGAAAAAAAACGCCGTCGAATGTGATGCGCCCCGGAACCAAGCCCTGCCGAATTCCGATTTCGAAACTTTCGGAGGTCTCGGGCCGAAGGCCGGAATTGCCGACGATGGCGTTGCCCAGCGCAAAAAAACTCGGCAGCTTGAAGCCCTCGCCCCAACTGGTTTTCAGCGTCGTGTCCGTGGTGCCGATATGATAAGCGGCGCCGAGGCGCGGGCTGGCTTCGGCATCGAAGCCTTCGGGGTCATCCATGCGCAGGCCGGCTGCGACGGTGAGTCCCGCCGCAAAACGGTACCGGGTTTCCAGAAAAGCGGCGTAATTTGCGCGACTGATTTTATAATCGCTAGGTAGCGGAACGCCTGAAAAAAAGATCCGGTCGTCGCTTTGGCCTTGTTCGTATTGTGCCTCCGCGCCGAAACTGATCCGGAGGCTGGATGCGGGAGAGACGACATTGTTGATTAAAAAACGGCGGCGCCGAAAGCGGGTATCGCTGCGGTTGCGGGGAATGCCGAAGGGGTCGCGCAGCCCCGGTGCGACGCCGGGGGAGTCGTGTCTTTCGCGGCGTGCGAAAAAATCTGCCTGAATTTGATAATCCCAAATGCGGTTGAGCGTGTGGCCGTATGAGAGGCCGGTGCGCCATTCCGCGCTGTCCCGCCGGTCGGTCTTGCGCAAGACCGCGAATTGCGGCCCGCCGCTATCGTCCGGAAAGCGTTCACGGTCTTGTTTCCCGTAATAGGCGGTCCATTTCAGCCAACTGTGATTTGAGGGTTCGACGGTGATTTGTCCCTGAAGATTTGTGCCCTCAAACCGGCTGCCTGAAACCGGCGCGCCGTCATCCGCGTAGGAAAATTGCAAGGCATAAGCCGCCGCGCCCGCGGGACCGCGTGTGGAAAGACGCCCCAGCCTTGCCCCTTGCGTACCGGCTCCCAGTTCGGCGGCGGTTTCGGGATTTTGGCCGCCGCCGCGGGTGATGATATGGATGAGGCCGCCCATTGCATCCGAGCCGTAAACCGAGGAGAGCGGGCCGCGCACGATCTCGATACTTTCAATCTGCGCAGGGTCGGGCAAGGCAAAATCGAAGCCTCCGCCACGGCTGTCGGTGGGATCGTTCAGCTTGATGCCGTCCATCATGACGACGGTGAAATTGGGGTCTGCCCCGCGCAGATAGACCGAACTGACGCCGCCGCGTCCGCCGTGCTGATCGATGTGCAGGCCGGGGGTTTGGCGCAGCAGGTCGATCATGTTTGCGGGTTGCCGGGCCGCGATGTCTTCTCGGGTGATGCGTGTGGTGCTTGAAGTGCTTTGGTCGGGGGAGGCCGGGATGCGTGAGGCGGAGACGATGAGGGGGTCTAAAACAAGGGTGTCCGGGTTTTCGGCCCAAAGCTTTTCGTCCGAAGAAGCAAAAAAAAGTGATGTGAAAAAGAGAAGCGTACGGCGGTGGAAAACCCCGCCTCTGAAAAAGGCATTCATGCCTGAGGCGGAGCTCCCTTAAGATGCATTGCATCGCGGGGGCCAACATCTTCGGGAAAATACGTGGAAATTTTAATGTGATGCATTTTTATGCCTCCGATGCACGCTTCTTTTTCCTTGCGGCGGCGCGCAGTGCGGCGGCAAAGGCGCGCTTGCCCCAAAGTCGCATTTCGTTCACATCCTCCAGGCTTTCTTCCGGCGCCTGATAATAGGACATGGCAAAAACCTTCCCTTTTTTATCATAAGTAAATTGTTCCAAATTTAAGTCCTGAAAGGCTTTTTTGCTTTCGCGGTCTGCCTTGAAATAAAGTACGTCGTCGGCGATGAGGGCAAACATCAGATCCTGCAAAAAGAGCCCGTAGCCGCCAAACATCTTTCGGGCGCGCACGGGCCCGATGACCTGAAGCAGATCAAGTACGTGAGAGATGAAGGGGTGTTCAGAGTCTTTTGCGATGACTGGGTTCATTTTTTTAGAGTATCCTTATTCAGGCGGTTTAAATTTATGCGGGCCCGCCCGGTTTTTCCAGAGCGTGCTTGCGGCGATGGCTGATTTTATTGCGAATCGGATTTTTGAGCAAGGGGGGGCGACAAAAAAGAAGAACGGACGGCCCGAAGGCCGTCCGTATCCAAGGTATTTTCCCGAATGCGGTTTATTGCCATGAGTTGCGCTGCCGGTTTTTGTGGAGACCGGTTGATGCAATTTAAAAAATCCGCCGTTAATGCCTGCATTTTCAAAATTTGCCATATGCATCCATAAAAAAACTATCCTGATCGGAACTGGAGGATTCTGGCGATGTCCGGCGGATCTTCATACCGGGAAAACTTGGATTTTTTCCGATCGATCGCAAAAACCGTCATGCGGTCGGCGAGTTCGTTGCCTTCAATGCCGGCGTGGGCTTTGATGTGGGAAACCACCACCTCCATTTTTATTTTCTCATACAGGGCGTGGGTGTCCTGAATTATCGCCAGGTTTTTGATTTCCCCCGTTTTTTTTGTCCATCCGCGCCTTTTCCAGTCATAGGCCCATACCGTGATGCAATTAATCGCATATTGCGAATCACAGAGTATTTGGACTTTTGTGCCGCTGTCCATGTTTTTTTTTGCTGCGAGCAAGGCTTGATGCAGCGCATTGAGCTCTGCGGTATTATTTGTGCCCTTGGGATTGTAAAGACCGTACCAGAGTTCTGCCAAAATACCTTTTCGATAAATCGCGATGCCCGATCCCGATTTGCCGGGATTGGGCATCGCGGCGCCGTCACAGTAAATCTGAACGTCAAAATTTTTGTTTGATAACGGGGCTTTTTCTGAGCCGCGTGCGGCAGCCGCATTTTTATTCACGCCGCCCCGTCCGGAGGCATACGCGGCTTCCGCCTCAGCACGTGTCGGGAAGGATTTGTACTTGGCCTGCGGAAAGTGATCGATTTGTTTTTTTGCAATCGACCAATCCGTGAAAATTCCGCGTTTACGGCCGACCCAGACCACATAGAATTTTTTGGGCATCTTGAATTCCTTCGTTTTTTGACGGAAGATGTGATTCACGCGCGCATGTATTGAAATCCGGGCGGCGGTTTTTATGCAGAGGAATTGCGCACCTTCTTCCTGGAAAACCGCATCAAGCCCTCCGAGACTTTTCCGGCCGTTTCATCATCAAGCCCGGGGTCAATCCAGGTTTCTTTGCCCTGCCGATGTCCGACATGTTTTCCTCCCAAATAAACGAGCACATTCGATGCCGAGGCTGCCACTTTCGGGCCGAGGCTGAGAATGCCGACCAGGTTTAGCGGATCGCTTGCGGAGACAAAAATCAGCTTGTCTTTTTCCGCTTTTCGTTCCTGCCTTAAAAGCGGCACGACTTCGGGCAGGGCAAACTGTTCGCCGCTTACACCTGTGATAAAACGGCCGCCCCGGATTTCACCGCGTGCTTCCAAGCGGCGATAGACGGGCAGCAGGTTTCGCCAAGGCGGTGCTGCAGATTCTCGGGCAAGCAGGTCACGAAAGAAGACGCCGTAACGTTCCAGCAATTGCCGGGCCCATCGTTCATCGGCCCCGGGCGGCACATTGCCATCCGGCCTGTGCATGAGCGCCCAACGGCCCTTGCTTTTGTCGGGAACGGGAGTCCGGCCGCCCCAAAAGCGTTTCGCGCGCTTTTGCAAATAACCCGTCGCGCTCTTTTTTGATTTGGTGAGGGCACGAACGGCGTCGAAGCCGTCGCCGCTGATCTGCCCCGCTGCGACCAATTCCCACAGCGTGCGCTCAAGCTGTGTCGGCAGCAGTTTTGCCTTTGCTTGCAATTCGCTGAAAAAAAGGGCGCCCCGGGTTTTCAAAATTGCAAGCACGGCTTCTGCGTCACCGCTCATCTTTTTTGAGGCATGCTCCGGAACGATCCCGTTTGAGCGCAGCCAGCCGAGGTCTTCCCGCAACATCAGCGAAATCGGCAGGGTGCGGCTTGCGTTGTTGCGCGTTCCGGTTTTGACGCGGCCCCAGGTCAGATCGCCCGCGTGCGTGTATTCGTCCAGCCAGGCACTTTTGTAATCGGAAATCCGCGCCGGCAGGATGTGCCCTTCCCAAACTCCGGCGGGTATTTCAAAACCCTGTAGTTTTGAGATGATTTCAAGCACGGATTCACGGCCGTGACGCTGCGTGGCCTTTGTAAGATGCTGCCATTCGAGCAGAAAGGCCTGCAGGTTTTCCGGCGTCACGGGTGCCATCTGACGTCGCAAACTGTTGAGCGTGAGACGGTGCATGCGCGCCAAGAGATGCCGGGCGCAATATTCCCGTGCCTCAGCCGTTTTTCCGGCGTCACAGGGGGAATAAGTGAAGCGGCCCCGCAAAACCGCGCCCTCTCCTTCCAGAGCGTCCAGCGCGGCTTGCACGTGATTGATCTTCAAAACAAGTCGGTCGGAAAGGGCGGTGGCAGTGGTCGGGCCGATCAATTCAATGCGGCCGCGGACGAGGGCGACGCAGGCTTCGGCCGATTCCCATTCCGTTTGAGTGCCGGGGGGAAAAACGGGTTCGCATTCAAGGGAAAGATCCGGTCGCACGCGTTGCACCAGGGGCCATTTTTCAGTGGCGATCCAATAGGCCTTTCCTGCCGGATTTTTCGCCTCGACCGCCCGCCCGGTTTGCCGCAATGTCTTAAACCGGTGATTCCATCGCAGGCCCCTCGGTTCCCCGGGAAAAGCGGGTGAACGGGCGTGGGCTTCTGCTTCGGGCAGCAGTCCGATGGAAAGCAGCAAGTCGTGTAACTCGTCTGCGTCGCGGATGCGCGGCCAGGCCTCATTGCAGACTTGCCGGACGGCCTCCGGATCAAGGCGCCCCAAATCGCGCAGCGATTCCACCGAAAGCGTGCGGCGCGTGGCGACGGCACGCGCGCGGCGTTCTTCAAGCGGCGCGCCGTCCAAGAAGGCGTAGGGCTGGGCATTCAATAGTTGATAGGAAAAAGGCGAGGGCTCGCGCGTATCGATGCAGGTGACTGCGATTTTTTTCGAGACGATGTCTTCGATAAAGGCCAGCCAGGCCTCAACATCCATTGCTTCGTGCAGCACGTCGTCGACGGTTTGCCGCACGAGCGGCTGATCCGGAATATCCAGATTTCCCGCATAAGTGCCGTTATCGGGGCAGGCGGTCAGGGCCGGAAAGACCTTTGTGAGTAGGTCGTCCGCCCGGAAACGTTGCAGGGGCGGGGGGGTGCGTTTGCCGCCGTGCTGCCGCAGCACGACGAGCGCGCGTGTTGTATTCCATCGCCAGCGGTTTTGAAAGAAAGGAGAAGGCAGCAAGGCCTGCTCCAGCATGGCTTTTGCGTTGTCGGGCCGGATCATTTTCACAATATCCTCGAGCGCAAAACCCTGTTGCGGGCCGAGGGAAAGCACAAGGCCGTTGTCGTCCGCGCTGGCTTGCAACTCAAAATCAAAACGGCGGCAGAAGCGTTTTCGGAGCGCGAGGCCGTAGGCCCGGTTTACCCGTCCGCCCAAGGGCGCGTGGATGACCACTTGCATACCGCCCGATTCGTCAAAAAAGCGTTCAAAGAGAATGTGCCGCGCAGTGGGGATGATGCCGGTTGCCACCCGCTGGGCGGTCAGATAGTGCACGCAGTTTTCGGCGTTTGATTCCGAAAGCACGGCTTCGCCCGTTAGCCACTGTACTGCGGCTTGCGGATCATGCAGCTTTTGCGCGAGGGCCGTGCGCAAATCCGAAACTTCTTGAGACAGTGCCGCCGTGCGGGACGGGGCTTCGCCGCGCCAAAAGGGGATGGTGGGCGCGGCCCCGCAAGCATCGCGCACGATGACTTCGCCGGCGCGTACCTGCTGAATCCGCCAGGATGTATTGCCGAGCAGGAAGACATCGCCCGCGAGGCTCTCGACGGCAAAATCTTCATCGACGGAGCCGACGGTCACGCCTTCGGGTTCGGCTACCACGCGGTAATCGGCCAGATCCGGAATGGCGCCGCCGGAGGTCGCGGCGGCGATGCGTGCCCCGCGCCGGGCTTTCAATCGCCCTTGAATTTTGTCCCGGTACAGGTGCGCGCCCTTGCGGCCGGTGCCGGACGGAATGCCCTCGCTCAACATGGTGAGCAGGGATTCAAAATCGGTCTTGGAAAGATCGCCGTAAGGAAAGGCTTTTTTGATTTGCGCGAAGAGGGCGGCTTCGTCCCATGCCTCGGCGGCGCACATGGCGACGATTTGCTGGGCGAGGATGTCCAGCGGACCCTTGGGGATGAGCGTTTGATCCAGTCTTCCGGCCCGGACGGCGCGGATGAGGGCGATGGATTCGAGCAATTCGTCGCGCGTGAGGGCGAAGAGACGGCCTTTCGGGGTTTTTCCGAGGGCGTGGCCGGAGCGGCCGATGCGCTGCAAAAAGGTGGCGACGGCACGCGGACTGCCGATTTGGATCACGAGGTCGATGTAGCCGATGTCGATGCCTAATTCTAAGGACGCTGTGGCTACGACGGCTTTGAGTTCGCCGGCTTTGAGGCGTTTTTCCGCCGACAGCCGGGTTTTTTTTGAGAGGCTGCCGTGGTGCGAGCTGATGTGTTCTTCCCCGATCAATTCCGAAAGGTTGTGTGTGACGCGTTCGGACAAACGGCGGGTGTTCACAAAAATGAGCGTGCTGCGGTGTTGTCCAATCAAGGCGGCGATTTGTTCGTAAACCTCTTTCCATTGTGCGTTTGAGCAGATCGCGGCGAGCGGGGTGCGCGGGCTTTCAATGGCCAGGTCGAGTTTGCGTAGGTGTCCGGTATCGATGAGGGCGCAGCGGGCTTGTCCCGCCGCGTCGATGCGGTCCGCGCCAACGAGGAATCGCGCCATTGTTTCAATGGGTTTTTGCGTGGCCGAAAGCCCGATGCGCACGGGCCGTTTTTCACTAAGGGCGTCCAAGCGTGTCAAAGAAAGGGAGAGATGCGCGCCGCGTTTATCGCGCGCGACGGCGTGAATTTCATCCACAATCACGGTTTCGATGCCGGTGAGCAATGCCCGGCTCTTTGCCGCGGTGAGCAGCAGGTAGAGTGATTCCGGGGTGGTGATGAGAATGTGCGGGGGATTTTTCAGCATGGCGCGGCGTTCGTTTGGGGGGGTGTCTCCGGTGCGCACGGACACGCGGATTTCAGGGACGGTGATGCCCGCCTCCGCCGCAAGCGCGGCGATTTCTTCAAGCGGTGTTTGCAAATTGCGCTGCACGTCGTTACCCAAAGCCTTGAGCGGGGAAACATAGAGTACGCGCGGCCGGCCCGTAAGCCGCCCGGAAAGACCGTCGCGAAACAGGCGGTCGAGGCAGGCGAGAAAGGCGGCGAGGGTTTTCCCCGATCCCGTCGGGGCGGTGATGAGCGTGTCCCGGTTTTTTAAGATGGCGGGCCAGCCCCGGGCCTGGGCCGCGGTGGGTGTGCCGAAACGGCGCGTGAACCACTTTTCAATAACGGGATGAAAGGATGAAAGGAGCATGTGTCGATTATAAGAAAAAAGAGGGGCCGGGGAAACAGAGAATCCGCGTGTCCTTTACACGTCCGGATGCCGGACATCGGCGTGACGTCCTTGCCACGATTGAGCCCTTGGGATACATTTGATTTGATGGGGCCAGACCGCCGACAGATAAAAATCCGTTGCGCGCCTTGTCCACATTACACTTGTCCACATTACAATAGAGAATCCGCGGACTTTTTTAAAATGAATCCTGAAGCGGCTGCGCCTAAAAACGACAATCTTTTGATGCTCGGCACACTCTGTATTGTTTTTGCGGTTGCGATTTTTTTGTTGGATATTTCCACGCCCGGCGGTGTGGCCGGCGGCGTGCCTTATGTCATCCTGATTTTAATTTCCCTCTGGTCTACACGAAAAAGTTTTACGCTCATGACGGCGCTGGTCGCGACGCTTTTGAACGGGCTGGGTTTTTTTATGTCTTCTCAAGCGGGTGCCTTGTCGATTGAGATCTCAAATCGCGTGCTTGCGGTGTTTGTGATTTGGGTGACCACACTGCTTGCCGGATATTATAAGAAGACGGCTTTTGAGCGTGAGCGGCTTATCAATGATTTAAGTCATTTAAATAAGGAGTTAAACGAATTTACGTATGTGGTTTCACACGATTTAAAGGCACCGCTTAGGGCGATTCGTAATTATTCGGATTTTTTGCAAAAGGATCTTAAGGGGAAATTGGAGGAAGATCAGGCCTTGTATCTTGAGGGTTTGAACGAGGCGGTTTGCCAAAGTGAATGTTTTTTGGAAGATCTCTTGCAGCTTTCCCGCATCGGCAGACAGAAAGTAAGCTTGCAGCAGATTGATCTTGCGGCATTTCTTAAAAATCTTATCGACGGTTTGGCGCTGCCGAAGGAATGCGAGGTTGTGATGCCGAAAAACGGGCCCAGGATTTTGGCGGAACCGACTTTGCTCCGGCAAATTTTTCAAAACCTGATTACCAATGCCGTGAAATATAACAAGGCGCTAAAAAAACGGATCGAATTCGGGTGGAACGGAAAAGGGAAAAAGGTGCTTCAAATTTTTGTGAAAGACAACGGCATTGGCATTGCGCCCCGGTTTTTTGAAAAGATTTTTCAGCCCTTTCAACGCTTGCACTCCGATGAGGAATATGAGGGCACGGGCATCGGCCTTGCGACGGTTATGAAAGCGGCGGCGAAACTGGGATGGGCGGTGCGTGTGGAATCCGCGCCGAACGCGGGCAGCACTTTTTTTATTACGATTCCAAAAAATTGAATTGTCAAACAAAAATACAAAGAGGAGCAAACGCATGATGGAAAACGCGCCTTTTATCGCCTTGATGGCGGAGGATAACAAACACGATATTATCGCCACGAAACGTGCGTGGCGGGAGAACCATATTTTAAACACGCTTTATGTGGTTAATGACGGGGAAGCGTGTTTGGATTATCTCTATCAGCGCGGTGAATATGCCGAACCGGGTACGGCGCCGCGGCCGGGTATTTTGTTGCTGGATATCAATATGCCGAAGATGAACGGCCATGAAGTGTTAAACCAGATCCGCGGCGAAAGGGCGTTTTGCAATCTGCCTGTGATTATTCTGACAACTTCGAAGGCCGAGGAAGACCGCATCCGAAGTTATGATCTGGGGGCGACGGCATACATCAAAAAACCCGTTGGGTTTGAAAATTTATCTCATGCGATAAAAACAATCAATCTTTTTTGGGAGATGGTTGAACTCCCCAAACTTGCAAATGGCTGTGCATAAAAACACACTGACTTTACGTATTCTACTGGTTGAAGATAACAAACATGACCGGCTTGCCTTTGAGCGGGCCTTTTCCAAGAGCCATGTATGTGCTGAAGTGACGGTCCGCTGCCGTGCGGAAGATGCTATGCGGCTGCTTGAAAAAGATGCGGCGGCGTTCGACGTCGTGGTGAGCGACAACGGTTTGCCGGGTCGATCGGGCCTGGACTTCTGCAAGCAATTGCTTGAACGGAAAATACCGCTGCCTTTGGTGTTATTGACGGGGGCGGGCAATGAAGAAACGGCTGTGGAAGCCTTAAAGGCAGGCATTGATGAATATGTCATTAAGGATGCTTCAAATCATTATTCGGAACTCTTGCCGTATACACTGGAAGGGGTTGTCAAAAAATATCAGGAAAAACAACGCGGGCGCCAAATGGAGGCGGCCCTGCGCCGCAGCGAAAAAAGTTTGGCAGAGGCCCAGGAAATTGCGGGAATCGGAAGTTGGACCTGGGATCTTCGGACAGGTGAGCAGATCTGGTCGGCGCAAACGTATCAACTCTTCGGGTTTAAGCCGGATGAAGCCGTACAGTCTTTTGAGGTGATGTTGGCGGCGGTACATGAAGACGACAGAGCGGCTTTTCGTGCCTTGAACGAGACGGCTGTTTTGGAACAAAAACCGTATGATCTTGAAGTGCGCATCTTCGGAAGAGATGCACAGGAACGTGTCATTCGTGCACAAGGCAGGGCTTATGCGGATGCGAGCGGCCAAACCTATAAAATGGCGGGCACCTTGCAGGATATTACGGATCGTAAACGGGTCGATGAAAAACTCAAATTGTCTGCAAAAGTGATTGAAAATATTGTAGAAGGCGTCATGATTACGGATCAAAACGCCATCATTCAATCGGTCAATCCGGCCTTTTCCGAAATAACGGGTTACAGTGCCGATGAGGCCATTGGAAAAAAAACGACGATTTTAAGGTCCGGGAAACACGATAACGCTTTTTATGAGGCAATGTGGTCGATGCTTCTTGAAAAAGGACGTTGGGAAGGGGAAATCTGGAATCGCCGAAAAAACGGCGAAATTTATCCCGAACGACTCACGATCACCGAAATCAAGAACTCACTGGGACGTGTCACCCAATATGCCGCTGTGTTTTATGATATTACGGAAATCAAGCAAAATGAGCGGCAGATTGCATACAAAGCCTATCACGACGCGCTGACCGGTTTGCCGAACCGGCAGCTCTTTTATGATCGATTGCAGCAAACGATTAGACATTCGGAACGGGCGAACACCCTTTTTGCGCTCTTGTACATTGATTTGGATGACTTCAAAATAATCAATGACAGCAAGGGGCATTCTGTCGGAGACTTTTTTTTAAAGGAGATGGCCCGGAGACTCAAAACCTGCGCGCGTTCGGGCGATACGGTTTCACGTCTGGGCGGGGATGAATTTACAATTATTTTGGATAAACTGGGTGAGGAAGAAGAAGCGGCCTTGGTGGCCGGCCGCATTGTTGCCAGCATTTCAACTCCTTTTCGTTATCAGAATGAAATGATTTATGCCTCGGTCAGTATCGGTATTGCCTTGTATCCTGCAAACGGGAATTCAACCGAAGTGCTTTTAAAAAATGCGGATATCGCGATGTATCACGCCAAAGAAACCGGTAAAAATAATTTTCATTTTTTTACCCAGTCTCTAAACGAAAAAATTATCAAACAAGTTGCGTTGGAGAAGGCACTTAGAAAAGGCATGGATTGCAAGGCCTTGGAAACGCACTATCAACCGATCATTCGTCTTCGGGACCGTCATATTGCCGGGATGGAGGCCCTTGTGCGCTGGCCGCAGGGTGACGGGCGTTCTGTCGCGCCGGCAACTTTTATTCCTTTGGCGGAGGAAAAGGGGATAATCTTTGAAATCGATAAGTTGATGATTGAGAATGTCTGTCTCTTTATCCGGAAGATGAAGCGTGCGGTGACAGAATCAAGGCAGCCTCTTCGTGTGTCCGTTAATATTTCCGCCGTGGATTTTGAACACTTTGATCTCTGCACACACCTGAGCGGGCTTGTGGCCCGATACGGCTTGTCTCCGCAAAATATCGGGGTTGAAATTACGGAAAGCGCCGTGATTCGCAATCTCCGTTTGGCCATCCGTAATTTAAACAGACTTCGAAAAAACGGGTTTCGTGTTTCGATTGACGATTTCGGCACCGGCTACTCTTCGCTCAACTATTTGGCCCGTCTGCCGATTGATGTGCTCAAAATTGACGGTTCTTTTGTTGTGGGCCTTCCGGGCAACAAAAGCAATAACGCCATTGCCAAGGCCATTGTTTACATGGCGCACGAAATGAATATCGAAGTGGTTGCCGAAGGGGTCGAAACAGAGGCCCAGCTTGATTTTTTGTGCGCGATCGGTTGTGATTACATCCAGGGATATATTTTCAGTCCGCCCCTTGAAGAAAAAAAGATGGCGACACTCTTGATCAAAGGGGCACCGCTCAATTACAAGGGTTTGGACGTATTCTAAGGAATTGCTCAGCGCAATGTTTAACACGACCAAATAATTTTACAAATACAATGGATTTCACACTATATTTTTAATAGAATATCAAGCCCTTATATTTCTCCGTATTTTCTACCCTCGGGCCGGAGACGGATTGTTTAGACCTTTTGTTTGATGAAGCTGTATCTTGCCCTTTTAAGATATCCCGGTTTTTCCCCTTTTCTTTGGACACAGTTCCTAGGGGCGTTTAATGACAATGTCTTTAAAATCGTTATTTCAATGCTGGCGATCAGAAGCATGGGCAGCCAGAGTGGCGCCTATCTTTCCCTGATCGGGGCGATTTTCATGCTCCCCTGGTTTTTCTTTTCCGGGTATGCCGGTTATCTCGCCGATCGTCTCAACAAGCGCACTATTTTGATTTCTATGAAGGCTTTTGAGCTTGTTGTGATGGTCCTGGCTTATTTCTCCTTCCTTTCCGGCCAGATTTTGTGGATGTTAGTTGTCCTCTTTCTGATGGCCTTGCAATCCACATTTTTCAGCCCGGCCAAGTACGGCATCCTTCCGGAAATGTTGCCGGATACCGAGCTTTCCCGTGCAAACGGTCTGGTGGAGATGAGCACTTTTCTGGCGATTATTTTAGGCACTTCTTTCGGCGGATTTATGTTTTCGGTTTGGAAAGACCACTTGGACCCCATTGGCACTGTTCTGATTGGTGTTGCCGCGACCGGCTATGTGACGAGTTTTTGGATCGGGCGCGTGCCCATGCCCGGCAGAATCCCGCGTTTTAATCCGAATCCTTGGGGCGAGATTGCTCAGGGGCTGCAGCGGCTTTTTAAGAATCGTATGATTTGGTCCACGGTCTGCGGCATTGCTTATTTTGGTTTTTTAGGTGCTTTTCTTCAGATGGTCTTCCTGCTTTTTGGCAGCGAAATCATGCATTTGGATGAATTTTCAATCAGTTTGCTCGGCACATTTCTTGCGGTCGGCGTCGGGATCGGGAGTCTCTTGGCAGGTCGGCTTTCGGGCGATAAAGTGGAGCTGGGCTTGGTGCCCTTGGGGTCAATCGGTATGGGAATCTTTGCCCTCTGGCTTGCGGCCTCGGGTGAGTCCTTTTTTCAGGTGGCGCTGATGTTGACCCTGCTAGGTTGCATGGGCGGGCTTTTCAGTGTGCCTTTGTATGCTTATTTACAGCAAAAAAGCGCAAAAGGTGAACGCGGTCAATTCATCGGCACCTCTAATTTTATGCAGACCCTCGGCATTCTTTCCGCCTCCGGGTTTCTCTGGATTCTTCACGATTTTTTCAGGTTTCGTCCGGATGAAATTATAGGCATCCTGGGGCTTTTTACCCTTGTGGTCACGCCTTATATTCTTAAAATTCTACCGCAATACCTCATTCGTTTTTCGCTTTGGATGCTGACGCATACGATTTATAAAATCCGAATCCACGGCCAAAAACATGTGCCGTTTAGAGGCCCGGCCCTCTTGGTTTGCAATGATGTGTCTTTCGTGGATGGTCTTTTAGTCGGCGCCTGTGTCCAACGATTCATTCGTTTTCTGGTCGATAAAGATTTTTTCCGGATTAAAGGTCTTGGGCGGCTTTTGCGCATCATGAAGGCTATCCCGGTGGGCGGCCGGAGCCGGGAAGCGACCCTTGCCGCAATGAAGCAGGGACGTGAGGCCCTTGATCAAGGGCATGTCGTGTGTATTTTTGCGGAAGGGGCGATGAGTCAAACCGGGCATTTACGGCCCTTCAAAAAAGATTTTGAAGACATGGTAAGCGGCATGGATGTACCCATTATCCCGGTGCATTTGGATGGTGTGTGGGGTTCTATTTTCAGTTTTCAGCGCGGGCCGTATTTTTGGAAATGGCCGTTCAAAATTCCTTTCCCGGTCTCCGTTTCTTTTGGCGCCCCATTGCCTGCCACGGCTACGGCCTATGAGGTGCGGCAGGCGGTGATGGAGCTCGGCAGCGATGTGGTACGGCATCGCAGAACAAAAAATGACTTGCTTCATCTCAAATTTATGCGCACGGCGAAATCGGCCTGGCGGCAGCCCTGTATGATTGACGCGAGGGGGAAAGTTTTACGTTTCGGACAGGTCTTGGTCTTAGCACTGTTGTTTTCTAAAAAAATACGAAGGCACTGTGCGAATGAAAAAATAGTGGGTCTCATGCTGCCGTCTTCTGTGAACGGAGCGATTGCGAATATCGGGGTGCTTCTGGCGGGAAAGGTTCCGGTAAATCTGAATTTGAGCGCGAACAAGGCCGAAACGGATTTCGCCGTGCGGGCGTGTAAAATCAGGACGATCCTGAGTTCAAAATCTTTTCTTGAGCGGGCCAAGATTGAAAGACGTTCCGAAATGTGCGACATCGAAGATTTTTTTCAGGGTTTTACTGCGCTGCAAAAAATGAAAACGGCCTTGCCGGTTTTTTCCCTCCCGGCATTTGCGGTGCAAGCCTTGTTCTGTGCCGAGAAACAAGATCAGGATGATTTGGCAACGATCATGTTTTCAGAAAGTAGGGAAGAGGTGCCCAAAGCCGTCATGCTTTCTCATCACAATATTTTATCCAATGTCGAGGCCTTGGCGCAGGTAAGTTGGGTCAATCGTAAAGACAAAATACTGAGTCTGTTCCCATTTGCCGATCCCTTGGGTTTTACTGTGACACTTTGCTTTCCTTTGATTGTTGGTTTTGGCGCGATCTATCATGACGATGCTTCCGATACAAAAAAAATCTGCGACTTGATCGCGAAGGAGCAGGGGAGTATTTTGATCGGCACTCCTTCCTTCTACGAGGATTGTCTTCTGCATTGCCCGAAGCAGGTTTTTGCGTCATTACGTTACGCCGTGGTTAAGACTGAAAACCTCAAAAAAGGTGTGGCGGATGACTTCAGGGCAAAATATGGCATCGATCTATTGGAAGCCTATAGTTGTCCTGAGCTTTCGTCTGTGCTGAGTTTGAATGTGCATGATGTTGAGGCGGGTGAATCCGTTCACAGGGGGCATGTTTCGGAGACGGTAGGGCATCCCTTACCGGGCATTACAGTTAAAGTCCTTCACCCGGAAACAGCGCTTCCTTTGGAGATTGGCGCGGCGGGCGTGCTTTGGGTGAAGGGGCCGAATGTAATGTTGGGTTATCTCAATCAGCCGGATAAAACAGCGGAAGTGATTCGAGAAGGGTGGTACAATACGGGAGAGATTGCCGCGCTGGATGAAAACGGCTTTATCCGAATGATCGACCGTATGCCTCGGGCCGGAACGATTGCGGAAATGGAGGGTATCGGAGATTTTAAAGAATGATCTCGCTCAGGGGAACTCGATGGATTGTTTCCGGAGAGCGGAAATCACGGAGACCTATGGTTGATGTTTGCGCTCACTGCCTCCAAAGATGAAAAAAGAAGCGATTCTTGGCATTGCGCCGTGTTTGTTGTTTCCCCAAATCAGAAATTGATCTTGGGTGTTTTCACCTACTTGACAGGCGGATGTTCTGAACGATAGACTCACTTCCTTCGCATCATGGAGTCCGCATGCGGTCTAAAAAACGTTTAATTTTGCCTTTGCATCAAAACGGGCTTGTTCTGCCGCAGGCCTTTATTCCCAAAAATACAGAGGCTTTTGTTTGCGACTTGCAAGAGGACGGACGCCTGATGCTTTCTCCCGTGGCGGCTTCTGCCGAAGGCCCTTCTAAAAATTCAGCATCTTCAACCCCCCTTGCGCCTGCTGCGGATTTTCCCAATGTGATTGATTTTCAGGAAGGCCGGGTACGGCTGAAAAAACAGACGCGGCAAAAGAAAAAAGCCGCGGAAGTTTCCAAATCCGAAGAAGCGCGAGGGGCCGGGACCCGGACCGACTTCGTCAAATTACATCTGTTTTCTTCACGGATGGAGGCCGAAATGGTGGGGGAAATCCTCAAACAGGCCGAGATTCCCTATCTGATTCAATCCGAAGATATTGGTATTTTTGGCCCCGGGGCCTCCCCGGCGCCCGGCGGTGCCCGTATCGGTGTCAGAAGAGCCGACCTTGAAGATGCACGCATCATGCTTTCCGGTTTGATTTGAAATAGTACTGAATCCGAGTTATTCGAAATAAGCCCATTATATTGCGTTTTGTTTTGACTCCTTCTACCATCCCTTGTTTTTTTGACTTGCTTCTTATTTTTGTTATTGTTATATAAATCTGCAACGAACTGAGGGAAAATGATGGCGCTTGAAATGACTTATGAGGTCAAGCTTGAGGCCTTTGAAGGGCCGCTTGAACTCTTGCTTCACCTCATTAAAAAAAACGAAATCGATATTTATGACATTCCGATTGCCCTCATTACGGAACAATACCTTGAAATGATTGATTTAATGCAATCCTTAAATTTAGCCGTTGCCGGTGAATTTTTGGTCATGGCGGCGACACTCATCCATATTAAATCCAAAATGCTGCTGCCTGTTCCCGAAGCAGATGATTCTGAGCAGGAAGATCCCCGTAGGGACTTGGTGACGCGTCTTTTGGAATATCAACGTTTTAAGGCCGCCTCGGAACAATTTGAGGAAAGAGAGTCGCTTTGGCGCGATATTTATCCGCGGGGTGAAACCAAAGGGCCGGAGCTTAGGCCGGAAGAGGTCCCGATTTCCGATTTGAATCTGTATGATCTGATCGGGGCCTTAAATGCGCTTTTGGCGAACCGTTCCGATCCCATTGTGATGGAGTTGACGACTGAGGTTCTGACCGTGAAGGAAAAGATCCAACACATTCTGGACGAGATGGCATCGGTCGAAAGCTTGCTTTTTGAGTCGCTGTTTGCGAAGGTTTTTAATCGGCATGCCGTGATTGTGACCTTTTTGGCCTTACTTGAAGTGATTCGTCTGGGTCTGGTTCGTGTGTTGCAACAAGATCTTTTTGGTCCGCTTCGTTTAATCAAGACAGAAAATTTTGCAAGATCATGAACTAAAACCTATTCTTGAGGCCCTGTTATTTGTTTCTTCGGAGCCCGTCTCCCTGGACCGATTGCAGGGTGTTTTTAACGGCGTGGAGAAGCGCCGAATTAGGGCCCTCCTGCTTCAAATGGAACAGGAATCGATGTTGGCCAATCGGGGATTCCATCTTGTCGAAATTGCGGGGGGCTACCAGTTTGTGACCCGAAGCGACCTTGCACCCTGGATTAAAGAAATGGAGCGCGCGCGCGCAGCTTCGAGGCTTTCAAAACCCGGCCTTGAAACTTTGGCGATTATCGCTTACAAGCAGCCTGTGACGCGTGGTGAAATCGAGATGATTCGGGGAGTGGATGCGGCGGGGGTCTTAAAAACACTCTTAGATCGCAAGCTGGTCAAGATCGTCGGGCGCAAAGAGGTTGCGGGCCGTCCGATGTTGTACGGCACAACGCGCACTTTTCTTAAATATCTGGGTTTACCCGATCTCGCAGCCTTGCCCACCCTGAAAGAATTTTCAGAAATTGCGGATGAAGTGAATCAGGAGGAAGAAGCGCCTATGCTGCCTTTGCGTGGCTTTGCCGGTGAATCAGGTCAGTTTTCCGATGTGGCTGACGATGGGCTTCTCTCTTAAACCTTTGCGGTTTTTGCATACTTTTTTCTTATTTTCAGTCCTTTTTCCTAAAGACAATAATTTTCGGGTATTATTATAAAAGTATTTTAATCAGAATGTTCCGGAGCGGGGAGCGTCTTTTGCGTGGGAGGAATTGTGTCGGATGAAGGCCTTGGTGATTGAACCGTCGAAACTCTATCAAAGTATTTTAGATAATCTTTTAAGTGATTTGGGTTATGAGGTGATCTGCACGGATACGGCAGACGCGGCACGGCGGCTCATCAAAACGCAGAATTTTGATCTGGCCGTCGTTTCAATGGTTTTAGGGGATATTGAGGGTGCGGCATTTTGCGCCCGATTGCGTTCTGAAAAACAATATACGGAATTACCCGTTTTCATGTTGACTTCGAGTGAGGAGAAAGCGCAGCGTGATGCCGCACTGACTTCCGGTATTACCGAAATTTTCCACAAAGACAAGTTGAATCAGTTCGCAGACTACCTCTGTACGTTCACGGCAAGAATAGAGGGCAAGCAGTATATTTCCGGGACGGTGCTTTATGTGGAAGACAGTCTTGCGGTGGCGGAAAAAACAAAACAGGTCCTACAGTCCATCGGGGTCTCCGTCAATCATTTTGTGAGTGCTGAGGAGGCACTGATCGCTTTTCAATCGCAGAACTATGATCTGGTATTGACGGATGTTATTTTGGGAAAGGGTATGAGTGGGCTCGCTTTTGTCAGAACTTTAAGGAGCCGGGAAAGCCCTTGTCTTTCGGTTCCGATTTTGGCGATGACGGGTTTTAATGATGCGACACGCCGTATTGAATTGCTGCGTTCAGGCGTGAATGACTGTATTTCAAAATCCGTGCTGGACGAAGAACTTATTGCGCGGGTGAATAATCTCATTACCAATAAAAAACTGACCGATAAAATCAAACGGCAGGAAGAACAATTGCGTCATATGGCGATGACGGATCAACTGACATCTTTAAGAAATCGGCATTATCTGATGGCGGCCGGGCCGGAGTGCGTGAGTCAGTCGAATCGTCATAAAATCCCATTGAGCATGATTGTGGTGGATTTGGATGATTTTAAAAAAATAAATGACCGGTACGGTCATGAGCGTGGCGACCAAGTGCTTTCGGAAGTGGGGGCGCTTTTAAGGACGAATTGTCGTAATGAGGATGTTGCTGCGCGTTTCGGCGGAGAAGAATTTTTGATTTTATTACCCCATTGCAATGCAACGCATGCAAAAATGCTTGCGGAGCGCCTGCGGCTTAAAATCGTTGATCTTGCACCCGGCGGTATTTCGATTACGGCAAGTTTTGGCTTGGCCTCACTTCCGCTGGATCGTTCCTATGATTTTCCTCAATTATTTGCGGCTGCGGACAAGGCGGTCTACAAAGCCAAGTCGTCCGGTAAAAACTGTGTGTGCGTTTGCCCTGTGACGAATACGCAGGATGCATTGATTTGAGAAGACGCGGGTGCGTGTTTTCAGATCGCGATTTATTTCTTGCGTTTATCCGGGCGATATCCTTCCACGATAATGCTGGCTTCCCCGCGAAAAGTTGTTCCTTCGAGTTGTTTGACGACTTGTGAGATCTTGCCCCGAATCACTTCTTCATGCCGTTTGGTGAGTTCTCTGCCGATGGCGATCCGCCGGTTCCCGAAAATGGTTTCGATGGTCTTTAAGAGCGAAACGATGCGATAGGGCGATTCGTAAAAAATGAGGCTGCGCGGATCGTTTTTTAGGGCCTCAAGTTGTTTGTGGCGTTTCCCTTTTTTTCTGGCAAGAAAACCTTCAAAAATAAAACGGTCTGTGGGCAGCCCCGAGACGCTGAGCGCGGCAATGGCGGCGCTGGGGCCGGGGATGGGGCTGACGGGAATCTCATGGGCGACGGCTTCTTTGATGAGGTAATAGCCGGGATCGGAGACCGTGGGGGTGCCGGCGTCCGAGACGAGTGCGAAGGATTCTCCTGTTTGCAGCCGTTTAATCATGACGGGTGTTTTGGCTTCTTTATTAAAATCGTGATAGCTGGTCATGGGCGTGTGGATTTTAAAGTGGGCGAGCAGCTTGCCGGTATGCCGGGTGTCTTCCGCCGCGATGGTGGTGACTTCTTTTAAAATGCGCAGGGCGCGCAAGGTGATGTCTTCCAGGTTGCCGATCGGTGTGCTGAGGATGTAGAGCGTACCGGGGTTCACCAAGTGCGACACATTCTAGGATAATTTTCGTTCGATCAAGAGGCAGAGCAGATGCCCGATCATAATGTGGGATTCCTGAATACGCGCCGTGTTTGAAGAAGGGACTTTGAAACAGTGTGTGCAGCTTGCGGCGAGTTGCCCGCCTTTTTCCCCCGTCATGCCGATGCTTGCGGCGCCTTGTTCTTTTGCGATGCGGATGCCTTCCAGCACATTGGGCGAATTACCGCTGGTGCTGATGCCGATGACAACATCGCCTGCTTTGGCCAAAGCTTGCACTTGCCGGGAAAAAATATGATCGTAGCCGTAGTCGTTGCCGATGGCGGTGAGGGTTGAACTGTTTGTTGTGAGCGCGATGGCGGGCAAGGCGGGGCGTTCCAATTCGAAGCGACCCAGTAATTCTGCGGCGATGTGCTGTGCATCGCTCGCGCTGCCGCCGTTCCCGAAAAGAATGAGTTTCCCGCCGGATGCGATGGATTTGGAGGTGAGGTCGGCGACTTCCAAAATCAAGGGAACCATCGTTTCCAGCAAGGTTTTTTTGACCCGGATGCTCTCTTGAATGCCGGCAGTGACGATGTTTTCTGCTTCGGTGTGATCCATTAATGTCCCCGATATTGGCTGACGCCGCCAAAGGTGCCAAACCATTTGTGTCCTTCGTGGTCGATTTCGATCGCAAAGACGGCACCGATGCCGTCCTTTTCTGTGAGGTTTTGAAAAGTTTTTCCGTCGAAGCGGCTCACCCCTTTGTCTGTGCCGATCCACAAAATACCTTTCGCATCGAATCTTAAGGCATGGACCATGTTGCCCGCAAGGCCCTCTTTCGTGGAGTAGCTGGTCCAGGTTGAGCCGTCGAAGTGCGACAGGCCCGCACCGAGTGTGCCCACCCAAAGATGATCGTTGGCATCAATGACCGAGGAGACGATGTAGTTCGGGTTGTATGAAAGGGGTTTATGGTCTCCGGCATGGTGTCGCGGTGTAAAGGGCAGACCTTCTGCGACGGCGGGTTTTTTCATTTCTATTTTTGCGCCCACGCCGTCTTTGTTGTTCCAACTTTGCCAATTTTTGCCATCGAAGCGACTGACGCCTGCTTCCGTTCCAAACCAAAAAGCGCCTTTTTTGTCTTGGGTTAAGGTATAAACCCATTTGTCGATGAGCCCGTCGTCCGTTGTATAGGTTTTAAAGCCTTTGCCGTCAAAGACACTGACCCCTTTCCAGGTGGCAACCCACATGGTGTCCGAAGGATCAAAGTGGATGCCGTAAACCCAAAGGTCCCCCAGGCCTGTGCCGATGGGATAATTTTGCCAGCTTGTGCCGTAGGATGCGACTGTTCCGGTGCCGTAAGGGGTGTAGTTGATCCATTCATTGCCTTGGAGCCGACTCAAGCCGCCTCCAATCGTGCCGACCCACTTTTCGCCATTGGGTGCGACTTCGACGGTGTGGATGATGTTGGAAAGCAAGCCGTCTTTTGTTGTATAGGCCTGTTGTTTCCCGGTGGATAAATCATAAACCAGGAGGCCGTTGGAGGTACCGACCCACAGGGTTTGACCTTCAATGGCCAAGGCCCGAACGATGGAAAAGAGCGAGTAATGTTCCCAAAGTGATGTGGCAGGTGCCTCCGGGCCGGACTGTGCCTTGCTCAAGGCGGGATTTAAAAAGATCATGACGGAAAGGAAAGTGCTCAAAAAAAGAGACTGATATGTTTTATTCAAAAGCAGGACTCCATCTTAAATTAAAATGTAAGTATTGGGTTAAATTTATTCATGATAAGTGATTTTACGATGCGTGATTTCTGTGGGAATAAGCGGCAAGCCGTCCGGGTTGGGAAGCGGTTCCGAGGCGGTTTGGGAAATCCAATTGCCGATTTTATCATATTCATATTGATAGTGTTTTTTTGTCATGATTTTCCCGAGGCCGTTATAACGGGTTTCTTCGATCAAAACGCCGTTTTGATCATAAACAAAGACCCGCCGTGAATTGAGTGAATTCACCCGTCGTTCCGGGGTGATCCCGGAGCGGATCATGTAGTGCGATTCTTCAATGAGCCGTCCGGCGGTGTCGTATTTGTAAATCCATCGGAAGTGATTTTTGCTGTGCGGCGGGAAGCGGTTTTCTTCGATGAGGTTGCCGTCAGCGTCGTAGCGGTATGTTGCCCTGGAAAAGAATGTGCCGTCGGGAGTGAATCGCTTTTCTTCGATTAGGCCGGAAACGGCATCATGAGTATAAGTCCATTTGAAGGCAAGTGTTCCGTTGGCGTCATATTCAAGGCCTTCGATCAGTTGCCCTGTGTCATCACGTGTAAAAACCGATGTGAAGTCGAGGGCCTGCTGTGTGTAAATCTGAACTTCCTCGATGAGATGTCCCTTGCGATCGTAACTTGTCGAAAGCCAAGGCATGGGCGGGTCTTCCTCGACCCACTTTCCGTTTTCGTTCTTGATCTGTGCGATGTCGACACGGACGTTTTTGACGGTGCCGAGCAATCTTTCACGGGCAGCATCTGTTTTTTTGAGGACACCCGCAAAAGAAAGGGATGGAATGAAGCCGAAGAAGAGTAAGTTGACGATGAGGAGAATTTTCATGGCAGTGAAGTAAGGATTTAAAAAATACGAAATCGCCCCGCAGAAAAAGATCCCTGCGGGGCGATTTCACAAAAAATCATTGGAAACAGTTTAGGGAAGCAATTTATTTTGTGTCGGCAGCCTTTTGGGGTTTGGCCGCAGCCTCCTCCTTGGGTTTGACATGACAACGGGTGCAGTTGGCGATGGGGAAGGCCACACGGCCATGACAGCGACCGCAAAACTCACCGTTGACAATTTTAACCATTGAAATGGGGTTGCCGCCCTTTTTCATCATAAAAATACCGGGGTGGCAGTTTGTGCAATCGAGCCAGTAGGTATGCGGTTCATGCGGGAAAATGACATTAGGCATCGAACCTGTTGCCGGGATTTCAATATCAAATTTCAGAGGAGGTGTATGTTTTTTATCCAGGTCAAGCGACTCGTGCGGATTAATTTTATTTTCCTGAAAGGCTTTGACCCAATCTTCGAGTCCCGTGGCTTCTTTGGGAATGTCTTGCATGACAACCTCAGGGTTTGTGTTTTCCTTATTAAAGGGCGGGCCTGGGGTTGGCATCTTGCTCGGGTTTTCAAAAACGGGAAGCTGTGTTTCCGGACGAGGGGCGACCAAAGACCGTTCCTCGCCGTTTCCCGATGCTAATTCTTTTTCTTCAACCTGCATCGGTGCTTTTGCTTGTGCAACAGCAACGGGTGCTTCTTTTTTTTCTTTCGCCACAGGTGTTTCGCTTTTTGCTTGCCGTACGCAGGCATAAATTGAGATGAGGGAAAGTACGACTAACAAAACCCTTGTGACTGATTTTTTTTGTCCTTTTGCCCCGGTCATTAAAATCCCTCCAAATATCAATCAAAAAATACGGTTCGTTAAAACTTATTTTTAGGTGTTCTTCGCCCTAAGCTGCGGATACATGCATTGTATCCGCAGCCCGATTGTGAGAAGACCTAATTTGAGGGCCCCTTCCAAGGGAACCCTTCCAAGAGTCCTGTTTTCATTCCGGGAGTTCCTGAGTGACAGCGGGCACATTCGATCGGCTTCCATGAGATCGTTCCGTTATGACATTTTCCACAGTATTCGCCATCAATAACAATTTTTTTCATATCGATGTCGTTGGCGCCTGATCGCATTTCAAAGATTGCAGGATGACACACTTTGCATTTAAATTCCGCCCGGTGGTACCAGTGGGGGAAAACAACAGGCGGCATCCCTCTCTTTTCGGCCTTGTTGTTGAGTATCATGTCACCAAAATAGGCTGACGCATCATCTGCTGTGAAGAAGAATGAGAGCAGAAGGGTCATACCCAACAATATGCCTAAACGTGCCTTTTTCATCGTCCCTCCCTATTCCA
>JALUVJ010000071.1 GCA_027020665.1 Nitrospira sp.
CCCAGAGACAAGGATTGGGCGGACTTGGTCTCAGTATTCCCCAAAATGCCGGGTGCGCGCCAGATTGTGGAGATGAAGATTGACTTGGTCTTGACCTCTTGCGGCTGGGCCGTGCCGGAAATGCAGCTTAAGGGGGAACGGGATCTGCTGCATCAATGGGCCGAAAAAAAAGGGGAAGCGGGTATACAACAGTATTGGAAAGAAAACAATCAGCTCAGCATTGATAACAAACCGACTGGGATATTCGAGACACTCGAATAAGCTCAGGCCATTTTGAACAAAAAAAATCTCGGAGCGCGCGTTCGCATGCCCGAGGGTTTGAAATGCTTCGATCTTATCTCTGCTTATCCCCACATTTCATCGGGGACCATCAGGCGTTCGACGGGTTTTCCGTTTGAAATGTGTTCTTCCATAATTTCCGCAACATCCGGCGGGGTCACGCCTTTGTACCAAACGCCGTCCGGATAAACCACTACGGTCGGTCCAATCGCACAGGGGCCGAGACAGCTGGATTCCGTGATGAGAATCTGGCCAAAAAGCATCTTTTTTTCCAT
The DNA here is from genome assembly GCA_027020665.1 of Nitrospira sp. Lineage (GTDB taxonomy): Bacteria > Nitrospirota > Nitrospiria > SBBL01 > JAADHI01 > JAADHI01. The sequence goes on from JALUVJ010000071.1 coordinate 555, forward strand.
CTCTTGATAAAAGGCGGTAATGAGATCCTGACTCTTTTTTTCGCCGCAAGAACCCCGCGGGTTTCCGGGGGGGCGGGTGGTTGTGCAAACAAGAATATGGTATTTCGGTTTTGGCATCGTGCCTCCTTACATAACGAGATGCGGCTTGAAATGCACTAAGGCGAGCGCCTCAGGCTGTTGAGTAATTCAATATATTCCCACTCATAAAGCGAGCCCCCGCCCCGGATCGACTTAAAATAAAGATTGCCCCAAATGCCGATGATTTGGTGCATGGCTTCGTGACGGTCGATGCCGCGTTCAAGCAGGGCTTCGAGGGTGCTTTCAACTTCTTCCGGTGTGCGGTCTAAGATTTGTTTTTCGCCGATTACGTGCAAACCCGCATGAATTAAAGGGTTGACCACATAGCCGTCGATTTCTTGGGGATGAAGCGCCGTTTCTCCCTCACCCCAGAACTTGTCAAATTCAGGGTGTTTCTTCATGACACCCGCGATAATCGATTCATCGCCGCTCAAAGGGCTGCCTTCCTGGATCTGCCTGGAGATCTGAGCATAACGTGACAAGGTTTGCATGGTAAAAATCGTGTCCATTATAAGGCTCCGGTTTTCAACGGGGTCATGTTAGCAGAGGGGAAAGTCTGTCTTCAAGAATCCTTTTGATCTCATCTTGCTGAATGAGAGTCCTGCAAGAAATTTATTTTGTACCTTGGATCATTTTCCTGTCAACCGATTTCATCGTCGTGCGTTGTTTGAGGTGTAAATGTGAGAAAAACCGCAGTCTTAATGGCCTGTGTTAAAAAATCAGAAAGACAAATCAGATTGAAATTAAATTTAAGGAGGCTCAAAATGGATCGGATGAAACAGTGGTTTGCGCCATTTTTTTTCATGACCGTGTTAATGATGACCGGCACGGTTTTGACGGGATGCGGCGGCGGCAGCGGGAGCGAAGCGGCATCGGCTGCTTCGGAAAAAGGAGATGTGGTCATCAGTCTCACGGATGCCGAGGGCGATTTTGAAAAATATGAAGTGGATATCCTGTCGATTCTGCTGACGCGGAAAAACGGCGACCAGGTGGAAACCTTGCCGCTGACCGCACGCATCGACTTTGCGCAGTATGTGGAATTGGAAGAAATTTTGACGGCGGCGACCATCCCCTTAGGGGCCTACACCGCTGCTACGATGGTGCTGGATTATTCCAATGCGGATATTCAGGTTGAAGTCGGCGGCGTGCCCACCGCAGCTAAAGTGCAGGATGCGGACGGCAATCCTGTCACGACCCTTGAAGTCAAGGTGAAACTCGATATCAATCGGCCGCTTGTCATTGCGCCGGGCATTCCGGCGCACTTGTCTCTGGATTTTGATTTGGAGGCGACCAATACCGTGGATACGGCGCCCGTGCTCCCCGTGGTGACGGTTGAACCCACCCTGATTGCGGAGGTCGATCCTGATTTTGATGATCTGAAACGGCATCGCATGCGCGGCCCGCTGGTTGGTATTGATGAAGCGGAAGAAACCTTTGAAATCGCCATTCGTCCCTTCCTGCACCGCATTCATCGCGACCGGCCGCATTTCGGCACGTTGACGGTGATTCCGGACGCGGAGACCGCCTACGAAGTCGACGGCGAAACCGGTGTGGGCAGCGAAGGGTTTAAGCTTTTGGCCCAACAACCGCGTTTTACGCCGGTTGTTGTTTTTGGAAAGCTTAATATTCGCAAGCATGTCTTTGAAGCGATCGAAGTTTTGGCCGGAAACAGCGTTCCGGGTGGAGAACGCGATGTCGTGCGCGGCAGCATCATTGCCCGTTCCGGCGACATCTTGACCGTGCGCGGCGCGGTTTTGATTCGTGACGAAAGAGAAATCGTCCTGCGCAAAAATATCAAGGTTTTATTGGGCGAAGGAACCCGGGTCACTAAACAGGGGCATCACGCCGATGTCATGGATCCGCTCAACAAGGACGATCTTTCAGTTGGACAGCGGGTCACGGTCTTTGGAAGGGTATCGGATGTTTCAATCGATGTTCTGACCGACGTCATCGCGGACAGGACTTTCACCCTTGACGCCACGGAGGGCCTGGTGCGCATGCTGTACACGACCATCGCGGGCACGGTCAATGCGATCCGCCCCGATGCTCCGGAAATCGAACTGGCTTTAAGAGCGATCAACGGCCGGGCGATTGAGATCTTTGATTTCATGGGCACGGGCAGTGATCCGGCGGCCTATGTGGCCGCGACAGGTGATCTGCGCTTGGCGGATGCCGAAGTGGGCGCGCCCATTCGTCTGCGCGGCCATGTTGCTCCTTTTGGCGCCGCGCCGCCGGATTTCATCGTGCGGACGGTTATGGAAGTCAACGGCGTCCATGCGAAAATGGCGGTGCACTGGAATCCCGCGACGCAAACGCCCTTTTTCTCGGCTTCGGAATTCGGTCTTAAATTGGATCTCACGGGTGTCGGACGTTTGCACCATGTTTTTCTGAACCGTCACGATATCCGGAAATTGAAACCGGAGCCCGCGCCGCAAGTCTTGCCGACGGCGCAAGGCCGGGGCCGATATGCCATCCGTCAGGCCGGGACGGTCAGTGTGCACAGTGATTTCGGCAATTTTGTGAATGACCTGACCCTGCGTTTGGAGAATGATGCGGCCCTGGGTCGCCTGTACGCCAAGGGGCGCTACGTCAGTATTACGCAGACGATGTCGGCCAAAAAGGCAACCGTGGTTTTAAGATAGTTTTTTTTGATCCCGCCACAACTCCCCCTCCGGTTCCTCTCTCCCAAGTCCTTTGGGGGGGAGGAATTTTTTACGCCGAATCTTGCGCAACGCGCTGTCTTAAATCTTCCACTTCTTCCAACAAATCCAAAACCAAGGCAACCCCCGCAAGATTTAAACCGAGGTCGCGTTGCAGACGGATGACTCGGCTGACCGTGAGGCAGCTTTCCAGCGGAAAGCGCCAGGTGGCGGGATCTTCCCCTTGGGGATCGAGAATCCCCTCATCCACCAAGGCAAAAATCCACTCGGCATGCACCGCCGTTTCCCGGCATAATTCGGCCAAGCTGAAGCGCAGTTCATCCTCGATAACCACGCCTGTTACGACTGTTTCGAGATGATGACTCTGATCAACCATTTTATACTCCCAAATGCGCGCGCGGATTAAAGTCGAAATCCTGCGCCATCTGTTCATAAAGGGCTTTTGTTTTTTTATCTTTGGCGGGCGGCAAGGCCACATTGAGCACAACGTAAAGATCGCCTTTGTTTTTTGCGGGAATGCCGCGGCCTTTCAATCGCAGCTTTTGGCCGGCTTTGGCGTTTGGCGGAATTTTTAATTGCACAGGCCCTTCCGGTGTCGGGATTTGAATGCTTGCACCCAAGATTATTTCCCAAGGCGCGGTGGGCAGATCAAGATAAACATCTCCGCCTTCGACATGATAAAAAGGGTGGGGTTTGAAAGCGACGTTCAAATAAAGGTCTCCCGCCGGCGCATTGCCTAAACCCGGCGCCCCTTGTCCCGCAAGCCGGATGCGTTGCCCCTGTTTGATGCCTTTGGGAATTTTCACTTTTAAGCGATGTTCCTGTGTTTTGACATGGCCTTCCCGGTCTATGACGGGGCTGCGTAAGGTGAGTACTTGCGTTGCGCCGTGATAGGCGTCTTCCAGATTAATGAGTACCTTTGCTGTCCGGTCTTCGCCGCGTGCGTGCATTGCGGTGCTCTGGGCTTGCCGGAAAGCGCCGCCTGCCTGTCCGAAGAGGGATTCAAAAAAATCGCTGAAGCCGCCCGTGCCCCCGGTAAAGCCCCCGCCGCTGAATTCAAAGCCGCTGTCCCAGTTGGGCGGCGGACGGAATTCCTGACCGCTTTTCCAGTTTGCACCGAGTTGATCGTATGCCGCGCGTTTTTCAGGGTCTTTCAGGACTTCGTAGGCTTCGCCGGCCTCTTTAAATTTTTGTTCGGCATTGGGGACTTTGCTGATATCGGGATGATATAAGCGCGCCAGCTTACGGTAAGCACGCTTGATTTCATCCTGTGTGGCATCGCGTTTGACACCCATAATTTTGTAGTAGTCTTTATATTCCATCAGAAATACATCCGTGTGCCTTAAGGAAAAGACAAGAAGAAAAAATTACGCCTCCTGTATAACCCAATTTGCTCTGTGCGCGCAACTCGAAGCAGGTTGTTTTCAGTCTTAGGCGGTTTCCAATTCCGCGATCGCAGAATTTGGGTTCTTGCTATTCGGCGTAAGCAGGATTACACTTAAGGGTATACCATAAGGGTGATTTTTTCGATTTTGCATCAGCGGTTTTTTTATAATGATCTCGGAGTCTATCATGGCTTTCTTTTCCGGGGAAGAAATTGATTATTTGATCCGTCTGCTGGTTGCCTCTCTCTTTGGGGGCTTGGTGGGTTTGGAGCGCGATATCCACGGACGCGATGCGGGCCTGCGCACACATTTATTGGTGAGCTTGGGTTCCGGGGTCTTTATGGTTTTGTCCGAAGTGGTTGCGGTACTTTCGGCTCAGTCGGGCCAGTCGGGTCATTTTAGTGACCCCAGCCGTATTGCGGCGCAAATCGTAACCGGCATCGGTTTTTTGGGTGCGGGCGTCATTATTAAGGCGGGCGTCAATGTGCGGGGTTTGACCACGGCGGCTTCTTTATGGACCACGGCGGCAATCGGCATGGCGGCAGGGGGCGGATATTATCTTATTTCGGCTTTTACGACGGTGATTGCATTAAGCGGTTTGATTTTATTGAAGCGTTTTGAACAGACTTATGCAAAAGATCATTATCGAAACCTGATCGTGACGACTTCTATGGATGTTCCTTCTTCGAATATTGCCGCACTGATTCAACAAAAACACCTTACCGTTTTAAATTGCGACATCGAAAAAAATTACGAAAACGATGCCGTGGTTTCGCGTTTTTCGCTGCGTTTGCACGATAAAGGGATGCCCGATCAGTTATTTCAGGGCATTCTTCAATCTTTGGAATCTTCTTCCCTGAAACTTAAAAAGGTCAAGTGGAGTGATTCTTAGTGTCGCGTCACGCATGAAATGGCGCCTAGATAAAGACGCCTTGCCTGTTGAATGTCGACACGCCCTAGTCCGCGCTGAGACTTTTCCGCCTGTGTCACCAAGGTTTATTATCGGCGCCCCGTGAAGGGGGCCCGGTGTCTTTTACCCTGAGCGTCCTTAAAAGGCGGTTCAGGATTTAAAATGTTTTTTTCTCCAATAGAGGTAGATTAAAAAAATCGGCATGGTCAGCAGGATTGTTGTGCGGATTCGGTGCGGCGGCTCAAGGGTCATCCGGCTGACGGCTGCGCTTGCAATGATGTAAAGTGTCGGAAGGACATAAAAGTAGTAGGCCCATTTTCGGGCCAGAAGTGCGCCGTAGCCCGCAATGAAGTGAAATGTCGGGAAGACGATAAGGATAAAATACCAGCCTGCTTTACCGGGGAGTCTGAGCCCGAAAACGGGCATTCGGTAGTCCGGATTTTTTAAAATAATGCCGATGTCAATAAGCCCGGCGAGAATCATCAAGAGCCCCAGTGCTCTGAGATCGTAAGGAATTTTTGTTGTGATAGGCGGATTTGAATGGGATAGGTCTCGAGCCATGAGCATTCCTAATTTGAGAGGACGGAGACCTCCGTATTATACGCAGAAAACGGGCTCTGTTGCATCAATCGGGGAAGATAAAAATCGGGTGCCGTATTTGTCATGATGAGGTGCTTCCCGGGTTTTGCAAAATCTCTTTCGGCGCTTTTGTTTCCTTATTTTAATTCGGCTGTTTTGACCAGCAACACGGGTAATACGAGAAAATCCATCACCAGGGACAAGATGATGCTCAATGCGGTCATCAATCCCATATCTGAATTCATTCTAAAACCCTAAAAAGGCGCCACCAATACGACCGTGGTTGCCCACATGGCGGCGCCCAGGGTATGAAAGGCGTAGCGCAGGGTTTCGTGTGATGACATCTCCTGAGTACTTGCTTAACTGGCTGTCTCAAATACTTGACCCGCTCAGTCTTCGTTCTGCGTTGTCCTTCTTGACATCTTAGGGACAAGCGATAAGCTTCTATAATCTACCGAATAAAGGTGCGGAGGTGTGGGGGCATGCCTCGACAAGGGACGGCAATGGCCGATAAAAAAGATTTAGAATCCTTGAGGCTCTTGATCGCGGATCAGGATGCATCGATCCGAACCTATCTTAAGATGGCTCTCACCTTGGTCGCCTTTCATGTTGAGCTTGACGAAGTGACAACGCGTGATGAAGTGATTGCCGCTGTTCAGGGCAAAGACTATGACTGTCTCTTTGTCGATGAGCAAATTCCGGAAGGGGGCGGGCGCAATCTTCTGGCGGAATTGGAAACAATGCGCTGTGATGTGCCTGTGGTGATGATGACCGAGACAAGAGACGAGCAGCTTGCTGTGGTATTACTTCAGGCGGGTGCGACGGATTCCTTGCCGAAAGCCACCATTTCTTCAGAGGTCTTAGAGCGAAAGCTGCGCAACATCATACGCCTTGCCCGGGTGGAACGCGAGCGCAACGCGGCACTGGCCCGTTTTGAAAAAACGAGCAGCCGTCTTCAATACTTGATTGATAACAGTCCTGCGGTGATTTACAGCGCGGTCACCTCCGGTGATTTCAAGATGAGCTATGTCAGTGAAAACATTCGCAACGTGCTCGGATTCAAGCCGCAGGAAATGATTGATGATATGGATTTTTGGATTGATCATATTCATCCGAATGATGTCCAGCAGCTTTTGATGGGCATCCCGAAACTTTTGGTAGAAGGCGGACAGCTTACGCACGAATATCGTTTCCAACACAAAGAAGGACACTATTTGTGGATGCATGATACGCTTCATTTGGTTCAGGATGAGAACGGACAGGCGCTTGAGCTCTTGGGGTCTATGGTTGATATTACGGAACGCAAGGAGATGGAGGAGGCCTTGCGTAAAGAAAAAGAGGAACAGCAAGGCCTCATTCAAGAGCTTAAAAAAGCGAGAAACCAGGTTCTGCAAAATGAAAAGATGGCCGCCATCGGCCAGCTTTCAGCGGGTGTTGCCCATGAAATTAATAATCCGGTGGGTTACATCAACTCGAACTTAAGTTCATTGGAACGCTATGTCGAAAACATGATTGATTTGATTCAGCTCTATCAGGTCACGGAAAAAACCCTTGAAAAAGACCACCCGGAACTGTTCAGCCTGGCGCAGGATATTCGCGAAAAAATTGATCTGGAATTTATTAAGGAGGACATCGGCGATTTAGTGAAAGAGTCTAAAGAAGGGGCCAAGCGGGTTAAAGAGATTGTACAGGGTTTGAAAGAATTTTCGCATGTCGATGAGTCGGAATGGCAATGGGCGGATATCCACAAAGGACTGGAGAGTACGCTGAATATTGTGCATAACGAGATTAAATATAAAGCGGTTGTTAAAAAAGAATACGGCGAGCTTCCTCAAGTGGAGTGTCTTGCTTCTCAACTGAACCAGGTTTTTATGAATATACTCGTGAATGCCGCACATGCCATCGAAGAAAAAGGGGTGATTACTTTGAGAACGGGACGAGAGGGGGAAGCGGTTTGGGTTGAAATTTCCGATACGGGGAAAGGGATTCCCGAGGATGAAATTTCGCGCATATTTGATCCTTTCTTTACCTCCAAACCCGTTGGCGTCGGCACGGGTTTGGGTTTATCTCTGTCTTACAGTATTGTCGATAAACATAATGGACGGATTGATGTTAAGAGCGTACTTGGAAAGGGAACATCATTTACGGTGTGGATTCCCGTAAAACATTGCGATGAAGAATCATCGCTTATTCATCACGGCGAGAGAGAAGAGGTTTCCGGTGGAACACAGTAAAAAGAGCGTGACGCTCCTGTTTGTAGATGACGAAGAGAATATTTTGAACTCTTTAAAACGGCTTTTTCGGCCCAAAGGTTATACGGTTTTTACGGCGACGGGAGGTGCGGAAGGCTTGGAATGGCTTGAGAGAGAGGCCGTTGATCTTGTGATTTCGGATATGCGGATGCCCGGAATGGACGGGGCCGCTTTTCTCAAGCAAGTGGCCCGGCGCTGGCCGGAGACGATTCGGATTTTGCTCACGGGTTATGCGGACTTGACCTCCACCATATCCGCAATCAATGAGGGCCACATCACAAGTTATGTCAGTAAACCCTGGGAAGATTCCGATCTGTCGTTAACGGTCGAACAAGCCCTGGAACGGCGAAATCTGGAAAAAGAGAAAGAAAGGCTTGAGGCCTTGACAAAAGCCCAGAATGAAGAACTGCTCAAACTGAACAGCGTTCTGGAACAACAAGTCACCGAACGGACAGAGGAAGTCCGGGAAGCCTTGTTACTGCTGGAAGAGGCACACAGCGCGCTTAAGCAACAGTATGCCTCTTCATTAAAGGATTATGCAAAGCTGCTGGATGAACTGGATCGCGAGAAAAAAATCAATGCCGGGCTTCGGCAGTCGGTTCATGAAGCGGGCCGGAAGTGAAATCAAATTGCAAAAAATTGCGTCGAGGCTTCAGGCTTTAACGCCGTTTTGTTGACCGGGGAAGGGTGTATGGAAAATATCGGGTATCCGGGGACACTGCTTTTTGTGGATGACGAAGAAAACATTCTTCGATCATTAAAACGGCTTTTTCGACCGCTCCGCTATCGCGTTTTGACCGCATCAAGCGCAGCGCTCGGACTTGAGGTTTTCGAACAGGAAGAGATCGACTTGGTGATTTCCGACATGCGGATGCCGGAAATGGATGGCGCTGCTTTTCTGAAAGCCGTTGCGGCCCGTTGGCCGGACACCGTTCGAATCCTGCTGACAGGTTATGCCGATATGGAATCAACCATTCGGGCAGTGAACGAAGGAAACATCTACCGTTACGTGAGCAAACCCTGGGAAGAACATGACCTGTGTTCGACCGTAAAACAGGCCTTGGCGCAAAAAAATCTGGAGCGGGAAAAAGCGCGTCTGGAAGCCCTGACACGCAAGCAGAATGAAGAACTCGCAGCACTGAACGCAGATCTTGAAAAAAAGGTCGAAGCGCGGACCGAAGAAGTACGCCAGACCATGAGTTTTTTAGAACTGGCGCACGAATCGCTCAAAAAACAATTTATTACCTCCGTGAAGGTCTTTGCGAACCTGATTGATATTCGGGAAGGTAAGCTTGCGGGACATTCCAAACGGGTGTCTGATTGGGCAAAGGCCTTGGCCGATCGCCTGAAATTTTCTGAAAAAGACCGGGATGATGTCTATTTTGCCGCCCTGCTTCATGATATCGGAAAGATCGGTTTGCCCGATCTCCTGCTGCAAAAGCCCTATCACGCCCTGAATTCGGAGGATCGAGCGGCTGTGGAGAAGCACCCGCTCGTCGCTCAGGGGGCATTGATGGCCCTGGAGCAGCTTCAAGATGCCGCAACACTGATCCGTTCTCATCACGAACATTTCGACGGGGATGGTTATCCGGACGGTTTGAAGTATAACGACATCCCGTTGGGCGCACGTATTCTTGCCGTTGTGAATGACTATGATGCCTTGCAAATCGGGACTTTAATGACCCGAAAACTGCCCGAAAGAGAAGCACGGAATTTTTTGCTGGAAGAAAGCGGGAAGCGTTATGATCCGGCGGTCGTCAATGCCTTCATGCTACTATTGGATGAAGGCAATCGGGATGTTGAGGTATCGGGGGGAGAGCTGAAGGTCAAGTCTTCAGCCTTGAAAAGCGGCATGGTGTTGTCCAGGGATTTCATCACAAACGGGGTACTCATTTTGTCCGAAGGGCATGTGCTCAATCCGGGCATCATTAAAAAAATTTACAGCTTTGAAGCCGCCTTGCAGTCTGATATCGAATTGTATATTCGCTCTGAATCCGTAAACGCACTTTAAAGCGGGTCTGATTTTGAAAAGGGAAGAAGGGATGACCGGGGTTGAGAAGATGCAAAAAGTCGAGCTGCATCAGCATGTGGATGGTTCGATTCCCGTTGATGTGACTTGGCGACTCATGAAAAAACACGGCCTTCATCCGGTTGAAACAAAAAAAGAGATGGAAAAACTCTTGGTACTGCAAGAAGGCGAAGAGGGGGCCTTGCTGCGTTATCTCGATAAATTCCATTATCCGCAGTGGATTACGCAATTTTATGACAACATTACTTTTGTGATTGAATCCATTATTGCCGAAGCCTATGATAACAATGTCCGCCTGCTTGAATTGCGTTATGCGCCCATCATCCACTCTTTTGCCGGACTCACTCTGCGTCAGACCATCAGTTCGGTGTTAAGCGGGATTAACAAAGCCAAGAAACGTTTTCCGGACATGGAACTCGGTTTGATTGTCATTGCCATGCGTCATCAGGGGCCGCATATCGCGAAGATTCTGGCGCGGCAGGCGATTTCGGAGTCTCAGTTCCTTCACCAACGCGCGGGGGTCATCGGCTTTGATCTTGCCGGGGCCGAGCGCGGAAATCCGGCGCGCCTCTTCGGGGAATCCTATGCCATCGCCCGCGCCGGGGGCTTGCATCTCACCATTCATGCGGGGGAAGATGAGGGCCCGCAGGCGATTTGGGAATCCATTGATATCCTGGGCGCGACACGCATCGGGCACGGTTGCTCGGCGATTCAAGACAAAACCCTGTTAAAGCGTCTGGCAAAAGACCGGATTCTGATTGAATGTTGTTACACCTCCAATTACCAAACCGGGGCGGTTAAAATCGGGGCGCCCCATCCCATCCTGACTTTTCTTGAACATGGCATTCCTGTTTCGATTTGCACCGACAATACAACAGTTTCAGCCACTGATCAAAACAAGGAAAACCAAATCCTCCTGCAATGGCTGAGTCTTACGGACTTGGCCGAAATTCACAAAAATGCCGAAAAATACTCCTTTGTGCATCACAATGGAAAACCGCGCGCTCTGCATGCCAAAACAAGAGGGAGCAAGCGAAAAAACACTTGAAGCCACGAGCCTGAATCCTTTTCGTTTTAAGCCCGGTTTTTAAAATTTTTTAGGGCATGTCGACATTCAACCTAAAGTTTTGCCTGAGATTTTCCGATAGGGAAAGAAGGGGGATCTGTGCGGGGGGGGGGAAGGCTTGATGAAACCCCTGCGGCAAATCATTTTTCTGTCGGTTGAATAGGAATGTTCTGCGCTATTTCCGTCGATTTTTTTAAGATCGGGTAAAAGGGTAAAAGTGATGTCTAAAACCTTAACAAAAAATAACCTCCTTGTTTTTCGAGACTTTATTCAGAAACGGACGGGGCTTTTTTTCCCGGAATCCCGTTTTCATGCCATTGAAGACATCCTTGCTTCTCATGTTCGAAAGGCACCCTATGAAGATTTGAATACATACTTTTTTTTCCTGAAATCTGAAAAAGGCGCAGATCATCTTGAACATTTGATTTCCTGTCTTACGACCAATGAAACGTATTTTTTCAGAGGGAAAGCCCACTTCGACCTGCTTGAAAAACAGATTCTTCCTAAAATTATTCAAAGAGAAGCCAATACCTCAAAAAGCATTCGTATTTGGAGTGCAGGCTGCTCGACAGGAGAAGAACCGTATTCGATCGCGATTCTTTTAAAAACTTTAATCCCCAATATTGATGAGTGGCATATTCAGGTTGTTGCGACGGACATTGATGAGGCTGCCCTAAAAAAAGCGCGCGCCGGAGGCTACGGGCAATGGTCTTTCAGGGGGCTCGATAGCGATCTTGTAATGCACGCCTTTACAAAAAAGCAGGATCTTTACTACATAAACGCGGCGTACAAGCCCTTGGTTTCTTTTCATCGCAATAATCTCATTTCAGATCCGCTCCCCCAAACAGACTCCTCGCCCGTCTCCTTCGATATCATCTTTTGTCGGAACGTGACGATTTATTTTGAGCAAGAGACAATCAAAACCCTCGCTTCAAAATTTCATGCGGCCTTGAAAGAAGGGGGTTATTTGATTGTCGGGGACGCGGAGCATTCTGCTGAAAACTACGCTTTGTTCAAATCCCGAACCTTTCCCGGTGCGATCCTGTA
>JALUVJ010000072.1 GCA_027020665.1 Nitrospira sp.
AAAGGGTGACCTTGCTAGATATTCCCGCACCTGCGAGCAGACCGCTTGAAGAAGCATATTATCCTAAGGTTACGGACATAATTGATTCAGTGTCCGATGTTCTAAGATATGTCGCTCCTAATTTTCGATATGGAAGTGCTGTTTAGGTTTGATTTAAAATGTCGAATACTCCTTCTTATATTTTTTACTCGATTTAATCATCCTTGAGCCAAGAGGGTTACCAAATACTTATTCTTTTTCAACTCTTTACCTTGAAATAATTAGGGATTCGTGGTATCAAAATATACATAAAGTAGCGGGATAACCGCTGCATCCAAGATGACATCGCCATTTTGTTAATCATCTTTTACCAAGAGTTCTAATCATGGGAAAGCGACTTTTTGATTTTGCCTTGGCGTTTGTTTGCCTTCTCCTACTTTCTCCTCTCTTTTTTATTGTTAGCCTGATGATCAAATCGACTTCCTCTGGTCCTGCCTTTGTGAGACAGAAAAAGATTGGGAAGGGATTTGTGCCGTTCTATCTCTATACGTTTCGGATCTTTGAAGAAAGTCTTTTGCGGCCCGAAACCGAGATAAGAAACGCAAGAATGACCCCCCTCGGGAAGCGTTTGCGGCATCTGAAAATTGATGCATTACCACAGTTATTCAACGTTTTAAAAGGAGAAATGAGTTTTGTCGGGCCACGCCCTGAAAGTTCCGATTATGTTGCTTTATTTCAAAAAGACTACGAAAAAATTTTAACGGTTTTGCCCGGCCTCACAGATCTGGCTTCAATCGCGTTTATTAGTGATGCGGGCTTTCCATCTGATTCGGATTATTCTGAAAGAGAAAGAGCCTCTGCACATTCCGCACTCCCAAAAAAGACAAAGCTGGCCCTGGCCTATGTTGACGAACGATCTTTTCTGCTTGATTTAAAGATTTTATCTGCGAGTTTACTCAATTTCGTTCTTTCATTCCCATCGCCGTTTAGAGAAAAAGGGGAAAAAGAAAACAAGGAAATCAGAGCTGTTATCTTTAATGCCCGTGCACAAATTATTTTTGTGGCGCATTCCATTGCAATTATTGCTTGTAACTACACTGCATTTTGGCTGCGTTTTGATGGGAATATTCCGGCTAAAACATTTGACCTTTTTTTAAGTACCATCCCGCTGGTCTTGCTCATTCGGATGGGCGTTCTCTATTTGTTTGGATTAAATCGCGGCCTTTGGCGTTATGCGGGGCTTCGTGATTTACTGACGATTGTCGGCTCCGTCGTGACGGGCAGCGCGCTGATTTGGGGTGCCATTACATTATTACCGTGGCAAGGGTACCCGCGATCGATTTATTTAATTGACACTGTGCTTCTGCTCGTTGTCTTTGCAATACTTAGAAGTCCCAAAAGGATTTGTACCATTTTGACCCATACCGGGGTCGGGGGACGGCGTATCCTCATCATTGGTGCCGGAAACGCGGGAGAAATGATCGCCCGAGATATGTGCCAGGATCGTCGATACGGATGCCGGCCGATTGCATTTATTGACGATGACCCGGATAAACGAAAAAAAAAGATTCACAATATTCCTGTCGCGGGGAGCTGTGAAGAAATAGAGCAGATTGTTGCCGAAATTCACCCGGATGAAGTGCTCATCGCAATTCCTTCCGCAAAGCCGAGTGAAACAAAAAGAATCATGAGCCATTGCAAGGTGCTGAATCTTCCGATAAAAATCTTGCCCAATGTTGCGGCAACCGTCGGTGGCAATCTCTCAATGACCGATATTCGAAGTTTGGATATCGAAGATCTGCTTGGAAGGGCTGAGATTCAAATTGATGACCCCGCGCTTTCTGAGAAAATTTGTGAAAAAAAGGTGCTCGTTACGGGTGCGGGCGGCTCCATCGGTTCAGAGCTTTGTCGCCAGCTCGCGGTTCTGCAGCCGAAACAGCTTATCCTGCTTGAGCGGCATGAGAACAATCTCTACCAGATCGAAACGGATTTACGTGAACATTTTCCGGGACTAAAAATTGAAGGGATCCTCGCGGATATTTGTGATGCTGAAAAAATGGATCAGGTTTTTTCAGAATTTCGTCCGCAAATGGTTTTTCATGCGGCGGCTTACAAACATGTTCCGATGATGGAGCGCAGCCCTTTGGATGCGATCCGAAATAATATTCTGGGTACACATCAAATGATCTCAAAGTCGAATTTATATGGCGCGGATGAATTTGTTTTGATCTCGACAGACAAGGCGGTCTCACCTTCGAGTATCATGGGTGCGACAAAACGGATTGCCGAAATGATGATTCGGTATTTTGATTCCACCAGCCGGACTAAACTCGTTTCAGTTCGCTTCGGCAATGTACTGGAAAGTGCGGGCAGCGTTGTGCCGCTTTTTCGGTCGCAGATTAAGCGGGGCGGGCCGGTTAAGGTGACCCACGCGGATGTGAGACGTTATTTTATTTCAATCAGGGAAGCGGTACAGCTCGTGCTGCAGGCCTCTTTATTGGGAAAGGGTGGAGAAATATTTGTCTTGGATATGGGAGAGCCCATAAAAATTATTGATCTTGCCAAAAAGATGATTACCCTTTCCGGGTTTTCTCCGGAACGTGACATTCCGATCCAAATTATCGGGCTTCGTCCCGGAGAAAAATTACACGAAGGGCTTTTTGAGGTGGGAGAAGATGTGAGCCAGACACAGCACAAGAAGATCATGTTGGCTAAAAAAAGAGAGGTCTCTGTAGACCTGCCTTCCTATATTGAGCGTTTTGCTGAAATGAATAACCACACCGGTTTAGAGGAAATTAAGTCTCTTTTGAAGGAGTTGATTCCTAAATATCAGTATAAGGAGGCATTTCCACTGCCTAGTTTGCAAGTAAAAAGTAAATCCGTGAAAAAAACCACGACTTTCTTTACAAATTGAGAAGATTACGGTTTTTTTACTTTAGTTTTAAAGCAAAAAATTTTAAAATGTTTTTCAAATTTTTTGCTGAATACCCCGTTTTACTTACAATATACAAATACTGAATTCTCACTGCATGATGAATTCAGAAAAAAGAAGGTGCCTTCTTTCGGAATCTGATGGAATGAATGGAAAAACGGATGCGGAAATAATCGGGGCGCTTCCCCTACAGCAAAGGTTATTTGCCCTAGATTTGGATTGGCGAAATAAGCTCCTTTATTTGCTCTTCTTCTTTTTTCCAATCCTAACAGCCACAGTACGTCATGTAGGCAGCACTCTTTATGCGCTACTCACCTTACTGAGCCTTTTCTATTTTCGAAAAGGAATGAAAGTTCTGAGCTCTCAGGAAAAACGATTTCTGCTGGGTTTTGCTGTCTTTTTTTTTCTCTCATTTTTATCGCTTTTAATGACTGAAGATCTGCGTGTCGGTGTGCAGCGATTGGAACGATATGCCCGTTTTCTGGTGATAATCCCCATATATTGCATGTTGCGTGGACGAACGATTGAAACCGGAAAAGTATTCTTAGCCGGATCTCTTGTCGCCGTATTTGCAATGTTGGCTCAAGGCTTATATCAGATTAATGTTTTAAATGCCTTCCATGCCAATGGCGCCTACAACAAAATTATTATGGGAAATTTTTCTGTTTTATTTTCGGTGTTTCTTTTCATCAGTTTTTTGTTCTATAGGAACAAATGGAAATATTCCATGCTTGCAATCCCGGGCGTTTACGCCGGTCTTTATGTCGGATTGTTATCCGGCTGTCGAACGGCCTGGCTGTTTTTGCCCATGATCACTGTGTACTTATTGATACTCTATCGTAAGCGATTAAGCAAAAAAAATTGGCAAATTTTTATCCTCGGCCTCGTAATAAGTTCTATGCTGATGGGAGTCGCACAGTCGGAACGATTAAAATTAGGTTTTAAGGGATTATCTGACAGCGCCGCCGCGGCATTTACAAGCGAAGTTCCGAGTGGCACGGTGGGAGAGAGATTAGTCATGTGGCGTAACAGTTTTCTTATTTTTAAAGATTCGCCTATCTTCGGCACCGGCATGGGTGATTTCAAACATGACTCCATTATCCTTTTAGAAAAAGGCTTATCTTATAAAAATGACTTTGCCGTCCATTCGACAAATGCCCATAATATCTATTTTATGCTGCTTGCGGAGGGAGGGCTTTTCGGATTGACTTTATTGGTTTTCGTACTTTTTGTTTTGCCCTATCGATTCGTATATGGGTTGTGGAAAAAAACATCTGATAAATCCGTTCATTTTTATGCGCTGCTTGCCATGATTTCCCTTGTTGCTTTTGCTTGGTTCGGTGTGAGTGAAAGCTGGGTAAACCGCAATACCATCATTAATGCCTATTGCATAACGCTTCTGGTCTTCATTGCCAGCGCGGCAAATAGAGCAAGCGCAATAGGGGAAATATCTCTAAAATAACTTCAATAACCGAATTGGCCTCAAAATCAGTGATTGATTTTGGGAGAAACCGTCAAGTCACCTGAAAGACAAGGCCTGCAGCATTTTTGGTGAACGAGGCCATCCATGCTGATCTTGACCGGCTTTGACTTCAGAATTCCTGTGACCCTTGATTTTTTAATGTCTCCGGTGGATAGGTTTTGTTAAACTCTAAATTAAAATTATTTTTTACGGGTTGAGCGGTTTTATATAAAAATAGGAATGATTTCATGATCATCGTAACAGGCGGTGCCGGGTTTATCGGCAGTAATATTGTAAAAGGTCTGAATGAACTGGGCCGGACCGATATCCTGATTGTGGACAATTTGCAAAACGGCCGTAAATTTAGAAATCTGGTTGATCTTGATTTTATTGACTTTATCGACAAAGCAGATTTTCTGACACGAATTAATGCGAATCAGGCGTTTGACGAAGCCATTGAGGCCGTATTTCATCAAGGCGCATGTTCCTCCACCGTGGAGTGGGACGGCCGTTACATGCTTCAAAACAACTACGAGTATTCAAAATCCCTCCTGTCCTATAGTCTCACGCGTCAAGTTCCCTTTATTTATGCGTCTTCCGCAGCCGTGTATGGGGGCGGGAAGGTTTTTAAAGAAGAGCGCCGCTATGAATCGCCCTTGAATGTGTACGGTTATTCAAAATTCCTTTTTGATCAGCACGTGCGACGGATCTTGCCGAGTGCAAAAAGTCAGATTGCCGGCTTCCGCTATTTCAATGCCTACGGCCCTCGGGAAGCCCATAAAGGGGGGATGGCCAGCGTGGCGTTTCATTTGAATAAGCAGCTTTTATCCGAGGGTATTTTGAAGCTTTTTGAAGGCTGTGACGGCTACGGCGATGGTGAGCAGCGTCGGGATTTTGTTTTTGTGGAAGACCTTGTTTCGGTGAATCTCTGGTTTATGCAGCATCCCGAAATTTCCGGGATTTTTAATTTAGGCACAGGAAGAAGCCAAACCTTTAATGAGGTTGCGGCGGCTGTAATCGCTTGGCACAAACAGGGCAAGCTTGAATACATTCCCTTCCCGGAAACATTGCGGGGGGCTTACCAAAGTTTTACCGAAGCGGATATGACGCAGCTCCAACGTGCCGGATATAAAGTGCCTTTTCGATCGGTTGAGGAAGGAGTGCCGGCTTATATGGCGTGGTTGAACCGCCCTTGATAAGAGGCATCAAGCACGTCTCGAAACATCCCGGCGCCCTTAAAAATTACAGACTGTTTTTGAGGGTCGGTGTGGCTTTGAACTTGATTGATTTAGAGGCTTTAATATCGATGGTTTCGCCGGTTCGGGGATTCCGGCCCTTGCGTGCGGCGCGCTCCGTGACGGTGAATGTGCCGAAGTTGGGATAGGTAAAACGACCTGTGTCTTTAATCGAGTTTCCCATGACAGAGAATGTTTCCGCGATAATGGCCTCTACGGTTTTTTTTGAGACGCTGCCGTCACGGCCTTGAAGTTGCGTGACTGCTTCAATGAATTCCTGCTTTGTCATTTTGAATTCCTCCTGATTTATCGGTCGATTGTGGTGGTTTTTCTGTCAAAAACGGGGCAATGCTACATCCTTGCTCTTGCAATGTCAAAGGGCTATATTTTTTCTTTGAGTCCCTCTGTCAAGGCAATGATGGCATCAACGAGTTGTTTTAAGGGTGTTGCCGTGATTTGAATAATATCGTAATAATCCAGCGCCGAAAGCGCCAAAAGCATGGCTGTCGTAAAGCCGATCAAACGGGTAAACATGAGCGCCTCTGTAACAGTAAAGTCATTACTTTACCACATTAAGGATGATTTTAGGAACATTATAGGGAATACGCCCGCGCAATTATTTATCGGGCTTGATAAAGGCTTCGCTAAATTGCGTGGCAGTAGCCGCATTCATATTACTTAGAATTTTTGCCGCTTGTTTTTCTTTGATCTTTCTTAAGAGGCCGAGCGCCGTGGATCTCTTCATTTTTTTGATGCGTTTTGCAGCTTCTTTGGGGTCCATGGCCTGATAGATTTTGGCGAGACGCTTGATTCGCGCTTCTCTTTCTTTTTTTAACGCAAGGGTGTGTTCGGATTCTCGTTGATCGACAATTTCTTTTAGTTTGATATATTCATCCAGCATGCCCCGTATTTCTTTTTCGAGCAGGTTTAGCCGTGTTTCACGTGCCGAAACCTTTTTTTCACGTGCATCGATTTCGCTGTTTCTCTGTTGCAGGGCTTCAAGCAGGGTGCCCGGAGATTCTGCCGCATTCAGCCGGGATGCCTCCGGAACGAAAAAAGAAAATAGGAGGAAAATCAAAAGCATCGCTCGTGTCCAAAAGGGGAGAGCTCTTAAGTTTAAGAGGCGTTGTTTTATGAATAAATTCAACCTTGAAGCCGTTTTCATTGTGTCCTCGTATTCCGACGTCTGGCGATTTCGTCCAGCAAAAAGGTTTCTTTTTTTTTGAGTTCTTCCAAATAAGCCGTTTTTTGACGTGCTTCGATTTTTTCCACGATCTTTTTTTCTTGCATGACTTCATTGAGTTCTGCGCGTTTTTTTTCAACGGCTTCTGTTTGCACGGCGATTCTTTTTTGCTGCGCCTTGATCGTTTTTACCTGCGCTTTAATAAAGTTGTAATGTGTCTGGATTGCCGCCGGATTGCCGCCCGATTTTTGATGCCGGGTGAGCCGGTCCATAGCGTCATCTGAGGCTTCGAGGTATTCCTGAAGTTGTGTTTTTTCAAGCGCGAGCAGGTCTTCCTGTTCCAAGAGTTCCCGGTAGACGACTTCTTGCCGATAGCGTCTCACTTTGATCAGCGCCTCCAGGTGGGATTGATACTTGGCCATTGGCTTTATTGATCTCCTTTAACGGCCACGGGGGATGTAAAAAGCCGGTCGAGCGCGGCAATGCTTTCCGTCAGTTTGGCCTGCTCCCAAGTTTCTTGTTTGAGAAAACCTTCAATGGATTGCCACATGGCGATGCTTCGGTCGATTTTTGCATTGCTGCCGTGTTTATAGGCGCCGATATTGATGAGATCTTCGGCTTTTTTGTAGCTTGCAATCAATTCGGAAAGCAGGTTGGCATTTGAAAGATGTTTTGCCTGCACCAGATCAATCATGACGCGGCTTGCGCTGTTGAGTACATCAATGGCAGGATAATGGTTGCTCGCTGCAAGCGAGCGGGATAAAACAATGTGGCCATCCAAAATCGAGCGCACGGCATCCGGAATCGGATCATTTAAATCATCCCCCTCGACAAGCACGGTGTAAAGACCCGTGATGGTGCCCTCCCCCGAAGCGGTGCCCGCGCGTTCCAAAAAATTGGGCAGTAAGGTAAAAACAGAAGGCGTGAAGCCTTTGCTTGTGGGCGGTTCTCCGATGGCCAAGCCGATTTCGCGTTGGGCATGTGCCAAACGTGTCAGTGAGTCCATCATAAAAAGGACTTGTTTGCCTTGCTCCCTAAAATATTCCGCAATCGTGATCGCTAAAAAAGCGCCGCGGCGACGAATGAGCGGAGGCTGATCCGAGGTGACCACGATGACCACCGAACGCGCCAGCCCTTCTTCTTTGAGTTCTTTTTCAATGAATTCTTTGACTTCGCGGCCTCGTTCTCCGATCAATGCAATCACATTGACATCTGCGGAGGTATAACGTGCGATCATGCCCAATAACACGCTTTTGCCCACACCGCTTCCGGCGAAAATTCCGATGCGTTGACCCATACCGCAGGTGAGCAGTCCGTTGATGGCACGAATGCCCAGATCAATCGGCTCCCGGATTCTTTTTCGTGTGAGCGGATTGAGCGGACTGGCATAAAGCGGTTGTTTGCCGGTCGTATTGAGATCCCCTTTGTTATCGATGGCATTGCCCAGGCCGTCAATGACGCGACCTAGCAGGGCATCCCCGATTTGAGCGGAGGCTTGATCCCCTCGAATCACAACAGGTGATCCGGGGCCGATGCCTCGAATCTCGCCCAGGGGCATCATGAGGACTTTTTCTCCCCGAAAACCCACCACTTCTGCAAAAAGTTGTTGATCTGTTTTTGTTGAAGCGATTTTGCAAACCTCTCCAATGGTGGAATGCGGTGCATAACCTTCGAGGACCAAGCCGATGGCTTCCGATATTTTCCCCAGGGCGGGCGCCGGATCGCTTTGTTCAATGGTTTTCAGCGTTTTGTCCAGGAAATGCTTCATGTGTCCTGTGTCCTTAAGTATGTTTCAAGCATCTTAAATTGATTTTGCTGTCGCCCGTCGATCATCCGTTCTTCGCCCTCGACGATATAATCTCCCGGCGTAAGCCCTGTATCGGCTTCGAATCGGAGTGCAATGTTTTTGTTTTGCGGACGGATGATTTCATCCGCGTCCTGCGACAAAATCTCAAGATCCTCGGGATGCAGGCGAATAATCAGCTTTTCTGTTTTCCCGATTTTTTTGATGGCCCTTTGAATGTTTTTCAGGATGAGTTCCGGGTTTTGACGTACTTCCTCTGCGATGATCCGGCGGGAAATTGCCAGTGCGATGCTCAGAATGTCTTCCTCCGTTTCCCCTAAAATTTTGGCCTTCACTTGATTAACTTCTTCAATCAGCTTCAACAGAATTTTTTCTGCCGGATCGAGTTTCTTCAGTCCAAGTGCGCGTCCGGCTTCTTCTCCTGCGGAAAACCCTTTTTCGTAGGCTTCACGTTCAATTTTAGAAAGTTTCCCCCCGATTTTTTCTGCTTCGGATTCTTTGGAATCGTTTTCATTGCTTTCCCCGTAGCCCGCTGCGCGGGACACTTCTTTTAAGAAAAAAGAAGAAACTTCTTGCGGATTCAAGACGTCCGATTTCATGAGATTAGATAAGGGCTTCACTGCTTCCGCCTCCTTTTCCGCCGATTGAAATGGTGCCTGCATCGGCAAGCCGTTTCGCTGCTTTTAAAATGACCTGCTGTGCTTTTTCGACCTCGGAGACCTTGACCGGGCCTTTTGCTTCCATATCCTCTTTGAGCAGTTGTGCGGCACGATCAGACATATTGGAAAAGAATTTGTCTTTAATTTCTTCTTTCGCCGCCCTGAGTGCCAAGGTGAGATCATCTTTGTTGACTTCTTTCATCAATTCTTGCATGCCGCGATTGTCGATTTGAACCAGATCATCGAAGACAAACATGAGTGCGCGTATTTTTTCCGCCAAATCGGCCTGATGTTCGGTAATGGAACCCATGATGGCCTGTTCGTTCGATTGATCGACTTGGTTTAAAATATCAGCCACCAGCTTGATGCCTTTCACTTTTTTACTGCCGCCGGTTTTATTTTCATCCTGATTGAGTTCAACCTGGAGTGCGGCGCCGATCTCTTGCATCACACCGGGCGGAATGTCTTCCAGCGTGGCCATCCGGATCATGACATCGCTTCTCAGGAAGTCGGGGAGGTTGGTTAGGACTTCACTGGCCTGGGTCGTATCGAGGTGACTCAGAATAAGCGAGACTGTTTGCGGATGTTCTCCCTTGATAAGTGCGGCGACGGATTTGGGGTCCATCCATTTCAGTGCTTCCAGGCCGCCCTCATCTTCGTCAACCAGGTTGTCGATGACGCGTTCGGCCTGTTCGTTGCCCAAGGCTTTTGTGAGTACTTTTTGGATGTATGCTTTCCCCTCGACATTTATTCCGCCCGCCTTCGCCGCGCTTTCGACAAATTCTTCATAAACTTCATTAAGATCTTTTTGCGGAATATCCGAGAGCTCGGTTATTTTTGCGCCCAGCTTTTGCAACTCCATGGGATCGAGGGTTTTCATTATTTCAGATGCCGCATCTTCTCCAAGCGATGCGAGAAAAATCGCCGCTTTGTAGTAGCCGTCCGCCATTTGCTTTTAACCCTCTTTAATCCATTTTTTAACCGCCTGCGCTGCGGCTTGCGGGTTTTCTCCCGCAAGTTTAAGCACGTCGTCTTTTGAGGGGCCTTGCGCTTCAGGTTCTTCGATTTGTGCGGTAGTATTTTCCGTCAAAATGCCTTCGGGCAAGGCAACGGGTTCGGGCAGGGGGGCCATGAGCGTTTTTAAAATGGGGCGAATGATGACGGAAAGCACCAGCAAGATTAAGAGCGGCCCGATAATTTGCCGCACAACCGGCAGCCAGTTTGTGATTTTTTCGACGAGCGATTCCGTCGGCAGTTCATCAGGGGGGAGGCCCTGGCTGCTTTTGAAGGGAATATTGACGACCTCCACTTCATCTTTGCGCTCAACCGAGAAACCCATGGCCTTCTTGACGATGGATTCCAGTGTGCTCATTTCCTCTTCTCCTCGCGCAAGGTATTGTTGTGTGACGACGCCGTTTTCATCGGTGATTTCTTCATAGGTGCCGTCAATTAAAGCCGCCACGGACAGCCTTTTAATCGTGCCGAAGGGTTCGATGACGCGGCTGACGGTTTTGCTGATTTCGTAATTGATGACTTCGCTCGAATTCTGAGTATTGTTTTGGTTGCTTGCGCCGACACCGCCTTGCTGTTGTCCGCCCGGCGGCACATTTGAGGCGACCCCTGGAATGCCTCCGGGGCCGCTTGATTGAGAACTGCCTGTGGAATTTCCCTGAGAACGTTGTTCGCTGCGGACCACTTGGGTTTCCGGGTCGAATTTCTCTTCCGTCAATTCGACTTGCCTGAGATCGAGAATCGCGGAAACCCGGACCAGCGCCTTATCCGGCCCGACGACCTGCGCTAACATAGATTGTATTTTTTGTTGTATTTTTTGTTCCAGGGCTTTTTGAAACTCCAGTTGTGTGCTGCTCATTTGAATGGCGGACGAGCCTTCGGCTCCGGTTGTCCGGATTTTGCCGCGACTATCGACAATGGTGACGGCATCGGGTTTCAAACCTTCAACGCTGCCGGAAACCAGGTGCGCGATGCCCTGAACCTGGGCATCCGAAAGGATCTTTCCCGGACGCAGATTCACAACAACGGCCGCACGCGTCATTTCTTCCTGCTCGCTGAAAAGGCTCGGCTCCGGAATGACAAGATGCACGCGTGCGTTACTGATTTCGTCGAGTTGTGCAATTGTTCGTGCCAGTTCGCCTTGGAGGGCCCGGCGGTAGTTCAGCTTTTGTGCAAATTCCGTCGTGCCGAAGGCACTTTCGTCAAAAATTTCAAAGCCCACACCGCCGCCCTGCGGAAGGCCTTCCCCGGCAAGCAGCAGCCGCAATTCATGCACACGTTCGGCAGGCACCATCAGGGAGGCACCGTCACTTGAAAATTCATAGGGCACATTCATTTCCTTAAATTTGGCAACAACGAGTCCGGCATCTTCTGCAGAGAGATTGGTGTAGAGAATGCGAAAATCGGGTTTTTGAATCCAGAGCCAAAGCACGGCGAGTATTGCCAGCCCGCCTGCAAAAAAGAGTGCAAGCAGTAGCTTTTTCGTCATGCTGAGGCCCGCAAGATTGCCTTTGATTTGTTCCAAAAGTGCAGCCATACCTTATCCTCTCGTGCAATCAGGGCGTCCTAGATCTGCATGCGGTTGATTTCTTCATATGCGGAAAGAATTTTGTTTCTTACTTGCATCATCAGCTTAAAAGAGACATCCGCTTTTTCGATGGCGATCATAGTTTTATGCAGTGCCTGATCTTTTCCTGTTGTCAGATCGATGATGGATGCGTCCGCCGTTTTTTTTAGTTGATCGACTTGCTCAATGGAGTCCTTCAGTGCTTCGCTAAAGGGTTTTGTTGTTTTTTCGGAAGGCATGACGCCCTGTATTGCCAAGTCCGTCGCCAATTTTTGACCGATTTTAATATCCATATTGCATCTCCGTTATTTCATCGAAATGGGTTTCAAGCCTGTACAAAACCGGAATCTGAGACTTCTTAACGTCCGATTTCGAGGGTTTTCATGGCCATGCTTTTAATCGAATTCAGCATGGTGACATTGGCTTCGTATGAGCGCAGCGCAGAAATCATATTGACCATTTCCTCCATGGCGTTGACATTGGGATAAAGCACGTAACCTTCGGCATTGGCGTCGGGATGGCTGGGTTCAAAGACTTCTTTGAAGGGACGTTGATCGTAAATAATTTCGGAAACCTTGACCTGCTTCAGCGTGTTTTGTTCTTGTTTGAGCAGGTTCTCAAAGCGGCCTTCAAGCGGGTGGGTGCTAAAGACGACGTCTCGTCGCCGATAGGGGCCGCCTTCGGGCGTTTGTG
>JALUVJ010000073.1 GCA_027020665.1 Nitrospira sp.
CTTATGGCTTTTTCGATGATTTTTTTGGCCACGGCGGGGTTTTCTTCAAAATATTCGGCCAGCGCCGCATTCACCGAGGTTTCAACAATGCCTTTGACTTCGGAATTGCCCAATTTTGTTTTGGTTTGTCCCTCAAACTGCGGATCCGGAATCTTGACCGAAATGACCGCGGTCAAGCCTTCGCGCACATCATCCCCGGAGAGACTTTCGCCTTCTTTCAAAATTTTATTGGCAAGTCCGTAGCTGTTGCTTGTTCGTGTCAGCGCGGCCTTAAATCCGGCCAGATGCGTTCCGCCTTCGCGGGTATTGATATTATTGGCAAAAGAAAAAATGTGCTCGGCAAAACTGTCGTTATACTGAATCGCCACTTCAAGCGTGATGCCGTTTTTTTCCCTTTCCATCGCAATGGGCTTGTGCAGGGCATTTTTACTTTCATTGAGCATTTCGATAAATGAAACGATGCCGCCCGCATAACAGAATTCCTGTTTTTTTTCAGTGCCTTCATCTTCAATCGTGATGGTGAGACCCTTGTTGAGAAAAGCAAGTTCGCGCAGTCGTTCCGATAAAACCTCGTACGAAAACTCCATCTGTTCAAAAATTCCGGGATCGGGTTTGAAGGTGATGCGTGTCCCCGTTTTTGTAGTTTTACCGGTAATTTCAAGCGGACCAAGGGGTCTGCCGTATTCATAACGCTGCTGATACACTTTACCGTCTTGCTTGATTTCCAATTCGAGAGATTTGGAAAGGGCATTCACAACCGAAATACCGACACCATGCAGCCCTCCCGAAACCTTGTAAGTATCACTGTCAAACTTGCTGCCCGCATGCAGATAGGTCAAGGCCACTTCCGCGGCGGAAATTTTCTTTTGCGGATGCAGCTTGGTGGGAATGCCGCGTCCATTGTCGATGCCGGTGACGGACTGATCCACATGGATAATGACATGAATATCCGAGCAATATCCGGCCATCGCTTCATCGACGGAGTTATCCACCACTTCATAAACCAGGTGGTGCAAGCCTGCCGGACCCGTACTGCCGATATACATGGCCGGACGTTTGCGAACACCTTCGAGGCCTTCAAGAATTTTTATTTTATCTGCACTGTATTCGCTCTGACTTCCTTCACTTGTCATGCTTTTTCCTTCACTTCAACCGGCGTGACACAATGGTGATGTATTCCGGGGATGTACTGCACGGCAAAAAAACAGCCCTTCTTTTTTAAATAAACGAAGTCGGTAATCACGGGGGAGGTTTAAACCCGCATGGGCATGATCACGGTTAAAAACCCTTCTGATTCTTCTTTGATGAGACAAGGCGAAAGCGCGTCTTTAAATTCAAGTGTGACTTCATCCCCCTGTAACGCGGAAAGTGCATCCAGGAGGTAACGGGCATTGAAACCGGTTGAAAATCCTTCCCCTTCAAAATGGGTTTCAAGGGTTTCCTTGGCTTCACCCATTTCAGGATTACTTGCACTTAAAATGATTAGACCCGCCTCCAAACTAAACTTGATCGCACTTGTTTTTTCACGTGCAAGAATCGAAACGCGGCGAAGACCGCCTTCCAGATCTTCTTTTTGCGTCGTGACTTTTTTGTCATTATTTGAAGGGACGGCTTGTTTGTAATTGGGAAACTCCCCTTCCATGAGCCGGGAAGTAATCACAAAAGTCCCCCAACGATAAATCAGCTGATTTTCACCGACAAAAAGCTGGGGCTCTCCATTTTCATCGCCGTCGTCCAAAGCCCGTTTAATTTCCAGCACGGCCTTTTTAGGCAAAATAATACCGGTCTCGCGTTCTTTCCAGGTACCTGAAACCTTGCCTTCAGCGACAGCCAACCGATGTCCGTCGGTTGCGATAAAACGAATATTTCCCTCATCAGCCGTGTTTTTTTCCAATTGAACCAAGATGCCGTTCAAGATGTACTGCGGATTGTTCTCCCCTGTGGCGAAGAGTGTCCGCCGGATCAGTCCGGACAAAAGTGTCGGATTAATCCGGATATACTCTTCGTGTTCTATTGAAGGAGAAACCGGAAATTCCTCGGGAGGCAGGCCGACGATGCGGAAATAACTTTTCCCGGATTCGATCACAACCCAATGGTTGGATTGCGCGCTGAGGGTGACCGGACCTTCTGGAAATTCACGCACGATTTCATGCAACTTCCGCGCGGAAACCGTGGCGCGGCCCGGCTCTAAAACTTCAGCGGCATAAGCCCCCTGAATTCCGACTTCGAGGTCGGTTGCAAAAAAGGCGATTTTTTGCCCCTCCGCCTCCATAAGGATGTGGGTCAAAATCGGCATTGTATTTCTACGTTCCACCACACCCTGTACCCGCTGGATGCCGGATAACAGGTCTTTTCGACTCATCTTGACTTTCACTTTAACCCTCCCTCAAATGCTCCGCTAAACTTTCAAGTGTCATTCTAAGATTGAAATCATCGGCTTTTTCTTTCTCAATTTGCTTACAGGCATGAATGACTGTGGAATGATCCTTTCCACCAAAGGCTTTTCCAATCTCCGGAAAAGAGAGGTTTGTCAATTCCCGGGTTAAATACATGCCGATTTGCCTTGGAATGACCAGGTTTTTTGTCCGTTTTTTTGATTTCAACTCAAGAATCTTAACTTGAAAACGCTCCGAAACCGCCCGCTGCACATCGTCAACCGTTACAACGCGGTTACGGTCTTGTATCGAATCGCGCAAGACGCGCTTCGCCATTTCAACGGTAATGCCTTGACCGATCAGGGAACTGAATGCGCCCAAACGAATCAAAGAACCTTCCAATTCTCTTACATTACTTTTAATCTGAGTGGCTAAAAGCAAGGCCACATCATTGGGTAAAACAATGTTTTCCAATTCGGCCTTTCGTCTTAGAATGACAATTTTTGTTTCCAAATCAGGGGGTTGAATATCCGCAATCAAACCCATTTCAAAACGCGAACGCAGACGATCTTCAATGTCGGAAATTTCTTTAACAGAACGGTCGCTTGAAATCACCACCTGTTTGCTGGATTCATACAAGGTATTGAAGGTATGAAAGAACTCTTCCTGAGTCCGTTCTTTTCCCCCGATAAATTGAATATCGTCAATCAACAAGGCGTCCACACCGCGATAACGATTTCGAAACTCGGCCATCTTATCGTAACGAATCGAGAGGATGACATCGTTTGTAAATTGCTCGGTCGAGAGATAGGCAATGCGAAAATGCGGATTATTCTCCGAAAGGTAGTTCCCGATCGCACTCAGAAGATGGGTCTTTCCCAATCCCACCCCTCCGTAAAGAAACAAAGGGTTGTAAGTCACACCGGGTTTTTCCGCAACTTTAAGCGAAGCCGCATGCGCAAATTGATTGCTTGATCCCACAACAAAAGAATCAAACGTATACCGGGGGTTGAGGTTGCCTTTAACGCGTTCTCTTCCATTATTTTTTGAAAGCGCAGGATTCACCTCCCGAACGGGCTGAGCCAATGTTGGATCCGCTTGAATTTCAAACTGGATATTCATATCTTCTTTGGAAAATTCTTTTTCAAGCGCGTTTTTCATCATTTGGTAATAGTGTTCCCGAATCCATTCGCCAAAAAACTGATTCGGCACGGAAATAAGAATGTCCCCTCCCTTCACAGAAACAAGCGAAGTCGGTTTAAGCCAGGTATCGAAGGCCTGCTGACTGATATTAGGTTTAATCTGGACAAGAATATCTTCCCAGATCAGATCAAGTTGCATTAGGCAATCCAGGAGTTACTCACAGGGTTATCAACAACTGTGGATTACTTACTTCCCAATTTTTCAAGGGGTTAGGACCTACTTGCCAAATTAGAAACAGTCCCCATCGGTTGGCATTGTTAAAACACGGGGATTATACAAGAAGAATCAGAATGAATCAAGGCAAAGAGACCGAACCCTTGATAAAACAAGGGACTTATCCACATGACTGTCACCTTCATTATTTCTTTTTTTTTAAGGGTTTAAACCGATTATCCGGAGAAAACAGGAAAACCTACTACGACTTTAATGATTTAAAAAAAACCTTAACGAAAAAATGAAAAAATCATAGAAGCCGGTATGAATCAGCATCCGTAAAAAAACATTGTGTATAAGGAAACCTTCTCTATTTCTTAATTAGAAACGACAGGCGAACGGATCACCGAAGTCATTCACAGTATTCCTATCGCCGATCTTGAGTTTAAGGCCTTGCCTTGCACTTTCCCTATTGATTGAATATACTGAAAAAGTGACGCGTGAACCTATTTTGGTGAAGGCGTGACCTTTTTTTATGACCTGCTTCTTTAATTGAGAATGGGAGCGAATTTTATCATGATCAACAAAAAGATGTGGAGATTATTTTTTATCGGAATGGTTCTGTTTTCCGGTGCCGAAACGGGTTTCGCGCAAAAAGAAAAACTCACGGGTCTTCAAGTAATGGAGCGAGTTGAGCGCGCGAATATGACTATGGACCAAACTTCCGTTGTTACGATGATTTTGATTGATGCGCAAGGAGAAGAAAGAACGATTGAAACATTACGTTTTCATAAACACTACGGTGGAAAAGAGGGCCTGGATAGCAAAAGTGTTTTTTACACGGAGTATCCACCGGATCAAAAAGGCACAGGGTTTTTAATCTGGGATTATGCGATTAAAGGAAAACCTGACGATCTCTGGCTTTATTTGCCGAGTCTAAGAAGCGTTCGACGGATGACGACCCGAGACCAAAATGATTCTTTCATGGGGTCGGACCTCACCTTTTCCGACATGGGTGCGCGCCGCTTAGACGAAGACGAGCATAAGCTGGTGTTTGAAGGGCTTTGCAAGGGTTGTGATGAACCTTTTTATGTCGTCGACAGTTTTCCCAAGGAGTCGGACAGTCCCTATGGAAAGAAACGGTATTTTATTTCCATCAAGGATTTGGTGGCCCGCAAAGTGGAATTTTACGATCGGAATATGAAAGGGCTCAAGTTGCAAACCATTTCCTGGGAAAAAATTGACGGGGTTTTGGTTTGGACCCGCTCCGACATAAAAAATGTGCAGTCAAACCACAAGACCATCTTTAAAATTACCAATGTTAAGAATAACACGGGACTGAAAGATTCCCTCTTTGCCGCCCGTGTTTTGGAGAAAGGCCCTCCTCGCTAATTATCATCGTATCTAAAAATAAAATTGCATGGGCTCAACATGTCCCCGCGCCTTCAATAAATCATCCCGGTAAAAAATCCCTTGCCTCGCCTTATGCGCACATCTTTTGAAGTAGAAGGCAAACTCCGTACATCCCCCGTGATGGTTTATAATGGATGAAGTGGAAGCCCGGCAGCAAACTCCCTCTTGTGTCTTGGGTCTTTATGGCACGAAACGCTTGAGTAAGTGCTGCTTAAGCGTTCTATTGGGTATAATACATTGGAAGTAAAGAGTTTTTCAGGAGAACTCCCCCTGCAAAAGAAAAAGCGGCCCTTTTTGCGATGGTTCAAAATCGGCCTCGGCCTTTTTTTTATTTTGTTCCTTCTGGCGGCGGCGGGCATGGGCGGCGTACTCTATTATTTTTCGCAAGATCTGCCTTCACTCAATTCTGCCGGAACATATGTCCCCAGCCAAGCGACCCGAATTTACTCCGATGAAAATAAAGTGATTGGAGAATATTTTATCGAAAGAAGAGTCTTTGTGCCTTTTGAACGCATGCCCGAACATCTGATTCAAGCCGTATTGGCAGTGGAAGACGCACGTTTTTATGAGCACAGAGGGTTCGATCCGATTCGGATCGTAAGAGCCTTTTTGAAAAATATCGAAAGCGGTGAGATCAGACAAGGCGCCAGTACGATTACGCAGCAAGTTACACGTTCTCTCTTTTTGACGCCCGAACGGACAATGCAGCGTAAGATTAAGGAACTCATTCTCTCCAGAAAAATGGAGCGCATGCTGACAAAGAATGAGATTCTTGAGATTTATCTCAATCAAATCTATTTTGGACATGGGGCCTATGGGGTGCAGGTGGCGAGTAAAACCTATTTTGGAAAGGATGTGGCCGACATCAGTCTGGAAGAAGCTGCTTTTCTCGCCGGTTTGCCTAAGGCGCCCAATAATTATTCGCCTTATCGTGCGCCGGAAAAGGCGAAATTTCGTCAACGTGTGGTCTTAAAACGCATGCTGGTCGAGCGATACCTTTCTCCGGCGCAATATCGTGAAGCTTATGAAAAAGACCTGGTTTTCCAAAAACTGCATTCCGGAGAAGATTCCGGACTGTATTTTAAAGAATATGTCCGGCAATACCTCATTGCCCGTTACGGAGATGACCTTGTTTACAAAGGGGGGCTTAATGTTTACACCACGCTGAATGAAGAGATGCAGCAGACGGCGGAACGGGCGCTCGCCGAGGGCTTGAGAAACCTCGACAAACGGCAGGGGTATCGTGGTCCGATCCGCATCCGCCAAAGCGGTGAGGCGGAAGAAGTGGTGCTGTCACCTCAAAAAGGAAATAACAAAAGGCTTAAAATCGGCGATTTTTTGGAAGCCCGGGTTCTATCCGGGACGGATACGTATGCGCTTGTTGAGGCGGGAGGCACGGTCGGGAAGGTTTTATTGGAAGACATGATTTGGGCGGCTCGAAAGCTGAAGGGCCCGAACATTGACAAAGACAGCGTATTGAGTGAGCATACAAAGCCGAGCGATATTTTAAAACGAGATGATGTTATCCTCGTGCGTGTCAAGCAGGTCGGGCTGTCCTCAGATCAAGACGTCCGGGTCCGTGCGGTCAACACGCTTGCGGACACGCACAAGGATAATGAAACGCTCTTCAGTCTTGAGCAAGAGCCGATTGTCGAAGGGGCCTTTATTGCTTTAAATCCCGCAACCGGTACAGTCAGTGCCATGGTGGGCGGCTATGACTTTAAACGCAGTGAATACAATCGTGCCGTGTCCGCCAAAAGACAGCCCGGTTCTGTCTTCAAACCGATTATCTACGGCACGGCCATTGAGCGCGGATTTACGCCTGCAAGTATCCTGATTGACAATCCGGTTATTTTTACAGACGATGAAACCCACAAGGTTTGGAAACCGGAAAACTATGAAAAAAAGTTTTACGGCCCGACAACGTTACGTGATGCCCTGACGCATTCCCGCAATCTTGCAACTGTCAAACTGTTGAGACAAATCGGCATTAAAAGCGTTATTTCCTATGCCCAACGTATCGGCATCGAGAGTCCTCTGACACGTGATTTATCCTTGGCCCTGGGTTCATCCGGGCTGAGCCTGCTGGAATTGACCTCGGCCTTCGGTGTTTATGCCAATGAAGGGATTCGCGTGGACCCGACCCTGATTTTATCCGTGACCGATAAAAACGGTCGTGTTTTAGAATCTCGTAACCTTGCGCCCAAACGCGTGCTCTCGAAAGAAACGGCTTACGTCGTCACAAACATTCTTGAAGATGTAGTGCAAAGAGGCACCGCCAAACGAGCCAGGATCTTGGGTCGGCCCGTCGCGGGGAAAACCGGAACCACGAATGAATACACCGATGCCTGGTTTGTCGGTTATACGCCGAACGTGGCGGCGGGTGTTTGGGTGGGTTTTGATGACAACCGCTCACTGGGGCATAATGAATCGGGCGGTCGCACGGCACTTCCCATTTGGGTTTCTTTTATGGACGAGGCCTTTACACGCCTTCCAGTTGTTCCTTTTCCTATTCCGGATGAGATTGTTTATGCTAAAATCAACCGCGAAACAGGGTATCTGTCCGAAGAGGGGGAAAGCGGGGAGATGGAAATCTTTGTGAAAGGCACAGAGCCGCAGCATCGAGAAAAAACACTTTCTTCGCCGACCGATTTTTTTAGATTCGATCAAGAGGCGGGGGCATTTTAAATTCGCAGCCCGGCGAAGTTATCCGCATGGCACATATTATTTTAGGGAAGTTCTGATTTAAGTCCGGATTGAAGGAGTAAGAATAAAGATGTCTTTACGTGTTGCAATCAATGGATTTGGACGCATCGGCCGAAATGTTTTAAGATGCGCTTTTGCGCATCCCGGCCTGGAAATTGTGGCGATTAACGATCTCGGTGATGCGCCGACTCTGGCCCACTTGTTAAAATATGATTCCGTGCACGGCCCATTCCGGCATACTGTTGAAGCCAAAACGGATTCTTTGCTGGTCGATGGCCAATCCATTCATATCACACGCAAAACAAGTCCTGAAGATCTGCCTTGGCGGGAGCTTTCGATTGATGTCGTTATTGAGTCCACCGGCCGTTTTGTAGACCGCCCTTCGGCCCAACAACATCTTGCAGCGGGAGCGAAAAAGGTTATTATTTCCGCTCCGGCTAAAAATCCGGATGTGACGATTGTGCTTGGCGTCAATGAAACGAAGTATGATGCTGAAAACCACGACATTATTTCCAACGCATCCTGTACAACCAA
This sequence comes from Nitrospira sp., assembly GCA_027020665.1. Classification (GTDB taxonomy): domain Bacteria; phylum Nitrospirota; class Nitrospiria; order SBBL01; family JAADHI01; genus JAADHI01. The sequence continues at coordinate 8,385 of JALUVJ010000073.1, forward strand.
TGCTCTGGCCCCGGTCGTCAAAGTACTCGAAGAACGTTTCGGGATTCAAAGCGGACTCATGACCACCGTGCATGCGTACACACGCGATCAGCAATTATTGGACGGTGCTCACAAAGACCTGCGTCGTGCGCGCACTGCGGCGGAATCGATGATCCCCACAACAACGGGTGCCGCCCGGGCGATTTCTGAGGTGTTGCCGGGTTTGGCCGGAAAACTGGATGGCATGTCGATTCGCGTACCGACGCCGAATGTCTCAGTGATCGATCTTGTTGTCATCCTCAATACCGATGTGGATAAAACCGCAATCCGGCAAGCACTTCGACAGGCGGCCCGAAATGAACTGAAAGGCATTCTGGATTACACCGAAGAGCAGTTGGTTTCTATCGACTTCAGAGGCAATGCACATTCTTCAATCGTGGACGGCTCTCTCATCAGCGTCATCAATAAACGCATGGCCAAAGTGATTTCATGGTACGACAACGAATGGGGCTACTCCTGTCGCATCCGGGATCTGGTATTGTATGTGGGTAAAAGCCTTTAGACTTGAAGAAAGCTCCGATTCAGTTATGAATACCAACAAAGTCACCATCGAAGACATCGACATTAAGGGCAAGCAGCTTTTTATCCGCGTTGATTTTAACGTGCCGCTGGATGACAACCTGAACATCACGGACGATACCCGGATTCGTTCTGCCCTGCCGACCGTCAACTACGCCATCGACGAAGGGGCTTCTATTATTCTGGCCTCGCATTTAGATCGGCCGGAGGGGGTAAACCCCCGGTTTTCCCTCGCCCCGGTTGCAAAACGCTTGCAACGTTTGCTTGGAAAGGAAGTTCTTTTTGCTGCCGACTGTATTGGGACACAAACGGAAAAAATGGCTAAAAACCTTAAACCCGGAGAAATTCTGCTGCTGGAAAACCTGCGTTTTCACGACGGGGAGCAAAAAAACGACGCGGACTTTGCCAAGGCATTGGCAAAACTCCGTCTGGATGTTTACATCAATGACGCCTTCGGCACGGCGCACCGCGAGCATGCTTCGACCATCGGGCTTGCCGAACTGACAAAAAGTAAGGCCTGTGGCTTTCTTATGAAAAAGGAAATCACCTACCTCGTCGGTGCGGTTTCCAGCCCGGCGCGTCCTTTTGTGGCGATTCTGGGCGGCGCAAAGGTCTCCGGCAAAATCGGGGTAATTGAAAACCTGGGTGAACATGTGGACAAGGTGATTGTGGGCGGCGGCATGGCCTTTACCTTTTTGAAGGCCTCAGGCATTGATGTGGGGAACTCGCTTGTGGAGGAGTCGATGCTCTCATTTGCGCGTGAAATCATGCAAAATGCCATCGCCCGCGGCACCAAGTTTTATTTGCCGGTGGATTGCGTGGTCGCCGCAAGCAAGGAGCCTTCTGCGGAGGCCAAATCGGTGCCCGTTCAGGAAATTCCGCACGGTTGGATCGGGTTGGATATCGGTCGGGCCTCGGTTCACTTGTTCACAGAGGCGCTGTCCAATGCCAAAACCATTCTTTGGAACGGCCCTATGGGCTTGTTTGAAATGGATGCCTATTCACGGGGGACTTCCGCGATTGCCCACGCTGTCGCCAACGCTTATGCCCTCACCATCGTCGGCGGCGGGGAAACGGCGATGGCGGTGCACAAAGCCAATGAATCTGAAAATATTTCCTTTATTTCGACGGGCGGCGGTGCGGCCTTGCAACTTTTAGAAGGCAGGACATTACCCGGCCTTTCCGTATTGCCGGATAAGGAGCCTGACAGATAATGCAGCGTCCGCCTTGTTTTATCGCCAATTGGAAAATGAACCTGGGCGTCGCGGCGGCGAAAAGCTATCTTATGGATCTGAGCAAACGCTGTGCCGACAACCCCGATGTCGCAAAAATCATCATCGCACCGCCCTTTACTGCCCTTGATGCGGCCTCAAGCATCTTAAAAGAGGGGCAACCTGGAATTGCCTTGGCCGCGCAAAATGTGCATTTTGCGCCTTCCGGGGCCTACACCGGGGAAATTTCATCCGAGATGCTTTGCGAAACGGGGTGCACATACGTTATTATCGGCCATTCCGAACGGCGGATCCTTTTTGGCGAAAGCGACGAGGACATCCACAAAAAACTGGGCGCCCTCCGGAAAGCCGGACTGCTCCCGATTCTTTGCATCGGCGAAACCCGGCAAGATCGGCAGGCGGGGAAGACCTGGCAGAGGCTGAATGGGCAATTGACTGCGGTCTTAACGGATGATTTGCTTGAAAGCGGCTTGGCCGATACGGTTGCGGATTGGATGATTGCTTATGAACCCGTTTGGGCAATTGGTACGGGAGAAACACCGGAACCTGAGGATGTGGCGGAGGTTCATCTGCAGATACAGGCCTTGATCGCAGAAACGGTAGGAAAAGGGGCTCCCCGCGTTTTGTACGGGGGCAGCGTTTCGGAAAAAAATATCGCGGACTTTATGAAAACCCCCGGCATTGACGGGGTCTTGGTGGGGGGCGCAAGCCTTTCCCCCGAAACTTTTTTTAAAATCATTGCGCAAGGCGCAAAGGCAAAATAAAGGTTAAGGAGCATTATGTATACTCTGGTTGTTGTTCTTCATGTGATGGTCAGTCTCATTTTGATAGTGGTTGTCTTGCTTCAGGCCGGAAAAGGTGCCGAAATGGGAGCCGCTTTTGGCGGATCAAGCCAAACCATTTTTGGAAGCCGAGGCGCTGCAACCTTTTTAAGCAAGCTCACCGTGGGGGCTGCCGTTGTTTTTATGGTGACTTCTCTTACGCTTTCGATGTTTAGCCGAAGCCGTTCGGTGCTTCCTTCCGTCACCGAATCAAGTCCCTCTCCCTCACAGGAAAGCGAAAACATTCCCACGCCGGTGGAAACCCCTGAGGACGCCGCTTCGGAATAAGAGGAAGGGATGGGGCTGTGAATCGGTTTTTAAGGCTCATTCCCATCTTTTTTCTGTTTTCCGGCTGTTCAAGTACAGCCTTAAATAATCCCTATCCGCCGGAAGAAGAAACGCTGAATGTGCTTTACAGCTCATTCAGCCAACGCCCCAAGCATCTGGATCCGGCGCGATCTTATTCTGCAAATGAAGCCACCTTTACCGCCCAGATTTACGAACCGCCCTTTCAGTATCATTACCTGAAACGTCCTTATCAGCTTGTTCCCCTGACCGCCAGGCAAGTTCCGCGTCCTGTTTATCTGGATAAAAACGGGGCCGTCATTGAGGGCGATGCGCCTTCGCAGGATGTGGTTTGGAGTGTGTATGAAATTCAAATCCGGCCTGGCATTCAATATCAGCCGCATCCGGCTTTTGCAAAAACGGCAGCCGGACTTTTTCGTTACCATAACTTAGATCCGCTTGAGCTGGATGCGATTGCGCGCATCGGGGATTTTGAGGAAACGGGCAGCCGGGAATTAATCGCCGAAGACTATGTGTATCAAATTAAGCGCTTGGCGCATCCCAAGATTCATTCTCCGATCTTCGGCCTCATGACACAGTACATTGCGGGTTTGCAAGCCCTTGGCAAAACCCTGGAATCCGTAAAATCGCATGGGGAAGGGTTTTTGGATTTGAATAATTTCCCGTTGGAAGGCGCGGAAGTTGTTGATCGTTACACCTATCGCATTAAAATTAAAGGCAAGTATCCGCAATTTTTGTATTGGCTCGCCATGCCTTTTTTTGCGCCCGTGCCGCATGAGGCGGATCGCTTTTATGCTCAGCCGGGTCTCATTGAAAAAAATATCACACTCGATTGGTATCCGGTCGGCACCGGCCCCTACATGCTCACGATCAACAATCCCAATCGGCAAATGGTTTTGGAAAAAAATCCGAATTTTCACGGGGAAAGGTATCCGACAGAAGGAATGCCGGGTGATGCCGAGGCAGGCTTGTTGGATGATGCAGGCGCGGCTCTGCCCTTTATCGAAAAAGTCGTTTTTAGTTTGGAGAAGGAAGGCATTCCCATTTGGAACAAATTTTTACAGGGCTTTTACGACAGCTCCGGCATTTCTTCCGACAGTTTTGATCAGGCCGTTCAGGTTTCCGCCAGTGGGGACGCCGCCCTGACCGACGAGATGACAGCACAAGGCATCCGTCTTTTAACCAGTACGGCCACCACGACCTTTTAC
>JALUVJ010000074.1 GCA_027020665.1 Nitrospira sp.
CTTAAGATGAAAACCGAAGTGCCGCATTTGGATCTCTTGCCTGCGGGCATTGATCTGGTGGGGGCCGAGATCGAACTGGCCGATATGGCCGGTCGTGAAACAATTTTGAAAATGGGCTTGAAAGGACTTAGTGATGTCTATGATTACATCATCATCGATTGTCCGCCCTCTCTTGGGTTTTTAACATTAAATGCCCTGACGGCGGCGGATACGCTGCTTGTTCCGCTTCAGTGTGAATATTATGCGTTGGAGGGTTTGAAGTTGCTCTTAAGAACGATGCGGCTTGTGCGGAATTCATTTAATCCGTCGCTCAAGATTGAGGGCATTGTGTTGACGATGTATGACAGCCGAAATAATCTTAATCGACAGGTTTCCGCAGAAATCCACAGCCATTTTGGAGATCAGGTCTTTAAGAGCGTTATTCCGCGTAACATTACGCTTGCCGAAGCGCCCAGTTACGGCAAGCCGGTTCTTTTTTACAATGCGGTCTCCCGGGGTGCGCAGGCCTATATGGATTTGGCAAAGGAAGTGATTACCCGTGTTTGAGCTGCAATGCAAATGAGACATGCTGTCCGGATCACCGCGTCGTTGCTGTCCTTTGTATTGCTGATAAGTTGCAGCACAGGGGTAAGTAGCGTGAATCCGGATTGTCTCGACCCCGCTTCTGCGCGTCTGAGCAAGGGAGATGCAAACCGGGCGGCGGGAGGTGTGCCGACAATTACATCGATTACAACACAAAGAGGTCCCGCGGAAGGGCCTGTGCAAGGGGGTACCCCGGTTTTTATTCGAGGCACGCATTTCGGCAATGATTCCGTTGTTTTGTTCGGAGACCGGAGTTCGCCTTGTACCGTCGTGCAAGATTCAACGTTTATTATTGCCGAGGCGGGGCCGGTTTTTCTTTCAGGGCCGGTCGATGTGACGGTGACCACCGGCGGACAAATTGCAATTCAAAAGGACGGATTCCGCTACACCCCGCTTGTTGCCTTTTCTTCGGATCGCACCGGTAATTTCGAAATTTTTACGATGTCGGTCGGCGGCTTTGACATTAAACAGGTGACGAATAATGCCCTCGGACAAAGTCCGCAGCAGCCGGGGAAAGACGAAATTAACGAATCGCCTGTTTTTTCGCCGGACGGCAAAGATATTGTTTATGTTTCAAATAAAAGCGGAGATTTCGATATTTTTATCGCAGGACGGACGGGGACCAATCCAAGCGATCTTAGCCAAAATGATGCCGCAAACGATATTGATCCCGCGTTTTCTCCCGATGGCAATTCGATTGTTTTTGCCTCGAACCTTAATAGCCTTGCTTTTCCAAATATTGACGGAGATTTTGAAATCTTCCGCATGAACCGCGATGGCAGCAACTTGGAGCAACTGACTGTAAATTCGGTGGATGATACCCGTCCTTCTTATTCTCCGGACGGCAGTCGTATTGTTTTTGCTTCAGAGCGAACAAGTGGTGAAACGGATCTTTTCATTATCGATAGCCTCGACGGAGGCAACGAACTGGCCCTCCCCAGTGGTGAAGATGTTGATTTTGATCCGGTTTTTACCCCAGACGGCAAGCAGGTGATTTTTGCCAGAGACCGCAATCTTACGAAGGAGCTTTGGGTGGTGAACAGCGATGGCACGGGTTTTCCGACGCAATTGACCTTTGGACAGGCTGATGCGGAAAACCCCGCTATTTTGTCGGCTTCGGGCAATGAAGTCACCCTTGTCTTTCAGAAAGATGCTGAGGCAAAGGAAGAAATTTTTACAATCAAGTGCAGGGGATCGGCGACAGCCTTCATTTCTTTCTGTGATGGCGCGGCTGAGAATATTTCCCTCCATGTGAATGCGGATCGCTCTCCTGCTGTTTCTCCTTAAGGCCTGTTTTTTGTCTTGGCTGCTTCGTGTTTCGAAGGCCGGATCATGCAATTCCCCTTTTACCCTCTTGAAAAATAAATTTTTGATCTTATGTTTAAGTTGAAGGCGGTTGCCGGATGTGGCGGATGTGAGCCGAGTCGGCAAGCTTTGCATTAGGTCGAAGAAGGGAGGAGATGAAAATGACAAAACGCACAATTGTTCCTTGGAGATGGGGACGCGTCACACCTTTTCGTGAACTTGACCCGGTATTTCCCATTTTCAGTCGTGAGATGGGGGATCTTTTTGGAGAATTGACACGTGAATTAAACGGCGGGTTTTTTCCCGGGACAAAAGAGGAAAAAATCTTTTTTAATCCGCGCCTTGACATTAAAGAGACGGAAAAAGCAATTGAGATGAAAGTCGAATTGCCCGGTGTGGATAAAAAGGAAATACAGCTTTCGGTCGAAGACGGGGTGTTGACCCTCCAGGGCGAGAAAAAAAGCGAAAAAGAAAAAAAAGAAGAAAATGTTTATCGTCGGGAATGTGTTTACGGTCATTTCGTAAGAAGGGTTCCTTTGCCCGCAGAGGTTGAAGAGAAGAAAATTGAGGCGGTTTTTGAAAAAGGTGTTTTGAAGCTCACCTTGCCTAAAACGAAACCGGCAGAAAAAGAAGTGCATCGTATTGCGGTGAAAGCAGCCTGAAGACGGCGGCGCTTCCGTATTCTTGCGGGAAGCGCCTGTTGCGCTGTGAGACGATCAATAGTGATCAGGCGGTCAAACGGCCGCCTGATTTTTTTGATTGATTGCCGCGAGGGAATCCTTTATCGAACAACGATTTTCCCGCGCATGGTTCTGCCGTGAATGCCGCAATAATAGTTGCAGGTCACGGGCTTGGAAAATACTTTTTTGAATGTCATGCCCTGGTTAATCGCTTCAGATTTAAAGGCACAAATCCCTTCTTCCGCATCGCCTACAATTGAATGGATAAAATCGTCGTTGTTTTTCCAAACAACATGTCCGCCAAGATTTACGATGGCGGGATTGGGATAAAACGCTGAATCGCCCATGTGGGTTGAATTGAGCCGGATGGAGACTTCTATTCTTTGAGGATTGGGAAGTAAGTCACATGCGACGATGACGGTGGAGAAAAAAGAGATGAAAAAAAAAGCGGCGCGACGATGTGTGTGACCGACTCGGTCTAAGCAAGACATTGTTTTTTTGAGTAAAACCCAACAATAATCAAGTCAAACGATACTACGGATACGGCTTGTAAATCAAACCGGGATGACTTGAAACAATGATCGCAAAAAAATAGCGGCCCGCTTTTCCCTGAAATAGAGAGAGTTTGTGGGCCGCTATTTCCGACGCGGTTCAGATCCGGGCGGATTGCAGGCTTCAGGCGCTTGCGGCACCTGTTTTTTCCTGCATTTTTTGCACGATTTGTGTAAACCCTGCGGGATCGTGTGCGGCAATTTCGGCCAGAATTTTTCTGTTTAATTCAATGCCTGCTTTTTTCAAACCGTCCATCAAACGGCTGTATGTGAGACCGTTTAATTTTGCGGCGGCGCTGATTCGGGTGATCCAAAGTCGTCTGAAGGCCCGTTTTTTATTGCGCCGATCTCGGTAGGCATACAAGAGTGATTTATCAACGGCTTCCGTCGCGGTTCTGAATAATTTGCTCTTTGCCCCGTAGTACCCTTTGGCCATTTTTATACGGGCTTTACGCCTTTGGCGGGTCTTGGGGCCTCCTTTTGCTCTTGGCATTTCCTTGCTCCTTCTAGTTCAATGGTGTGATGCTTTTTTTAAAGGTAGGGCAGTGCGCGCATGAGGCCTTTTGCTTCTCCTTTAAAAACCGGGGCGCTGCCGCTTAAGTTGCGTTTTTGCTTTCTGGATTGGTGGGTGAGCAAATGCCTTTTCCCGGCTTTATTGCGTTTCAATTTGCCCGAACCTGTTTTTTTAAAGCGTTTTGCCGCACCCCGATGCGTTTTAATTTTAACCTTCACTTTAATCTCCTTTGATCGATTTCGGGGCTAAGACCATAATCATGTTTCGCCCTTCAAATTTTGGAGCATATTCTCTTTGCCCCACGTCTACAAGTTTTTCTTCCACTTGGGCCATAATATCCCAGCCTCTTTGCCGGTAAGCCATCTCTCGTCCTCGGAACATCAGCGTTATTTTAACCTTGTTTCTGCCCTGAAGGAAATCCCTTGCATGTTTTATTTTGAATTCAAGATCATGTTCCCCCGTATAGGGGCGGAATTTTACTTCTTTGAGGTGCCCGCCCTTTTGGCTCGATTTGAGTGAACGTTCCTTACGGCTCTGCTCATATTTATATTTCCCAAGATCCATGATGCGGCAAACCGGCGGTTTTGCCGTCGGCGCAACTTCGACCAGGTCCAGGCCGTATTCACTGCTCTTATTCATGGCATCCGAAGGCGACATGATGCCGAGTTGCTCGCCTTCCGGGCCGATCACACGGATTTCTCTGTCTCGGATATCCCGATTTGCCCTCATCTTGGGGGGGCCTTGCGGGCCCCGTCTATCTCGCTGCATTCCCCTCCATCAGACGGTTTGCCTTAAGTGCGATCTCTTCTTGGATTTGTCTGACACAGAGATCCAAAGACACCGTCGTGTTTTCCCCGCTGCGCTGCCTGACGGCCACGGTTTTATCTTCCACTTCTTTGTCGCCAACAATCAGCATGTAGGGTATTTTTTGTAATTGGGCTTCGCGTATCTTCAGCCCCATTTTTTCGTTGCGCCGATCCACTTCACTGCGGATGCCCGCCCCGCGAAGTTTCTTTTGAAGCTGCGCTGCGTATGCTTGATGGTGTTCCGTAATGGGAATGACTTTTGTTTGAACCGGGGCAAGCCAAGTCGGAAAAGCGCCGGCATAGTGTTCGATGAGCACCCCGAAAAACCGTTCGATCGAACCCATCAAGGCCCGGTGAATCATGATGGGTTGATGAGCTTTGCCGTCGTCTCCCCGGTAGCTCATGTTGAAGCGTTCGGGTAAATTAAAATCGACCTGGATTGTGGTGCATTGCCAAGCGCGGCCCAGGGAGTCCTTAATTTTCATGTCGATCTTCGGCCCGTAAAAAACACCTTCGCCGGGATCTATTTCATAGGCAAACCCTTTTTGTTTCAGGGCACCTTCCAGGGCGGAAGTGGCTTGCTCCCAGCGATCTAAACTGCCGACGTATTTTTCCGGACGGGTCGAAAGATAGATGTCGTAATGTTCAAAACCAAAAGTTCTCAGCACATGGGTGGTGAAATCGAGCACTTTCAAAATCTCGGACTCAATCTGATCGGGGCGGCAAAAAATATGGGCATCATCCTGCGTAAATCCCCGCACACGCAGCAGGCCGTGCAATACGCCGGAACGTTCGTAACGATACACGGTACCCAGTTCGCTCCAGCGCAGCGGCAGATCCCGATAACTTCTGAGTTGAGATTTATAAATCATGATGTGGAAGGGGCAGTTCATGGGCTTGATCTGATAAGGCACCCCGTCAACATCAATGCCCTTGTACATGTTTTCCTGATAAAACGACAGGTGCCCGCTTTGTTCCCAGAGATCGCGTTTCGCCATGTGGGGTGTGGCAACAAAGTCGTAGTCGGCTTTAAGGTGTTCATCGCGCCAAAAATCTTCCAGGACTTTTCGGATGATTGCCCCTTTAGGGTGCCAAAGAATGAGTCCCGCACCAATCTGATCGGAGGTGGAAAAGAGGTCCAAATCCTTGCCCAGTTTACGGTGATCCCGCTTCTTGATTTCTTCCAGTTTTTTCAGGTGGGCGTCAAGATCGATGCGGTTTGAAAAAGAGATCCCGTAAATGCGTTGCAGCATTTTATTTTTTTCGTCGCCGCGCCAATACGCGCCGCCGGTTGAAAGCAGTTTGACCGCTTTGATTTTTCCCGTGGAGGGCAGGTGCGGCCCCCGGCAAAGATCAATAAAGTCTCCTTGCCGGTAGGCGGAGATCGGCTCTTCCATGCCGTCTTGGATGAGCTCGACTTTATAGGGTTCGCCACGTGCCTCAAAGAGCCGGACGGCTTCTTCTTTTGTCAATTCCATGCGCAAAATCGGCAGCTTGCGTTTAACGATTTCCTTGATCTTCTTTTCGATTTGCTGCAAATCTTCCGGTGTGAAAGGGCGCTCAAAATCAAAATCATAATAAAACCCTTCCTCAATCGCCGGGCCGATGCTCACTTTCACGGCAGGAAAGAGTTCTTTCACGGCCTGCGCCAAGACATGGGCTGAACTGTGCCGGTAAATTTCCCTGCCTTCCGGCGAATCGAAGGTCAAAAGATCAATTTCGGCATCTTCTTCCGCGGCCACGCTCAAGTCTTTTGCGAGGCCGTTCACACGGATGCCCACGGTTTCTTTTTCTTTTCCGAGCATTTTGACGACATCAAGAAAAGGCGTTCCTGCGGGAACACGTTTTTCAACGCCACCACTCAAACGAAGGGTGATTTCTTTATTCAAGGTCGTCCTAAAACGCGGGATGGATGCGGCGGCTTAAAAATACGGCGGATTTCAGCGACGCATGTAACGAGGATTTTTTTGAATTGTTCACGATGATTCCAAAATTTCAGATGATTCCAAAATTTCAATGGTAGGCACGGGCGGTTTTGAACCGCCGACCTCTTGCGTGTCAAGCAAGCGCTCTCCCCCTGAGCTACGCGCCTTCAAAGGCCAAGTCATCTTAATCCTATTCAAATGTGATTTTATTGTCAAGAAAAATGGCCCAAGACCGGTGATTGATCTTGGGAAGCGGAGGGGCTGCGTGGAGATTTTTCCCTGCGCACAGAGACTGTCAAAGCCTGTTAATCCGCACTTTTGACCTTCTTCAATAAAAAATCTATCATTGCGGACATGAAAGCTCTGCTCATCTCCCTGCTTTTCATCGGTCTCGTTGCCAGTTTTTTATGGCCGTCCGCAGATCGCGGAACCGTGGAATCGGAGGCCGTTTTTCGCATGAATCTCACTGCGGAACCTCCGACACTGGATTGGGCTCTCGCCACGGACAATGTTTCCATTCGTGTCATCGAAAACCTGATGGAAGGCCTGACGGCCTATGATGCGGCACTTCGTCCGCAACCGGCCATCGCGGCACGCTGGACGGTCTCCGGCGACGGTCGTATTTATACCTTCCATTTGCGGCCGGATGTTTATTGGAGCGACGGCAAACAAGTGACCGCACACGATTTTGAATATGCCTGGAAGCGGCTGCTCAATCCGGCGACCGCTTCGGAATACGCCTATTTTTTATACGATGTGGAAAACGCCGCCGCGTACAATACGGGCCGGATTAAGGACGCAGACTTGGTCGGGGTGAAGGCTTTGCATGACTTGACGCTGCGGGTCGATCTGAAAAAACAGGCGGTGTACTTCCCTTCCGTCACAACCTTTACGGCAACCTTCCCGCAGCGCAAAGACCTCATTGAGCGTTACGGAGATCGTTGGACCGAGCCTGCGCACTTGGTGACGCTGGGTGCTTTTCGATTAGAAGAATGGCGGCATGAATACCGTCTGACTTTGGTGGCCAATGAACATTATTACGGCGACCGTCCCGCGCTCGACCGGGTGATTTTTTATGTGGTCTCCGAAGAAACTACGGCGCTTACGCTCTATGAGACCGGGTATCTGGACCGGGTGACCCTGCCGCCCATCGCGATTCCGCGTTATAAGACGCATCCGGACTATGTGCGCGCGCCCTTTCTCCGGGGCTATTATTACGGGTTCAATCTCGACAAAGCACCCTTTGATAAGGTCAAAGTGAGACAGGCTTTTTCGATGGCGATTGATCGGGAGGAGATTCCCAAGATTCTGAAGGGCGGCGAAATCCCGGCGACCTCTTGGATTCCACAGGGCATGTTCGCCCACAACCCGGAGATCGGGCTTGCTTTTAATCCCGAAAAGGCGCGGCGTTTTTTAGCGGAAGCGGGTTACAAAAACGGTGCGGGTCTGCCGCCCATCACCCTGGCTTTCAACACCGACCCCACCAACCGTATGATTGCGGAACATATTCAGGCGCAGTGGAAAAAAAATCTGGGGGTCACTGTTTTGCTGGATAACATGGAGTGGAAGGTTTACCTGCAACAACTCCGGGAAGACACGCCTCAGGTTTTTCGCTTGGGTTGGGGTGCGGACTATCCCGACCCGGATAACTTTATGAATCTCTTCACGAGTACGAGCGGCAATAACAACACCCATTGGGGTAATGCGGAATATGATCGTTTTATTTCCGATGCGGCCAGTGAGGGCGATCCCTCAAAACGTTTGGCGCTTTATGATGCGGCGCAGCGTATTCTGACAGAAACGGATGTGCCCATCATGCCGCTTTTTTTCGCGGCGCAAAACCTGCTCATCAGCCCCGAGATCGAAGGGTTGGAAGTGAATGCCATGGACCTGATTCATCTCAAAAAAGTAAAACGAAAACCGTCGAATAAGGTGCAATCCTGATGCTGCTCTTTATCCTGCGTCGCCTGCTTTGGGCTGTTCCGGTCTTGTGGGCCGTGGCGACACTCACCTTTGTGATGATGCACCTCGTTCCCGGCGGCCCCTTTGACCGGGAGAAAAAACTTCCGCCGGAAATCAAGGCCAATATCGAGGCCAAATATCACCTCGACAAACCGTTTGCCGTGCAATACGGCCTTTATCTCAAAGGCCTTTTAAAGGGGGATTTGGGGCCTTCATACAAATATCTGGGGCGTACGGTCAACGATGTCATCGCCGATACCTTGCCCGTGTCGATTCAGCTCGGGGCGCTGGCATTGTTTATCGCCTTGGTTTTGGGACTGCTTGCGGGCATGGCCTCCGGCGCCTTTGCGCAAACGGCCTGGGACAAAACCAGCATGTTTTTTGCGACGGCGGGCATCTCGATTCCCAACTTTGTCCTGGGGGCCTTTTTAATCCTGGTTTTTTCTCATCAATTCAAACTTTTTCCTCCTGCCCTTTGGGAAGACGCCAGAAGTGTCGTTTTGCCTGCCTTTGCTTTGGGCCTGGCTCCGGCAGCTTACATTGCCCGTCTGACGCGCTCCAGTATTTTGGAGGAAAAACACCGCGATTATGTGCGCACGGCCCGCGCCAAAGGCTTGCCCGAAACGACGATTTTGTTCCGGCATGTCCTCAAAAACGCCATCACACCGGTGATTACGGTTTTGGGGCCGCTGGCCGCGACCCTGGTGACGGGTTCTTTTGTGATTGAGTTTATCTTTTCTGTGCCGGGTATGGGGAAGTTTTTTATCACGGCAGTCACCAATCGGGACTACCCGCTCATTATGGGTGTCACCTTGGTGTATGCCCTGCTGGTTGTGCTGGCCAACTTGCTGGTTGATCTTTTTTATACGGTCATCGATCCGCGTATTCAATTGGAATGAACGCTTATGATTCAACCGCTTTTTTGGCCGAGGTTTCGGCAGGACCGTTTGGCGGTCGCCAGCTTGCTATTGATTGCCGCATTGCTGCTTATCGCGATCTTCGGCGATGTCATTGCGCCCTACGCGCATGATCTTCAGAATACGGACAACAACCTTGCCGCACCGAATGCGCAACACTGGATGGGCACGGACGCCCTGGGGCGCGACCTCTTTTCCAGGCTGATTTACGGCACACGCATTTCAATGGCCGTGAGTTTGTTGACGGGGGTGTCGGCCCTTTTGTTGGGAACTTGTTACGGAGCGGTTTCGGGTTATGCGGGCGGACGCATCGACAATGCCATGATGCGGGGCGTGGATGTACTCTACGCTATTCCCGACTTGCTTCTGATTATTTTGATTACCGTGCTGATCGGACGGGGCGTAAGCGGGGTTTTTCTGGCCTTGAGTCTGGTGGGTTGGATCACGGTGGCCCGTCTCATTCGGGGGGAAGTGTTGCGTCTCAAGGAAAACGCCTATGTGGAAGCCGCACGGGCCTTTGGCGTAAAGGATGTTCGCATTCTATTGAAACACATCCTGCCCAATACTTTCGGTGTTTTGATTGTCACGCTTACTTTTCGGATTCCTTCCGCCATTTTGGCCGAATCCACGCTCAGTTTTATCGGTCTCGGTCTGACGCCGCCCGCCGCAAGTTGGGGCACACTTGCCAATGAAGGTTGGAAGGCCCTGAAGTTTTACCCGCATCTCATCTTTTTTCCCGGTCTTGCGATTTTTATGACCATGTTGGCATTTAATTTTCTTGGAGACGGGTTGCGTGATGCCTTGGACCCCAAACAAAACAAAGTTTCCTAAAGACTTAAGGATGAATGATTGAAAACCGGCTCTTATTCGTCAAGCGGCACGATTCGCCAGGTGCCGGTGAGGGGCGTGACCGTTCGCACGCCGTGATAGACACCGTTCTTAAAATTATGATTGTACCAAACCTCCAGTTCGTCCGTGCCTGCACCGGTAAAGCCGCCCACGCTGTAAAAGGCGCCATAGGCGCTAAAACGGCGCTGCAGGTTGACCACGCCTTTTGTGACAAACAGACCTTCCAGATTGATGTCCGATAGATGAATTCCCCTTCCGTCCGGGTAGCCCGTTACCGGCGGCGAAACGGCGGATACGGGACGGCCGACAACATCTCCTTCAATATTAATGTCGCCTGAAAAATAGAAATAGCCGCGAAAGCGTCCGCCCGTGATATCTAATTCAGGTGCGCCCGCGTTTTCGATCCAGACCAAGTGTTCTTTATCTGTCGCGCCGTCAAAAACGCCATCAAAGCTGTCGATATGGTTGCCGGCATCATCCAAAATGTGCTGACCGTTTTTGAGCAGGTGTTGTCCGTCATCGGAGACCGTATAATAGGCGCCGTTCTTTTTGATGAAAGTTCTAAGACGGGTAAAATCAAATGGATCCAGTTGAGCCGCCGCACCGCGGTTTTGTGTGACATTGGGCCGGTCGAGGTAGGTATCCCCATCGTCCGGAAGCGGTGATGTGATTTCGTTTTCCACATCAAGCGTCATGACGGGGTCGAAGTTGGCACTCAAATCAATGAGCGTATAAGGATCTCCGTTCGGTACCATGCCGGTGTTCTGCGGTACGAGGTGAATGGAGTCTCCCAAATTTGCCCGGCCCGTGTAGCGGATGCTGCCCCAGTGTACCCACACCGGTAAATCGGCACCGCCTTCCCCAAGGCCTTGAATCCCGGCGGTAATATTCCCCAAAGGATTAGCTGCGATATTGACCCGTACTGTTGCGCTGGCACCGCTGCCGGTTTCGGCAGTGACCTCAACAGTACAAATGCCGTTGACATGGCTGGGGGCGTAAAGCTGAATGTCCACGATCTTCCCGATATCTTTTAATTCGGAAAATGGCCCGGTGTCCGGGTCCGTCAGGTATGTCTGAAAATCTGAAAAAGGGCTGATTTCCCAATGCGCCGGCCTGGGGAAATCGGGCAGATCTTCGGGGTTTTTTAGATCCTGTGTGCACGGGCTTGTGATGAGATTTCTAAAAAAGTCCGGATCGGGAGAGTGAGCAGGCTCGGTTGCCCATGAAACCACCTTTTCAACGCCGGACTCCGCCAAGTATTGCACGGCGGCTTCATTTTCCGAATAACGTGAGATGTTAAGTTCCGTTGTGGAGACCTGGTAGGCTAAAAAGGCAAAGCTTGTGCCGAGGCTGAGCACCATGACGGCGACAAACATGGCAAAACCGTGTTGATTGTTTTGCGGGATATTTTTCATTTACATGTTTCTCAGCCAAATATCGGTTCGCAGCTTGCGTTCGCCATAGCCGTTTTCCAATGGGTCGCCCGTGCGTGCCGTAAGCTTCAGCACAACGCGCCGAATCCGCGCGCGCTCCTCAGGCGTCAGTACGGCACCGGGGGCGATTTGCACGCCGTCTTCGTCGTAATATTCCAAAGCGAATGCGGTAATGTGCGATGAAACGGCTTGCATGCCGCCGCCCGTATCCCGGTAAAGTGTGTAGGATGTTCGCTCTTCGCCGCAGGCGTCGGGGTCAGACCCGATTTTTCTCGGGTCGGCATCGCCGACCCACTCATAACGGACGTGTTCTTTGGGGTCGGCTTGCCGATCCCCTGCTTCTTCTCCGTCAACTTCGCCGTTTTGGTTCAGGTCGGCCAAAAAATGGAAAATAGTGGGGGCGGCTTCGAAAATAGGTTCCACGGGATATGTATCTTGCACACAGCCAACCTTGCGCGGCTTTGTGAGGTTGGCACGGTCCGGGTCAAAGAGGCGGCCTGTCGGATCGAATCCGGTGTTGCGTATTTCGTGCCAAAAAAGATCTGCGGTGACACGTCCCTGCTGTTGGGTTTCCGCGATGGCTTCTTGCACTTCATAGTTTTCGTAGAAGCTGCTTAACAATTGATGAAAAGAGGCGGCCATGACGAGAATCAGGCTAATTGCAAAAAGCATTTCAAGCAGCGAGACGCCTTTTTCATTTTTTGTCGTTTGCATGAATTGTTTCATTATGCTCAGATCAGGATGCGTCAGTAAGCGCGAAAACTTTTGAGTGCGAGGTTATGCCGCTGCCCCTGTAAGCTGTCCCAAAAAACATCAACCGTGATGAGCCAAATATGGTTATCCCGTGTACTTCTAATGATCGACCATTCGCGGGTCATGCCGTCAACCACCTCGGATACGGGTGGATCGGTTGGAAAAGGGGATATGGAACGCAATTCTTCCATTTTGTCGCGTGCCAGCTTGGCGGCGACGGTTCGGTTGTCGCCGCCATCCAAGGCACGGTACCCTGCGCCGAACATGCCGATCAAGCCCAGCAGCCCGGTGGCCAATACGGCGCTGGCGATCACGGCTTCAATCAGGGAAAATCCGCGTGTGTCTTTTATTCCCACCTTGTGCCCCGCCATTGGTAAAGTTTGACACGGCCTGTCGCGTTGACGGAAATGGCAAGGGCCTCCCGATATCCCTCGTGGGTTTCATCATCTGCGGAGGCATTGGTTAAATAAACGGTGCCTTGGCGGCTTGGCGTCCCGTCCGCTTGAAAACCGGCGACTTCATTGAGAAAACTCACACCGTCTGCGGCTTGTGCCGACAAAGGATCGCCCCCGGGGGTTTGATCGACTTCTGACGGATATCCAAAACGCACATGCGGCAAGAGCGCCCGCTCTTCCTCGTCGGAGAGCATGTACAGTCCGTAGCGCGGCAGAAACTCAAGCGTGGTGGTGACGCCGGTGGTAATGGCTTGTTGCCGAAGGTGCCTCAGTTGCGAAACCATTTCCCGACCGTTTTCGCGGAGGTTTGTGTGAGGTTTTTGAGCGGCATGATTGACCAATGCGATGGTCGCGGTGATGCCGACGACCGCTAAAACAGTCAGCATTTCGATGGCGGTATATCCTTTTTTTGACCACATGAAATGCAGAATCCGTGTTTGTCAGGAATAAAAATTCCATAATATCAAACTAAATTCTGTTTTTCTATAGCATAGTCTTTTATCTTCGTCAACAGGGTTTTGTAACTCACTTGGAGGATTTCTGCAGCACGGCTTTTATTGCCGTCCGTCTGCCTGAGGACCTTTTTGATCATTTTGGATTCGACGATGCGACTGGCTGCTTCACTGACAGCATGCAGGGAACCTTCCAGCGGAATATCTTGTATGGAAGGAGGGGATTCCAACCTTGTTTTTAGGACAAGGTCTTCGGGTTGGATTTGCTCGCCTTCGGACAAAATGCTTGCCCGTTCGATGGCATTTTGCAATTCGCGCACATTGCCTGTCCACGGATGCTCCAATAAAACCTCCATGGCTTCTTTTGAAAGGGGTTTGATTTCTTTTTTCATTTCTTTTGCATAAAGCGCGACAAAATGTTCGACAATGGCGGGGATATCCTCCGTGCGCTCACGCAGGGAGGGAATGGCCAAAGGGAAGACATTCAGCCTGTAGTACAGGTCTTCGCGGAATTTTTTTTGTTCGATCAGTTTGGGAAGCCCGCGGTTTGTGGCGGCAATCACACGAACATCCGTGGGCACACGGCTTGTGCCGCCCACGCGCATGAGGGCGTCTTCTTCCAAAACACGCAGCAGTTTGGCTTGCAAGGCAAGATCCATGTCGCCGATTTCATCTAGAAAGATCGTGCCCTTGTCGGCCAATTCAAACTTGCCGATCTTTTTGGCCGCCGCACCGGTAAATGCCCCTTTTTCGTGACCGAAGAGTTCGCTTTCGAGCAGGTCGTGCGGAATGGCGGCGCAGTTGATCGTTACGAGGTTGTTGTTTTTGCGCGGACTCAACATATGCACGGCACGGGCAAAAAGTTCTTTGCCCGTGCCGCTTTCGCCCAAGAGCAACACGGTCGTCCGGCCTTGGGCCACCTTTTCGACCTGGGCTAAAATATCGCGCATGATTTGACTCTTTCCGATGATTTTAGGAAAGGCAAGCTGTGTCGAAAAGGTTTCTTTTAGAACAATGTTTTCGGTCATAATACGCTGTTTCTCAAGGGCTTTTTCGATTTGAAGCAAGAGGTGATCCGGTTCAAAGGGTTTGGCGATAAAATCAAAAGCCCCTTCTTTTACGGCCTTGACGGCAATATTAAAATTTCCGTGAGCGGTCATTATGATGACCGGTGTTGCGGCATGATGCGCTTTTGCGGCGCGAAGCACGTCAAGCCCGCTTTTGTGAGGAAATTTAAGGTCGGTTACGACAAGATCAATGCGTTTTTCCAGAAGGTTTGAGATGCCTTCAGGTCCATCTTTGGCCCAAAGGGTTTCATAGCCCGCATCCCTGAGGGCTTGCAAAAGCATTTTTGCAAGCCCTTCGTGGTCTTCAACGATTAAAATTGTTTCCATTCGGGCTCCTTTACGAGGGGTTGTTCCTGTTTAACGGGAAGGATAATGGTAAAAAGCGTGCCCGCACCGGCGCGGCTTTCAACCGTGATGTGTCCGTTGTGCGCGAGAATAATTTTATGAACGAGCGCCAGGCCAAGCCCGGTGCCTTTGTTTTTGGTTGTGAAAAAGGGCAGAAAGACTTTGTGCAAATCTTCTTCGGCAATACCGTCTCCGGTATCTGAAATTTCAATTTGCACACGCCGGGCCGCGCGGCGAAAAAAGGCATTGATTTTGAGGCAGCCCTTTCCCTCCATTGCGTCCAGGGCATTTTGGATGAGGTTCGTAAAAGACTGCCGCATCAAGACCTGATCCAGCTTGATTTCAGGAAAGTCGGCTTCGAAAGAAAGCGCCCAGTCGATCTCCGGATAGTGCCCGCTTTCATCAAACTGATCTTTGATGCGTGTCAGCAAGTCCGTCAGAACGGTGGGTGTCGGGGCAAGCACTGTTTTTTTACTGTAAGAAAGCAGTTCCGTAATCAGGTGTTCCATTGACAAGAGTTCATCGGTAATGGATTGCACCATCGCCTGTCTTTCATCCCCCGCGCCCAGTTTTTTTTCAAGCAGACGAGAAAAGCCCAGAATGGTGCCCATGTAGCTTCTGAATTCATGCGCCACCCATGCAGACATTTCGCCCATCATCACCAGCCTTTTTTTGAGTTCGACTTGTTCTTCAAGCATTTTCTTTTCTGTCAGATCGGTAAACACAAGGGTTGCCCCGATAATCTGGTCGTTTCGGTCGCGCAGCAGCGATGTACTCAATCCCAGCCACATTTTTTTTCCATCGGCGTGCTCAATCATACAATCCTGGCGTAGGATGTCTTGCGCTTTTTCCAGGGTTTTGTTGAGTAAACGCACCATCTTCGGATTATTTTCAAAAATACTTTCATAGGATTTTTTCAGAGCCTGATCGGATGGAAGGTCCAAAATGGCTTCCGCAGCTGTATTAAAGGTTGTAATTGTTTTTTCGCAGTTAAAGGTCAGGACGCCGCTCGGCACGCTTTGCAGGATATTTTCATTGTAACTTTCGATGCGTTTGGCACGGTCCTCCGCCTCTTTTTTAAGCTGCTCCAGGGCTTCTTCCTTGCTTTTGAGTTCTTGAATCAGCCCTTCGAAGGTATTCAGAACAAAGCCGCTTGGACGATGCCGTTCCGTGCTGCTTTCATCTCCCACACGTTTGAGCAGGGCGTTCTGAATGCGGAAAAAAATAAAAAACCCGATGCCCGCGATGCTGAATACCTTAACAAGCAAGATGAGGAAATCTGCGGTTGTCTCTTCGCGCGTGGGCGTCAGCACGACGGAGACTTTGAGGAAAAGCACGCTGAGCAAGGCCAAGATCAAAAAAAGAAAGACGCCGAAGGTGGTGAAGGTAAAAAGCCGCCCCCCGTGATTTTTTTTATTTTGAAAAAACATTCGCTCTCTTTTTTATTTCAGAAAGACCGTCATGGCTTCGATGTCATGCCTGGCCCAGAGAAAAATACCAATGCAATATTCCGTTTCCCCAAAAAAGTGAGGTGAGTGCGCCAAAGACAAGGTAAGGGCCGAAGGGAATCAGGTCCGCGCGGGTTTTGCCTTTCATTGCAATCATCGCAATTCCGATTACGGAACCCGATAGGGCGGCCAAAAATATGGTCAACAGCACGCCCTGCCATCCTAGAAAAGCGCCGATCATCGCGATGAGTTTAATGTCTCCGCCGCCCATGCCTTCTTTTTTGAGGATGGCCAAGGACAAGATCGCAACGAGATAAAAAAGTCCCCCGCCCAAGAAGAGTCCGATGAGCGAATTTGTAAGTCCCGGCGGCAAAACGGTGGATGCGGCCAATACGCCGATAACGATGCCGGGCAGAGTGATGACATCAGGAATAATCTGATGAGAGAGATCAATGAAAATTACGGCAATAAGCGAAGCGAAAAACATAAAATAGATCAGGGTTGGAGGGCTTGCGCCGAATTCATGAAAAATAAAAAGAAAACCGAGGCCGTGAAGCAATTCCACTAGCGGATAACGCCACGGAATTCTTGTTTTGCAGCCCCCGCATTTTCCGCCTAACAATAGAAAACTCACGACAGGAATGTTTTGCCAGGCGCGGACTTTTGTTTTGCAAACGGGACAATGGGATGCGGGAAAGACGACAGAGGCGTTGCGAGGCAGACGATAGATACAGACGTTGACAAAACTCCCGACAATCATCCCAAAGAGAAAAACCACAACACCCAGCATAGACCTACCTCCACAAGAAAAGCATAGCATAAGACCCTGAGGCCGACAATATCACCGCAGCGGAGTAAAATACGACTTTTTTACGGGATTTCTGCAAATGAAAGTACGCTATGCCGATTTGCCTTGAGCGGATCGGCCTTTCCTCCTAAATTAAGAGGAAGGGAGGGAACCCTGACGATATCTTCTGAAAAATGAGAGATTCAACTTCTTGATAAAAAAAGAAAGATATGATAGAAAGTGGCCTCATCGGGCGCGTGGCGGAATTGGTAGACGCAGCAGTCTCAAAAACTGCCGGGGGCGACCTCGTGCCAGTTCGATTCTGGCCGCGCCCACCATTGACTGATTGTTTCCGTATCGGTGCGATCCACTTTGTTTTTTGTAAAATAGTAAGTAAATTTGATCTATTGTGGTCGCTGCTTTGGTTTTCTTGACACTAAAATACCCCTATGGTAGGGTTTTTTAAGTATTTTCCGGAGTTGTAAGATGGGGAAGTCCAGCGATTCTTATTCTATTGTCATCTTTTCGGGCACCAATACTTCAGAACCTTACCGTATTTCAATCAAAAAAGGACTGATTCGGTTTTTTATGGGTGTGTCAGTTGTTTTTTTCATGGTTTTGACCGTCTTTTTTTTCCAGTTCTATCTTATGCGCGGGCAATTAGAGGATGTTACGGCCCTCCGCAAGGAAAACAAAGCCCAAAAAATTCAAATCCAGAGCTTTTCCGGTACAATCGAAGATCTTAAAAACCAGGTTGTGCGACTGGTTGAATTCGACCGAAAACTCCGTGTCATGACGGATATCGGTCCTCCAAAAGGAAGCACAAGTGCTTTTGGTGTAGGGGGTTCGGACGAACAACAGATTGCCGCTTACGCCGCATTGAACCGGGGGGATGCAATCCATCGGGATTTGGAATTGTTGCAATCTCATGTGGTTCAACAGGAAAAAAGTTTTCAAGAACTTGAAGAAGTTGTTCAGGACCGTCAATCCCTCTGGGCATCAACCCCTTCGATCTGGCCGACCTCGGGTTGGCTCACCTCCACTTTCGGAAAACGCATCTCTCCTTTTTCCGGTCGCCTCCAAAACCACAATGGTATTGACATTGCCGCGCGTCCCGGAACGCCGATTATCGCGCCCGCATCAGGTGTGGTCACCTATTCTAAGTTTAACGGTGGTTTTGGCCGCTTCCTCAAGTTAAACCACGGGTACGGTATTGTAACCCAATACGGTCATTTATCTAAGGTTGCCGTAAAGGTCGGACAGAAAGTCAAGCGGGGAGATGTGATCGCTTATGTCGGAAATACGGGACTTTCCACGGGCCCCCACCTCCACTACGAAGTTTCTGTCAATCAAGTGCCGATCAATCCGATGCGTTACATACTCAATTGAAGGAAGCTCGGATTTGAATCAGAGTTTCCCGGACGATCTGCCAGGGAGAGGTTTTGCTCTGGCGTACCACAAGAGGGTGGTTGCGAGGACGCTCTCTTGCATTATCAAGTCTAATATGGCGCATTGAACAAGGTGGGTCATATTTGGGGAAAAGGAGGTTTTCGGGTCAGATGGCGGTCAAAGGAAAAGTGAAATGGTTTAATGAGAAGAAGGGCTTTGGTTTTATCGAGAGGGAAGAAGGAGACGACGTCTTTGTTCATTTCTCTGCAATCAAAGGAGAAGGATTTAAAACATTATCGGAAGGTCAGGCGGTTGAATTTGAAGTGATTCAGGGAGAAAAAGGGCCACAAGCCGCCGATGTCATCAACACGTCTGACTAAATCGTGAGCTAAGAACATGTAAAAACCCCGGCAAGAGCGCGCTTGCCGGGGTTTTTTTTTCCAATGGCAAGATAAAAAAGCCTATGCTAAAATGTTTTGATATATTTCGTGAGCGAAGGAGAAAGAGATGTTAGGGCTTGGTACACTTGTCCGAAAAGTCGTCGGAAGCAGGAATGACAGGGAGCTCAAACGGCTTTGGCCGCTGGTTTCGCAAGTCAATGACTTGGAAGCCTCCGTTTCAAAACTTTCGGATGAGGCCTTGCGCGGAAAAACCGGTGAATTTCGGAAGAAACTGGGCATTCCTGAAACAGGGCCGCTTCCTGAAGTTGATCTCAAAAGCCTTTCCGAAGGCCTGGATGCCATTCTGCCGGAAGCCTTTGCCGTTGTGCGGGAAGCGTCCAAGCGTGTATTGGGCATGCGGCATTTTGATGTGCAGATTCTTGGCGGCGCCGTTCTGCACGAAGGCAAGATCTCCGAGATGAAAACGGGGGAAGGCAAGACGCTTGTGGCCACCTTGCCCGTTTATCTCAATGCCTTGACCCGGCGAGGGGTGCATGTGGTGACGGTGAATGATTATCTGGCCGGGCGTGACTCGCAGTGGATGGGGCAACTCTATCGTTTTTTAGGGATGACCGTCGGCATCATTCAACATGATGAACCGGATGCGGATCGTCAGGCCGCTTACAACGCGGATATTACTTACGGGACGAATAACGAATTCGGTTTTGACTACCTGCGCGACAACATGAAATTCGACGCAAAAAGTTTCGTCCAGCGGGAGCATCATTTTGCAATCATTGACGAAGTGGATAGTATTTTGATTGATGAAGCCAGAACCCCGCTCATCATTTCAGGCCCCGCAGAGGACTCCACCGAGTTATATTACCGTGTGAATCAGATTATCCCGCATCTAAAAAAAGAAACCGACTATTCCATCGAAGAAAAGACAAAGTCGGCAATGCTTACGGATGAGGGGAACGCCAAGGTTGAAAAATTGTTAGGGGTGGATAATCTTTACGATCTTAAGAATTTGTCCCTTGTGCATCATGTGATGCAGGCGCTTAAAGCCCACGTCATTTTTAAGCGGGATGTGGACTATGTGGTTCGGGACGGTGAAGTAATTATTGTCGATGAGTTTACCGGCCGCATGATGCCGGGACGTCGTTGGAGTGACGGCCTGCATCAGGCAACCGAAGCGAAAGAAGGCGTTAAAATCGCGAATGAAAATCAGACCTTGGCCTCCGTAACCTTTCAAAATTACTTCCGGCTTTATGAAAAACTGGGCGGAATGACAGGCACCGCGGATACAGAAGCGGCGGAGTTTCAAAAAATCTACAACCTCGAAGTCATCGTGCTGCCCACAAACCGGGAAATGAAGCGCATCAATGAGCCCGATGTGATCTACCGTACGGAGAAAGAAAAATTTCAGGCTATTGTGGATGAAATCGTGCTGTTGCATGAAGCCGGCCGCCCCGTGCTTGTGGGGACTATTTCCATTGAAAAATCTGAGCATTTGGGCATGCTCCTCAAACGGCGGGGCATTCCCCACTTTGTCTTGAATGCCAAACACCATGAAAAAGAAGCTGAAATTATTTCTCAGGCAGGCCGAAAAGGGGCGGTGACCATCGCGACCAATATGGCGGGCCGGGGCACAGACATCCTGTTGGGCGGCAACCCGGACTTCCTCTATAAACAATATGAACGCCAGCACCCCAATGCTGCGCCGGAGGTTTTGGAAGAAGTCCGCAAAAACCTGATTGCCGAGACCGAGGCTGAAAAAAAAGAAGTGCTGGCATTGGGCGGTTTGCATATTATCGGGACGGAGCGCCATGAATCCCGCCGGGTGGACAATCAGTTACGGGGGCGCGCGGCGCGGCAGGGTGATCCGGGGTCGTCGCGCTTTTACCTGTCGCTTGAAGACGATCTGCTCCGCATTTTCGGCTCCGACAAAATTTCAAGCCTGATGAGCCGTTTGGGCATGGAAGAAGGCGTGCCCATCGAACACGGCATGGTGACAAAAGCCATCGAAAATGCGCAGAAACGTGTTGAAGGCCATAATTTTGATATTCGGAAACAACTGCTTGAATACGATGACGTGATGAACAAGCAGCGCATGGTGATTTATGAACGCCGTCTCGAAATTCTGTCTAAAGACGATATCGGTGAAGATATTATGGAGATGGTTGATGAACAGATTGATGAGCTTTTGGCAACCTATTGTCCGGAAGACGCCTATCCCGAAACCTGGGATGCGGCAGGGCTTTCGGAGGGCCTGTCCCACCAATTTGCCCTTGACAGCAAAGCCGCGGATTTTGATTTTTCAAATACCGGAAGAGAGGCACTCAGAGAGCAGATTCAGCAGTCTGTCAAGCATTTTTACAAAGAGAAACGTCGCAGCATAGGAGAAAACTTATTTCAATCGATTGAGAAACAACTCTTTCTCCGTATGATCGACGGACATTGGAAAGACCACCTTTTAGGCATGGATTCTCTCAAGGAAGGGATCGGGTTGCGGGGGTACGGCCAAAAGGAACCGCTGAGCGAATATAAAAAAGAAGGGTTTGACATGTTTGCCATGATGATTGAGCAGATAAAACGGGACACGCTTGAACAGCTCTTTCATGTGCAAGTGGTTAACGAAGCAGAAAAAGAACAACAAGTGGCCTCGGTTTTTCAAAAAACGCAGGCCATGCAAATGAACCGCGGCGAATCCGCCACACCTCAAAAGACCATCCAGCGCCAAGAAAAAAAGATTGGACGAAATGAACCCTGCTCCTGCGGTAGCGGGAAAAAATACAAAAAATGCCACGGCAGATAAGCGAAAAAAAAAAGCCCGCCCATGCGCGTGCCATAACACCCGCATATCAGAAAATGCGGTCGCTCACCCGGGAAAACAAGGATCTCAAGAAGGCCCTGCGTCAAAAACGGCGTGAGCTGGATTATTTTATCAAAGCCGGTAAGGCTCTCAGTGCGACGCTCGAATTCAAAAAAGTACTCCAGGTTGTGCTATCGGCAGCGAGACGGCTTGTGCGGTGTGAAGACTGGTCTTTGTTATTGCTCAATCCCACGGAAAACACCTTACATTACGCCTTGGCAAAAGGGACGCGTTTAAAAGACCTGAACAAGCGCGAGTATGCGCCGGGAGAAGGTCCGGCAGGATGGGTTGTCCAGCAAGAACGTGCGCTTCTGATTCCGGATTTTTCAAAACAACGACGTTACGATGCCGCCCGCCTTTATCCGCATTTGACGGCCCGCTCTGCTCTGTGCCTGCCGATCCGGGTCAAAAAACAGGTCATCGGTGTCATTCAAATGGTCAATCGTCTGGAGCAAGAATATTTTACCGAAGACGATGTTGCGCTTTTGGAAAAATTGCTGGATCAGTCCGCTTTGGCGATTGAGCGTTCCGATGTTTTTCAAAAAATGTCGGATCTGGTCACGACGGATGACCTCACCCACCTTTATAATTTAAGATATCTTGATCGGGTCTTGGAGGTGGAAATGAAGCGCAGCCGGCGCTATAAAAGTTCCCTCGCGCTTATCTTCATCGACCTCGATTATTTTAAACAAGTGAACGACAATCACGGTCACATTATGGGCAGTCAAGTGCTGGTTGAAATTGCGGACATCCTGGTCGAGAGCCTTCGGGCTGTGGACGTCATTGTGCGTTACGGTGGGGACGAATTTGTTGTCCTGCTGCCCAATACGACGCTTAAAAAGGCCATGCGGGTGGCCGAACGGGTGCGGGTGGCCATCCGTGATTTTAAATTTTTACAGAAAGAAGGCCTAGCCTTGCAGATCACGGCCAGTTTTGGCATTGCCGGTTATCCGGAGCATGCCAAGAACCGGACCGAACTCATCCATTTTGCGGACCGTGCCATGTATGCCTCCAAAACAAAAGGCCGAGACATGGTCTCTGTCGCAAACAAGTAGCCGCTTATCCTCGAACGGCATCCACTTTATTCCCCAATATCTTAGACAAACGCAGCGGGTTGATTTCGATAAAAAGTGTTTTTTCCTGCGTGCAAATAAGCTCGCCGGATTTTCCTTTTTTGGGGCGCTGCAGGTATTTTTTATGGGTGTACATCACCTCTCCCTTCCCTTCTTTCCGGCAGCGGCTAAAATAGAGCGCCAGTGTCGCCGCTTCAAGCAAGGTACGGGGCGGCAGATTTTTGCGTTTTTCCATTTTGACCACAAGATGGGAACCGGGCACGCCGCGTGCGTGAAACCAGAAATCGTTTCCCCTCGCGATCCTGAAGGTTAGGGCCTCATTTTCCAAGCGGTTTCTTCCAAGCATCAGCCGTAAATTGTCGGACGAAAGATAAGTCCGCGGGCCTTCTTTCTTTATTTTTGAATCCGTTTTCGATTGGACCGGAAGCAGGGGGAAGTCATCGAGTTGCAGGACGTCCCCTTTTTCAAGGGCGTCTTTCCCGGAAATCAGTTGTGCCAAGGCATGTTGGGTATCTTTTACCCATTGTGCGTGCATTGATCGTTCTGCCGCTGCTTTTTTGTAACGCCTAAAAAACCGGGCCATGTTTTGTGCCGCAGACAAATCCGGAGCCAGTTCAACGATAATGCGTGCTTGATCCGGCCTTTCGGGGTCGGAATAAGAAAAGGAAGTCGCGCCGACAGGAATTTCATGCAGATGACATTTTAAATATTCCCCGTGATCGCGGTATTGAAGTGATTTTTCAGAAGCCTGCAGGCGGGCTGTAAATCGTCTCAGTTTTTTTTGTAATCGCCGGATCGCCGTATCAAAGCGGGCGAGGGTTTCCTTTTTTTGCCGGGCTTCATCCGCCCGTTTTTCCAATGAGGAAAAATAGGTCTCAAAAGCGCGGCTCAAGGGAAAGGGATCTTTGGAGAGGGAAGGCATTTGTGTTTCTTGAAAATTTTGCGAATCGTGTTTTGGCGGGGCGGTATAGATCGCCCCCTTCGCTAAGGCCCGGCCGGGCCTTATTTTCCGAAGCGTGCCCATAATTTGTCCCGCCCGATCCAGCAAGTAAAAATTAGCGGTTGATCCGGTCAATTCGGCTACGAACCGGATTGTTTTTTCGGCGTCTCCGGGCCAACAGGCGCATATTTCAATAATACGGTCGTTCTGTCGTTGTTGAATGCTTTCAATGCGTTTATGGCGTAAATGCGCACGGAGCAAGTGGCAAAAGCCCGGAGGCATTTTGAGGCGCGGCCCCTTTTCCTGAACCAGATGGACGCGCGCGAAGCGAGGGTGTGCTGAAAAAAGCAGACGATGGCGCCGGTGGCCCTGTGCGATTTCAAAAAGCAGGGTTTCGGCATTCGGCTGGTCAATGTTTTTGATCAGGCCGTTGCTCAGGGGCGTTTCAATTTCAGAAACAAGCAGGCCCGTTTGTCTGCTGCTGATTGCCATGCACTAAAATGCTCCAAGGAAGCTTCTCCTAGGCGGTCCGCTGAAAAAATTTGACAACAAGTTCGGCGGCCAAGGGGCGGCTGTAAAAATAACCCTGCGCCGAATCGCAGCCGAGTCCTTCTAAAAAATCTTGCTGTTCTTCGGTTTCGATGCCTTCGGCGATGATCCCCAAGTCGAGGCTTTTTCCCAAGGCGACGATTGCGCGTGCAATGGCCATGTCGTCTTCATTTTGAGGAATATCTTTCACGAAGGCACGGTCTATTTTGAGATGGTTGATGGGCAGCCGTTTTAAATAGCTCAGTGAGGAATGTCCGGTGCCGAAGTCATCAATTGAGATACGGATGCCCATTTTTGAAAGCGCGCTCAAATCTCTAATTACACGATCCAGTTGTTGCATGGCTGTGCTCTCGGTGATTTCAATCTCCAGATACTTCGCCGGAAGTCCCGTCCTTTTCAAGACCTGCCTGACGGTTGTCACAATGTCACAGCGTTGAATCTGAATGCCGGAGACATTGACTGAGACATGGTCGAGGGTATATCCGTTTTTTAACCAAGTCAACATTTGTGTGCAGGCGGTTTCAAGGACCCATTCCCCAATCGACAGGATTAAACCGGAATCTTCGGCGGAAGGGATGAATCGGTCGGGCGACACCAGGCCCAACTCCGGATTTTCCCAACGAATGAGGGCCTCGACCCCGGTCACTTCTCCTTTTTGAAAGGTATATTGGGGTTGGTAATGTAACAAAAACTCATTCTTTTCCAGTGCATGATGCAGCGCGGTTTCCAAGGTCAAGCGTTCGGAAACAGCCATCGTCAGTGAGCTGGTATAAAATTGAAAATTGTTGCGCCCTTCTTCTTTGGCACGATACATTGCGGTATCCGCATTCCGGATCAGGGTCTCGGTTTCTTGGCCGTCGTTTGGGTAAAGGCTGATGCCCAGGCTGACACTCAGATGCAATTCCTGCTCATTGACTCGAAAGGGTTGTGCAAAAATATTGAGTAATTTGTTTGCTACAGTGCTTACATTTTGCACCTTTTTGATCTGTTCAATGATGATAATAAATTCATCCCCTCCGAGACGTGCAACCGTGTCACTGGTTCGCAGGTTTTTCCGAATGCGTTTTCCTGCTTCTTGAAGGACGATGTCGCCGGCGGGATGCCCCAGGCTGTCGTTAATATTTTTAAAACGATCCAAATCGAGGAAGAGAACCCCCACTTGCGTATGCTCCCGTTTTGCAACGGCCAGTGCGTGTTTGAGACGGTCATTGAACAGAATACGATTAGGCAATTCGGTCAATGGGTCGTGATGGGCAAGAAAATCGAGTTCCTCCTGCGAACGTTTAATGGATGAGATATCGGAAAAAACCTGAACGTAGTTGCATGTATGCCCTTCTGTGTCCTGAACGGCCGTGATTGTAGACCATGTCGGAAAAGCCTCGCCGTTTTTTCGCCGGTTCCAAAGTTCGCCTTGCCACATGCCCTGGCTCAGGAGATCACGCCACAAGTCTTTGTAAAAGTCCTGATGATGGATATCCGACTTGAGCAACTTGGGATCTTTCCCGAGGACTTCTTCCCGCGCGTAGCCCGATATTTCAGTATAGGCCCGGTTTATATCCAGAATGAGATTGTCTTTATTTGTAATCGTAACCGCATCGGCCATATTTTCGATGATGACGGCGGAATGCCGGAGCTTGTCTTCCGCCTGTTTTTGCAGCGTGATGTCTTGCACCGTTCCGATCGAACGGACGGGGTGACCGGAGGCATCGTAAAAGGTTTCGCCCCATTCACTGACGTATTTGAGTGAACCGTCTTTCAACAAAAGTCGATGGACAATATTGTAGGGCGTCTTGTTTTTTAGCGACGCCATATAGGCTGTGTTGACCGCCTCACGGTCATCCGGATGGACCATTTCAATAAATGCCTCATAAGTCGCATCAAATTCTTGCGGTTTCAGTCCGAATAACCTGTAGATTTCGTCGGACCAGGCGAGTACGTTATTGAGCAAATCCAGATCCCAACTCCCGATTTGCGCGATGCGTTGGGCTTCTTCAAGACTGGATTTATTTTTTTGCAACTCCTGTGCTTTCAGATAGAGGTTAAGCGCATCGGTGAGCGTCTCAGCGATTTCGGTGAGCAGGTTCACTTCTTCCGCTGTAAAGCGGTGGGCTTCGGCACAATGGTGAATGCCCAATAACCAGGGTTTGCCCGTTTCCGGTTTTATTGCGACATGCAGCATCGACTGAATGTGATCGGAAGCGTTCAAGGACAGACGTGCTTCGGGCCAGGGATTTTCCGGGTCATAGCGGATCGCATGATTTGCCGCAAGCGCATTTTTGAACACTTCGGTATTTTCAGGGGCAACCGGGAGGCATTTTTTTTCTGCTTTCTCACGACGCCAGGCCGGACGCGTCACTTCCTTGATGAGGGCGTATTGTTCCGCTTCGGGATCGCAGGGGAAGACCCACCATGCACGGTCACAGGAGAAGGCCTCTAAAACAACTTGCAAGGCGGCTTTGAGCATATCTTCGCTGCAAACGGTGTGCAAGCAGGTCTGGCTGAGGTTTTTTAGAATTTTATCGCGCCCTGCTGTTTGATGGAGGGGTTCGTTTTCGGAAAGGACAGCCTTCTCTTTCAGAGTTCCGGCCGGGTGTCCGGGGTTCGTTCCGTCTTTTATCGTGTCATCTGACATGCGCGCACCCTCCCGATGTTTTGAGGAACCACGCATTTGATGAAAAAAAACTTCTCTCCCGCATAAGGCCGGTATTACTAGATGGCGTCAAGCGGTGTCTGTTGTTGTGCATGGAACATACCTTCACTTCTACAACCATGAAATGAAAGGATCTGTCTTCACTAAGGACGCTATTTATTTAGTATAGCGGATTATTCCTTATTGTCTGTTGGAAGAAAGTTGTAGAATGCATAGGAAACGAAGGGATTTGATTTTTAAAAAGACCTTGCGTATTTTTGTCGCACAGCAGATATTGTTCATAAACGGGATTCAAATGCCCTTCACCCCTCTTTTAAGGGATAAAACAGGTACGCGGATGCAGTGCGCAACTTTTCGAAAACGCAGGGTTTTTATCTTCTTTTCGGGGCTCATTATTCTTTTGCTTTTTATCAGCGGCCCCGTCACGGCACTTACCCCGGATGAAGAAAATACCATCCGCATCTATGAAGCGGTGAATGCCAGTGTCGTCAACATTACAAACATTGCCCTCACATACGACTTTTTTCTGAACCCGATTCCTTCTCAGGCCTCAGGCTCAGGATCGATTATTAGCAAACAAGGCCATATTCTCACCAATACGCACGTGGTGAAAGACGCCAAACGTCTGGTCGTGACACTTTCGGACGGCAGCAAATGGTCGGCGAAATTGGTGGGTGCGGATCCCGTAACGGATCTTGCGATTATTCAAATCAAGGCTCCGCCGGGTCGACTCACCATCATTCCGATGGGCACTTCGGATAAATTGCGTCCCGGTCAGAAAGTACTGGCCATCGGGAACCCCTTCGGTTTGGAACGGACCTTGACGACAGGCATTATCAGCGCGATTCGAAAACACATCAAAACCGATGAGTCCGAGATGGAAGAAGTGATTCAAATCGATGCGGCAATCAACCCCGGTAATTCGGGAGGGCCTTTGATTGATTCGAATGGGAAAATGATCGGGATCAACACGGCAATTTTCACGCCTTCCGGCGGCAGTGTGGGCATCGGCTTTGCCGTTCCCATCAATACGGCCTTAAATATCCTTAATGAATTGATTGAAAAAGGCTATGTGGCGTATCCCTGGTTGGGAGTCGAAACGCAGGCACTTGTGCCTGAAGTGGCAAAGGCGCTTAAACTGCCTGTTTCGCACGGGGTCATGGTGGCCCGGATTTCACGAGGTGGCCCGGCACACCGAGCCGGCATCCGTGGCGGAAATCAACGCGTTGAAATCGGAAACGCCATCTTTATTATCGGCGGGGACATCATTGTTGCGCTTGACGGCATTTCTTTTAAGACCGGTGAGGAATTTCATGAAATTTTAAAATCGAAAAAACCCGGCGACCGGATTATACTCACAATCTGGCGCGGTCAAACAAAAAGAGAGCTCTCTGTTCGGCTGGGGGAGCGCCCCAGGTAAAGGGATCTTGCTTTGTCATCCTGTTTGCGCGTGAGAAAAACCGCTTAAGTCCGGGCATAAAACACACTAAACAACACTTCACAAACTACTTTAACAAGAAGGCTTCAAGACCCTCGATTTTATTGAAATCCGGTAGGCCCTTTGGTTGACATTACCCATAAACTAACTATAATCGAAATAAAGGCTTTTGTTATGATATGATCGTGTGGCCGCCTCGTTAAACGTTTATTTTTACGGCAGTTTCCCCCCATGAAAATTTATGTCGTTCGGGAAGTGCCCTCAGGGGCGCGTTAGGGTGTGAGCAGAAGAGAACATGGCACAGGTTTCGTATTTTATATTGCATCTCGTTATGATTGCCGCGGGCGCCTATTTCATGGCCGATATGACCAATCTTGCGATTTCATCCCGCCTTGAATCGATGATGGAGTCGAGTCCGCAATCTTCGCACCCCTTTGCCGCCGCAGCGCAGAGTGGCCCGAGAAAAAATTCCGCGAACTACCGCGTCATTGTGCAAAAGAATATCTTTAATTCCGTGAGCAAACCTGCCGTCCGGGCCAATACGGGCGAAACGGCTCCTGCGCCGGCGCAAAATGTCTCCCTCCCGCCGCTGGATCTCACCTTGGTCGGCACAGCCAGCCCCTATGCCATCATCAAAGATCCGAAGGAAAAGAAGCAAAAGCTCTATCGCAAAGGAGATGTGATCGGGGCCGTGCTGGGCAAAAGTGATGCCAACACCCCCAAGCTAATCAGCATAAGCCGGAACAAAGTCGTGTTGCTGCGGGCGGGACAAAAAGAAGTGCTGGAAGTGAAGGTCAAATCCAAAAAGGATAAAACCGGAGCCAAGCGCGTTTCCAGGCGGGGCGCAACTTCGAAGCCCAAGGGGAAGGACACCATTCAGCAGGTTTCGGATAATCAATGGGTCCTCGATCGGCGGGAATTGGATGATGCCATGAAGAACCTGCCGCAGCTTTTGACCAAGGCACGTGTCATCCCCAGTTTTAAGGACGGCAAGCCCGACGGGTTCCGTATTTTTGCCATTGCGAAGGACAGTCTCTATGCTAAAATCGGGCTTCAAAACGGGGACATCCTTCACCGAATTAATAACGTCGATGTAAAAAGCCCTCAAAATTTTATGAAAGTGATCGAACAACTCAAGGACGAAAACAGCATCAATGTCGATTTGGTGCGCAATAATAAAAAAGAAACATTCAGTTATGAGATTCGATAGGACATGATGCTGCGAAACAGAGCGGTCCCCAGCCTCTGGTGGGCCATTTTTTTTGTCATCTTTTTGTGGGGCTTGCCGGAGTGGGCGGCGGCGCAAAAACCCTCCGGAAAAGGCGCTGCCTCAAACGAAGTCACGCTTGATTTTAGCGAAGTGGACTTGCCCGTACTCGTCAAACTTATCAGCGAACTCACCGGGAAAAACTTTGTCATTGATGAAAAAGTCCGTGGCAAGGTTTCTATTATTTCGCCTACTAAAATTCCGCTCGAACGGGTCTATGATGTTTTTCTTTCCGTGCTGGAGCTGAAAGGCTTGACGGTTGTGGAAAGCGGCGAGGTTTATTTGATTCGGCCCTTTGCAGAAGTGCCCGCAGATCGGGAGGTGCATGTTTATCGCCTTCAAAATATGAAGGTGGAGGAAATGGCCAAGGTACTGCGCGGATTGGTTGCAAAACCCGCCGGGCGCGGCAAAAAGAAAAAAGGCCCCTCAAAAGGATTGCAAGGCCAGGTTCAGATTTTGACCGATAAAGAAACAAACAGCCTCATTATCACCGCAGCAAAGTCGGATTTCAAGATTCTCAAAGGCGTGATTGAGCAACTGGATCAAAAACGACGACAGGTCTATGTCGAAGCCGTAGTGCTGGAATTATCCGCAGACAAATTCAAGGAGCTGGGCACAGAGTTGGGTGCGGCCTTTGGTTATACTTCGGGCAATGATCTCACCGTGTTGGGCGGATTTAACAACAATCTCGATGTGGCAGGCCTCGGGGCCATCGCGGGCGTGGAGGGTTTGAGTGTCGGGGCGGTGAATGTCGTTGCAGCACTCCGGGCCTTGCAATCTTCTTCCGATGTCAATGTTTTATCCACTCCGCAAATTCTGACGACCGACAAACAAAAAGCGGAAATTGTCGTCGCGCAGAATGTCCCTTTTCCGGGCGCGCAAAGTCAAAGCGTGGGCGGGAATGTTCAAACCACGATTGAGCGCAAAGATGTCGGCATTATCCTGAGACTCACACCCGATGTGCTGGACAATGAGCGCGTGCAACTGGATGTCTATCAGGAAATTTCTTCCGTGGTGGCGACGGCAGTCACGGTCGGTGCGGAAAACCTGGGCCCGACGACGAATAAGCGTTCGGCCAGCACAACGGTCATCGTCGGGAATGGACAGACCGTGGTCATCGGCGGGCTCATCAAAGACAACCTGATCGCAGTGGATAGAAAAATCCCTTTATTGGGAGACATCCCTTTGATCGGGTGGTTGTTTCGTTTTAAGTCAAACCGCATTGAAAAGACCAACCTCATGATCTTTCTCACGCCGCACATCGTGCTCAACGACGAAGAATTAGAAGCCATTCGGGCAAAAAAATCAAAGGTGTCGGCTCGTTTCATGAAAAAACACCTGTCCCACCTGGAGCCGGAAATCGGGGGAGCCTTTTTCAGCGAAATGATTGATCTCCCGCAGTAAGTCGTATTTTTCACAGGATTTTCAGCATACTGAGGTAAGCTTGATTCATCAGAAACGTCCCCTTATCGGTGAAATATTTATCGCGCAAGGTGCCATCACCGCCGAGCAAATTGTTGAAGCCCTCGAACTTCAGAAAGAAGAAGGCGGCTCGATCGGCGACATCCTGTTGCGCCTGAAACATCTGAAAGAAGAAACGCTTTTGGAGGCACTCTCGGAACAATGGAAACTGCCCTACCAAAACGAACTCGATATTAATGAGATTGACCCGACCCTGACCGAAAAAATCCCGCTCTCTTTTGCAAAACGTCACCAATTTCTGCCGATCAAACGTGTGGAGAAACACATCCTGTGTGCCACCGCCAAACCGCTGAATTTGACTGCCCTGGATGATTTTTATCTTTTATTGAAAACCCCGATCGATCTCGTGATTGTCCCCTCTGAAGAAATCATGCGTTGCATCCATCAGGTTTACGAATTGGCGACCGAAAGCCCTGAAGATGCGATTTCGGACTTTTCGGGAGACAATCTAAGTGTCTTGGCCGAAGAAATCGGCGAGCCGGAAGATTTGCTCGACACCGATGATGAAGCCCCCATGATTTTGCTGGTCAACTCCATCTTTTTTAAGGCCGTGCAGCAGCGGGCTTCCGACATTCACTTTGAACCTTTTGAGCGGGAAGTCAAAGTCCGTTACCGTGTGGACGGTGTTCTCTACAATGTGTTGACCTCGCCCAAACGTCTTCAGTCCGCGCTCATTTCGCGGGTAAAGATTATGGCGGGCATGAATATCGCCGAAAAACGGCTGCCGCAGGACGGCCGCATTAGCTTGAGGATCGGCGGACGAGAGATCGATATCCGTGTTTCGGATATTCCCACGGCACACGGCGAGCGTTTGGTCTTGCGTATTTTGGAAAAATCGAATGAATCCCTGGATTTAAATCAAATCGGTCTTTCGGACAAAGATTTAAAATCAATGGAAAGCCTCATCAAGTTGGCGCACGGCATCATCTTGGTCACCGGTCCGACGGGCAGCGGTAAAACCACGACGCTCTATTCGGCCTTAAGTCGCATTAATTCACCCGAAAAAAACATTCTGACCATCGAAGATCCCATCGAATATCAATTGCAGGGCATCGGACAAATACAGGTCAATGCCAAAATCGACCTGAGCTTTGCAAAGGGTTTACGCTCTATTTTGCGGCAGGACCCTGATGTTATCATGATTGGAGAAATCCGCGATGTCGAAACGGCGGCCATTGCCATCCACGCCTCTTTGACCGGGCATCTCGTTTTTTCAACCTTGCACACCAATGATTCCGCCGGCGCAATCACGCGATTGCTCGATATGGGCATCGAGCCCTTCTTGGTCTCCTCTTCCGTTGTGGCGATCATTGCCCAGCGTTTGGTGCGGAAAATTTGTCAGGAATGCCGCAAGGCATACAGCCCGAGGCCGGAAGAATATCAAAAACTGGGGCTCCCGCCGGATTCAAAACATTCTTTTTTCAAGGGCAGCGGCTGTAGTGCCTGTTTAAATACGGGTTTTAAGGGCCGTTCGGGCATTTATGAAACCTTGCTGCTCGACGATGAGATTCGCAACATGATTCTGGCCAAGGCCGATTCCGCTCAGATCAAGGCTGCGGCCATCACCAAAGGCATGGTAAATCTTCGGGAAGACGGCGCAAAGCGCGTGATTGCGGGACTCACCACGACCGAAGAGGTGCTCCGCGTGACACAGGAGGAAAATATCTAGTTTATGGCCGTTTTTGAATACAAGGGCCTCGACCTGCGCGGCAAAAACGCAGCCGGAGTGATTGATGCGGATAATCCGCGTCAAGCCCGCAGCAAGTTGCGTCAAAACGGAATCTTCCCGACTGAAATCATGTCCGCCAAAGCGGCGGCTGCGGCAGAAGCGCGCGAGGCCTTTTCCTTTGGGCAAAAGGTCAGCCTTTCGGACACCGCGCTCATGACCCGGCAGATGTCGACGCTCACCGGCGCGGGACTTTCGATCATGGAAAGTTTGGCCGCGTTGATCGAGCAGACGGAAAACAAGGCCTCTAAAAAAGTATGGGTCGATGTGCGCGAAGGCGTCAAAGAAGGCAGCACTTTTGCGGATGCCCTGAGCCGCCACCCGAAGGTCTTTTCGACGCTCTATTGTCAGATGGTGCGCGCCGGCGAGGCGAGCGGGGCGCTGGACAAAATTCTGCTGCGTCTTGCCGACTACCTCGAAAACCAGGTACGGTTGCGCGGGAAGATTTTTTCGATGATGACCTATCCCATTTTAATGATGGTCGTCAGCGCCCTGATTTTGCTTTTTTTGGTCGCCTATGTGGTGCCGAAGGTGACTTCGATTTTTGACGATCTGAATCAGGCCTTGCCGCTGCCGACGGTCATTCTTTTGTCGATCAGTGATTTTGTAATTGCCTACGGCTGGTTGCTTTTTTCGCTGGCGGGCATTGCTTTCTTTTTTTTGAAACGCCACATTGCGACGCCTGCGGGCCGTGAAAAGTACGACCGGATTTCGCTGAAGCTGCCGCTGGTGGGCCGCGTTGTAAAAATGGTGGCCATCTCCCGTTTTACCAAGACACTCGCCACTTTACTGGCCAGTGGCGTACAATTGTTAAAGGCCCTGGAGATCGTGCAGCAGGTGGTGGGCAATAAGGTGCTGGAAGAAACGATTCAGGAGGCTCGCAGCAATATTCGGGAAGGGGAATCGATTGCCGATCCGCTCAAGCGCAGCGGACTCTTCCCGCCGCTGGTCACGCATATGATCAGCATCGGCGAAAAAAGCGGCGAGTTGGAAACCATGCTGCAAAAGGTATCGGAGGCCTACGACAATGAAGTCGAGACGGTTGTCACGGGCATGACCTCCCTGCTGGGGCCGCTCATGATTTTGGGGATGGGTTTTGCCATTCTGTTTATCGTGCTGGCGATCCTGCTGCCGATTTTTGAAGTGAGTCAAATGGTCGGCTAAACGTGCGTTGCTTTTAGCCCCGTTGCGGGGGAAAATGAATTTGAGGACGACGATGAAATCAACACAGACAAAAAAGCAGAAAAAAAAGCGCCGCCGCGAACGCGGATTCACCTTAATCGAAATCATGGTGGTTGTGACGATTCTGGCGATTTTGATTGCGCTCGTGGCGCCCAAGATGGTGGGCCGAACCGATCAGGCCCGCCGGGTTTCCACAAAGGCGCAAATTAAAAACATTGAAGGTGCGCTTCAATTGTACAAACTCGATAACGGGGTTTATCCGAGTACCGAGCAGGGATTGGATGCGCTGGTGAATCCGCCCACAGTAGGCGTGATTCCGAAACATTGGAAAGAAGGCGGCTATTTAGGCAAGGTGCCGAATGATGCCTGGGGTAATCCTTATGTGTACCTGAGTCCCGGTTCGCACGGCGACTACGACCTTGTTTCTTACGGTTCCGACAATGAACCCGGCGGAGAGGGAGACAATGCCGACCTTGAAAGCTGGAACCTTAATTAAGAGGGATGCCTGCGGCCTGTGTCGGCCCGCAGGCAGGCGGCAGTCGGGCTTCACGCTGCTGGAATTGGTCGTCATCATCACCATTTTGGGGGTGACGGCGCTGATGGTGTTTCCAAAACTTTCGGCTTTCGGTGTGCATTCGGGCAAGAGCACGACCCGTCATCTCTCGCGTTTGATCCAGCATCTGGCTCAGGAGGCGCTTGCGACCAAACAGTACTACCGGCTTTATTACGATCTTGAAGCAGAGGCCTATTCCGTGAAAATCCTTCAAGGCCGGGAATTTGTTCCCGTTTCCGATGGGTTGATCTCCGGTCGCAGTCTGCCGAAGGGGGTTGTTTTTAAGGATGTCGTGACCTATCGCCACGGCAAAGTCGAGGACGGTGAAGCGTATACGGAGTTTTTCCCCTTGGGCGTAGAAAAAACAACCATCCACCTGAAAGAAGGGGAGAATGATTGGACCTTAATCGTAAACGGCCTCACGGGCCGCGTGAAAGTCTACGACCGCTATTTGGAAAAAACCGAACGTGCGACACTTTGATTTGAAACAAAACGTTGTTTTTTACGCCGCAGTGTGCCGAAATTTTTTTTCAGAGCAAAGCGCAAGGCGGCGTAAAAAAGGGTTTACGCTGATCGAAATCATGATCGCCCTCTCCGTCTTGTCCATCGCGCTGGTGGTCTTGTTGGGCCTGCGGAACCAAGGGATTGCGCTGGCTGCCCGGAGCCGTCAAGTAATTGATGCGACCTTGCTGGCACGTCAAAAAGTCACCGAGATTTCGGCGGAAGGGTTTCCGGAATTGGGGGAACAATCAGGGGACTTTGGAGCGAATTTCCCGCAGTATACCTGGCGGCAGCACGTAGTGCAGACCCCCTTTAATATCGTACGGGAGCTTTTGTTGGAAGTCGTTTGGAAAGAAGATCACCGCGAAATGACCGTCAATGTAACCACGTATCTTTTTGATCGCGGCATAAACCCCCGCAGTTTGTCTGCATCGGATTGATCGAGATGATGATATCTGAAAACAGCACCTTCCCGGATCGCCCTAAAGAAGAAGCGGGATTTACCCTGCTGGAATTGATGATTTCTTTGGGTATTGTGTCGATTATTTTTGTTTTAATTTACGGCACCTTCAGCAACGTGCATCACGGCAATCAGCAAATGGAGGACGATGCCGACCGTTATCGCATGACCCGGATGAGCTTGTATTATCTTGCGAACGATCTGAGCATGTTCTATGTCGGGCAGGCCCCGGACGGCAGATCGGCATCGAGAGAAATGGTGTTTCGCGGGGAAGACAATGAGCGTTTGCAGGACAATGAAACCTTTCCAAACGATGCAATCGAATTTAGCACGGTCTCCCACCGCCGTATCGGGGACATCCCGGCTTCGGATCAGATGATCCTCCGTTACGCCTTGCAAGACGGGTATTTGATTCAGGAGGCGCGTTTTTCAAACGGTATTTCGCGGATTAACGAACTTGCCGGACCCATTGAAGGCCTGAATTTTCGGTATTTGCCCAAGAACAGCACGGATTGGGTCGAAACCTGGAATACCGGCGGCGCAAATCCCGAAGCCCCGACCGTTGTGGAGATTGAATTGATTTTGAAGGTTGAAGGTCACCCGGCGCGTCGTTTTAAGACCTGGGTGGATCTCCCCATGAGTCTGTAATCGGGGCTTCCCTAAGATGAAAATCCAAAAAGAAAAACTGGTTCGTTTTCTGCTGTATACGGCCTTTGCACTCTTGGCCTTCGTTTTCTTTCTATGGTTGACCTTCCCTTTTGATGTTATGGAAAAACAAGTGTTGCGCGTATTGGAAACCGAAACAGACTGCACGCTGAGCGTGGCGCAAAGCGAATACGGCCCGCCTGCGACCTTCCGGGCGCGTGGGCTGACCGGGCGTTGTCCGAGACAGCGTTTGGGCTTATGGGGGACGGGCATGGTGGACATCCGCCTTACTTCATTGGATCTGCGTCTTGCCCCCTTGCCGCTCCTCTTTAAACAAAGGGCTGAAATTGATTTTGTTCTTGGCCTGCCCTTCGGAAAAATTCCGGGACATTTGCGCCTTGAGGAAGCGGAGGAACAGGTTTCCGTCGACCTGCGAACGGAAACGGCGCAACTGATTGTGGATGAAGCAGGGCTTTTCGCACACATCACGATTGAAGGTGAAAGCACCTGGAAAAACCTGGAGTATATGAAAGGTTCGGGGAAATTGCGCTTTGGGATTGAGCAGGGGCGCTTCAAATCTGTGGGGGAATTTGAGTCACCCGTCGGAGAGCTCACTTTTTCAAAAATAGACGGACGGGTTTTTTGGAAGGAGGGGCGGCTGGTCATAGAGCAATTTTCAGCTACGGGGGACATGGCCGATTTGCAAAGTGAAAGCGGGGTCGTGCTGCTTCGGAACCCGCCGGAGAACAGTCTGCTGACACTCTCCCTGCGCGCAAGGCCGAAAGGGGCCTTGCGGGAGATGGCGGGTCTTTTTGTGCAGGATTATAATGAGAACGAGCCCTTGAAACTTCGCATCAACGGACCCGTGCGTGCCCCGCAGGTTTCGATGAATGGAAAGGCCCTGCGGCTTGGACTTTAAATTCTTAAAGAGTCGGTTGAGATGAAACAAACGATTTTGGGTCTCGATATCGGCACCGCCTTTGTCAAAGGCCTGCGCTTAAGTCAGGGATTCCGGGGCCGACGGCTGCTGGATGTTTTTGAAATGCCGGTGGAGATGGGCGAAACGGCGGCCGCGCCGGATCTGCCCTTGGGGGAAGGGCAGATTGCGGTGCTCAAAGAACTTGTTGAGACGGGCCGGATTAAAAAAAGCGACCTGATTGCCCTTTCTTTGCCCGGTGAGTTGATTTCAACACACCCTTTGACCCTACCCTTTACCGACCTAAAAAAAATCGACCAGATCGCCGCCTACGAAGTGGAAGGCGAGCTTCCTTTTGATTTGGAAACGGTTACGGTGGACTACATGCTGCTGCAAAACCGGCCCGGCCCGGCCTTGGAGGCTGCGGCGGATTTTGTGTCGAAAAAAGAAAGCCGTCTGCTTGTTTTCGCGCTTCAAAACGATGTGCTGAAATCCTATCTTGGCATCCTGCATGATATCGGGATCGACCCCGCCTGGATTGGGGTCAACCCGCTTTCTTTGTCGGCCTACGCAAAATATTTTTTGGGATTTAAAAGAGAAGAAGGCGAGAGCGAAACCCTGATCATTGACGTGGGGGCCGCCCGCACCGTGCTGTGCCATTTGCGCGGTGCCGCGCTGAACTGGGTGCGCACGATTCCGTTCGGCGGTGACGGTTTGACAGAGACCCTGGTGAGCATCGCGGGCCTTTCCCGCGCGGCGGCGGAAAAGAAAAAAACAGAAATCGACCTGAATATGGACGACCCGACGGACGAACAGAGCATCATCGAATTAGAGGCGCTTGAAAAAGGAATTTCGGTTCTAGCCTTGGAAATCGAAAAAAGCATCCGTATTTTTTCTCCCGAAAGCAAACAGGATGTGCCGGAGGCCTTGCAGCAAAGTGACAAAAACCCGGTGCGGAGATATTTTCACTTGTGTGGGGGGGGCAGCAGGTTGAAGGGTTTTGAAAGCCAACTGGCCAAAAACCTTGAAATGCAGCCGATCGGGGTCAAGCTCGAAAAGGGGAGCCGGGCCGCAGGCATTGCGGGCATCGAGCGCCTTTCCGAAGAAGATATTGCGCCCGTATATGCACAGGCCTTTGGTCTGGCGCTGCAGGATGCCGAAGGGCCGCCCGTTAATTTTCGTCGCGGTGAATTTGTTTTTGGCAAAGAAACAATCGAGCGGCGGCACCGCTTTGTGAGTCTCGGCCTCATTGTTTTGTTTTTGCTGACATTGATGGGTGCGGATCTTTACCTGCATTATCAAAAAAAAGAAACCCGGTATCTGCAACTTAAAAACGAAGTCCGGACGGCCTTTACTGAGATATTCCCCGATATTCGAAATGTGGTCAATGAAGTTTCACAAACAAAAACGGCTATCACGGAACGGGAACAGACCGGAGCGTTTTTGGGTGTGGGTGAAAAAAGTCCCTTGTTGATTTTGCAGGAAATTACACAGGCCATTCCCGAAGCGGTGAAAATCGATGTGTTTGATCTTGTAATTGATAACGGCAGCATCCGCATCCAGGCCCAGACCGATTCTTTTGAGTCGGTGGACCGGATTCGAAGCGGTCTGCTTGCGGCCAATCAATTTAAACAAGTGGAAATGAGTGACGCCAAAGTGGCGGCCAACAAGGCCCATGTGCGGTTTCGCATTAAAATGCGCGTGCAAGATACGAAATCATAAGAGCAAGGAAACAAAACGGTCATGGAAAAAAGCGGGTTTTTAAGACGGATTGATCAGTTTTTGATTCGTCTTTCGACACGGGAAAAATGGATGCTGGGCGGGGGAAGCATTATCGCCCTTTTCCTGATTTTGTATTTTTCTCTTGTTGACCCCACCTTGCAACGCATGGCGCAACTGGACAGCCTCATTCCCCGGAAAGAGCGCGACCTGCAAGAGCTGCTGCGTTTAAAACAGAAATTTCAAGAGGTTTCGAAAGAAATTCGGGCGATTGAAAAACAGCTTCCGGAAGAAAGTCGGTTTTCGCCGCTCTCCTTTCTTGAAGAAAACGCGGCGAAAAACAAAATCAAGGGAAACATCGCATTTATCCGGCCCCTGGCCGCTCAGGAACACAAATCGCAATACCGGGAAGTCCCCGTGGAAGTAAAAGTGGAACGAGTGACGCTTGCCCAAATCATTCCTTTCCTCGCCGCCCTTGAAAACAGCACGAACCGTTTGCGCATTAAACGGCTTTCCATGAAAACACGGTTTTCAAACCCGGACTTGATGGATGTCACCTTCATGGTCCTCTCTTATGAAAAGGTTGCTTCCTAATATTTCTCCCGGCGCTCGCCTGCAAAACGAACACGGTTTTGCGCTGCTGCTGAGTTTGTTGATTGTCGTGCTGCTCGTTGTCATCATTTTTGAGGCCGATCATCAGATTCGCGCGGATTTGCGTGCTGCGGGCAATTTCCGGGATGACCTGAAGGCGGAGTTCCTCGCCCGCTCCGGCATTTCCGCCGGGGAAGCCCTTTTAAAAGAAGACAGCAAAATCAGTCCCGGCCATGACGGTTTGGAGGAGCTTTGGGCATCTCCCATTCCGGAATATCCCTTGGGGGACGGTTTTTTAAGCGGATTTATTGTAGACGAGGAACGCAAGATCAATGTCAACACGCTGGTCATCACCAACAATGCCAAACTTATCGTTGATCAAACGCGAAAGCAGCAGCTTCAACGGCTTTTTACGCTTTTGGATGTGAATCCGGACTTGGTGGATGCGATTGGGGATTGGCTTGATACGGATGACGTGCCGCAGCCATACGGCGCAGAAAGCCCCACCTACCGGAGCCGTGACCCGGCATATTCGGCAAGAAACGGCAAAATGCAAACCTTGCAGGAATTGCATATGATTCAAGGCATCACCAACGAAATCTACAATACCATCTCGCCGTATCTGACGGTTTACGGTGAGGGGAAACTGAATGTCAATACGGCGGACAGCCTGGTCTTGCAAAGCCTTGACGAGGGCATTGATGAAACAGAGGCCCGCCGGATGATTGAAAACCGGCCTTTTGAACAAAATAATGCCCAGGATTTCAAAGACGAGGTCTTGCCGGAAGAAATCAAAGAGCGTATGAGAACCGATGGCCGCATTCACTGGTTTACCAAAGACAGCACGTTTTTTACACTCAAGGCCACGGGACATGTCAATGAAACCTTTAAAACCGCAATCGCAGTGGTGAACCGGCAGGGCGGACTGACGAAACTATTTTATTTCCGGCTCGAATAACATGTTCATACACACCTTTTCCACAGCTTATATCCAGAAACTCCACAACATGATGTTGTTTATATTCCATATTTGTCCATATGTTGTATTTTCCGTCTTGACAAAATTCTGAGATTCTTTTATAGATGAATCATATTCGGCGGGTATTTTCGCCAAAATGGACCTCAGGAAGCGCTGAGCCGATCAGTGAAACGTCAATCATTTTATTTAATAAAAAAAGGGAGCATGCATGAAAGGGATCAAGCGGAACGGCAGGGAAAACGTGCAAAAAACAGCCATGAATACGGAAGGGGATTTCGAAGCAGGCTATACGGATGAAATCCGTATTTCGCAGAATGCGCTTCGGGTGCTGGAAAAACGCTACCTGGTCAA
The DNA here is from genome assembly GCA_027020665.1 of Nitrospira sp. Taxonomy (GTDB): domain Bacteria; phylum Nitrospirota; class Nitrospiria; order SBBL01; family JAADHI01; genus JAADHI01. Next base: position 40,498 of record JALUVJ010000074.1, read on the forward strand.
AGACTTGGAGGGGAAGGTGGTTGAAAGCCCTGCTGATCTTTTCCGGCGTGTTGCAAATAATATTGCCCAGGCCGAGCGGCTTTACGATCCGGATTGCGACGCGGCCGAGACCGAAGAGCGATTTTATGATCTCATGACGAGCTTTCGTTTTTTGCCCAATTCCCCGACGTTGATGAACGCCGGTCGCGATTTGCAGCAGCTTTCGGCGTGTTTTGTCCTGCCGGTTTCCGACTCGATGGAATCCATTTTTGAAACCGTGAAACAGGCGGCGATTATTCACAAATCGGGAGGCGGTACCGGGTTTTCGTTCTCCAGGCTGCGCCCGAAAAACGACCGTGTTAAATCCACGGGCGGCGTCGCCTCCGGGCCGATCTCCTTTATGAAAGTCTTTAATCACGCGACGGAGGCCGTCAAACAGGGGGGAACGCGCAGAGGCGCCAACATGGGCATCCTGCGAGTAGATCATCCCGATATTATGGAGTTTGTCTCCTGCAAGTCGGACACCTCTGAAATCACTAATTTCAATATTTCCGTTGCCGTCACCGATGCCTTTATGGAGGCCTACCAACAAGGTGAAAACTACGACCTGGTTTCCCCCAGAACGGGAAAGCCGGTCCGGTCCGTTTCCGCCAAAGCGGTTATGGATAAAATTGCGGATCAGGCTTGGCAAACCGGAGAGCCCGGACTATTTTTCATTGACGCAACGAACCGGACCAACCCCACGCCGCATATTTCCGATATGGAGGCGACGAACCCCTGCGGCGAACAACCCCTGCTGCCTTATGAAAGCTGTACTTTAGGCAGCATTACGCTCGACCGGCACCTTAAAAAGGTGGACGATCACTACCAGATTGATTGGGCGGCGCTCGAAGAAACGGTGCGCACCTCCGTGCATTTTCTGGACAACGTGCTGGACATGAACCGCTATCCGATCAAAGAAATCGAGGACATCACACGTGCCAACCGGAAAATCGGCTTGGGTGTGATGGGTTTTGCCAGAATGCTCTTTAAACTTGAAATTCCTTACAATTCCGAAAATGGCGTCGAAATGGCCAGAACGGTCATGGGGTTCATTCACAAGATGGCGTCCGCCGAATCGGCACGTCTTGCGGAGGAACGCGGCGTCTATGATTATTGGGAAGGCTCGCGCCATCAGGCGCAAGGCAAACGGCTGCGGAATTCTTACCTGACGACGGTTGCGCCGACAGGCACCATTTCCATGATTGCGGAGACCTCCGGCGGATGTGAACCCGAGTTTTCACTCGTTTGGTATAAAAACGTGATGGACGGCGAACACTTGCCCTATGCACTCGATTATTTTATCGATGTGGCAAAGCGTGAAGGGTTTTACACGGAAGATCTTTTGGATCAAATTATTGCCAACAAAGGCTCGGTCAGCGGGCTCAAGCAGGTGCCGAAATATTGGCAGGATGTCTTCGTGACTTCGCACGAGATCTCTCCCGAATGGCACGTGCGTATGCAGGCTGCGTTTCAAGCTTTTTCGGATTCTGCGGTCAGCAAAACGATTAACTTGCCCACGGATGCCGCAGCGGAGAGCATTAAGGACGCCTATTTGCTGGCTTATCGACTGGGCTGTAAAGGCATTACCGTGTATCGGGACGGCTGCCGCCCGGATCAGGTCATGAATGTGGGCAAATCCAAAAAAGGAGAAAAAACCGAAGCGGGCAAAGCGGCTTCACAAGAAGCTGAAAAAGAATATTTTCCGATCGTCACACCGCGACCCCGACCGGATGTCATGTTGGGCACGACAACCCGCCGTCAGACTTCCTGCGGTGATCTCTACTTGACGGTCAATCAGGACCAAAAAAGCGGGAAACCCTTTGAAGCCTTTGCCACGATGGGGAAAGCCGGAGGCTGCGAAGGCTCGTTCAATGAAGCCATCGGGCGATTGATTTCGCTGTGCATGCGGGCGGGTGTGACCCCGCGCGATATTGTGAAGCAGTTGATCGGGATTCGTTGCAACAAGCCTTATGGCCTGGGGCCGGACAAAGTGCTCTCCTGTTCGGACGCGATTGCAAAAATATTCAATCAATCCCTGGAAACAAAGGTTTCGGAGGAACGCTATCCCGAAGAAGGCGCGACCGCCGCGGCTCTGGAAGAAAACCCCGTTTTGGAAACGCAAAAAATGGTCTTCCCCTGTCCGGAGTGCGGCTGTGAACTGATCTTTGGCGAAGGTTGCGAAAAGTGTCACTATTGCGGTTATTCGCGCTGTTATTAGCGCGTGACGCTGCGTACGGCTTTAATTTTCGGGCTCGCATGGATTTTCATGCGGGCCCTTTTTTTTAATTTGGGGAAGCTCTGATTAAGGAATAAGCGGTTCAACGACGGGAATAATGGATTTGAGTTGAACCCAGGCCATGCCGATGTTGGTGGTTTCTTTGGTGATGAGTAAAACGGCGGCTTTTCCGGATTTGACGGCCTTCGAAAAATAAAAATGCTTTTGAAACGCCATCTGAATTTCGTTGAAATCCTTTTCTTCCGTGTCCTGTTTTCCAAGTTGTGCGTGAACCTGATGGGCCAATTGCCTTGCGTTTGTTCCCTGAAAGAGATTCATGATGGCCTGACTGGTGACTTCCTGCTGTTCGTTTGAAAACTGAGGGATGTGTGCAACCTCAAGGGTGTTCCGGTGTTCCAAATCAAGAACCCCGCAGGCAATCGCATCCGCGACACTGTCGAGCACTTTTTTACATGCCTCATTCATCCGGCTCATTGAGATCCTTAATTTAAACCAAGATACAGCGCGTCACGGTCGCCACATGCGCCCGAAAGCGTGAAGCACCACTGCTGCCACCGAGCGACGAGATCACGACAAGCATGTAATCACTGTGCTGATCCCAAAAAAGCGCCACACCGACCTCGCCGGAGATGTATTCAAAAACCCCGATGTTGCTGTCTTTTGCAAGGGGCATGGCTTCCTGATAGAGTGCTAAAATCAATTCGGGCCACTGCGCGGGGTCTGTCTCTCCCTGCAAGAGAGAAGCCCTTGTTTTGGAAATCGCGATTTCCAAAACAAGGGCTTCCGGCAGGGCTCGCTGCACCAAAACCCGCGCCGCTTCCCAACTTTCTCGGAGGATTTCATCGGATAAATTTTCTTCTGAAGAAGCGGTTTCTTGTGTGGGAGCGATCATATCCGCCGAACCTGCCGCGTCTTCCTCAATCAAATCCTTTTTCACGAGTTCAAAAACAGTCTTACAGCAGGTAAACTCTGAAAAAAGGGTCTGATCGATAATATCCGCAACAGAGTGCCGACCGTCAATGAGATCGTAAATGGTTTTTTCATCCGGCGTGATGCGAATCGTTTTTTCGTCTTTTGCATTTCCGCCCTCAAAATCAAAGGCATCCTCTTCCGTGATTGTCTTGATTTCCCGTTCAAGCGGAACCTGCCGAAAAACCATGTCCAGCGACTTTACGACTTTTTCCACCATCGGCCATTCGTCAACCATGACCGCGCCTTCCATCATCAGCCCTTTTACGCTTAAAGGCTGTACAAAGACCGGCTTGACAAACTCATGAAAGTAGTCGATCGACTCACGGGGCTCAAAAATATAGATCCCTTCGTTCCAACGCAGCAGGGTAAAAAATACGCGCTTAATTTGGATGTGCAGGCTTTCGCAGATGTCTTTTTCCGTGCAATATTTTTCACGGGCGAAGATAAAGCCCAAGCGGTCGAGGGTTCCTTTTTGCATCTCCAGGGCCCGGTCACGCTCGGCTTCGGTGATTTTACCGGCGCGAACCAGGATGTTGCCGAGCTGCATGTCGTTTTTTTTTGCGGAAGATTGTGCGAGAACAAGGCCCTTCTTTTCGAAGCCGAGCGTAATGGTTTCTCCTTCCGGGGAGGTGACAAAAAGCAGCCCCGTTTTCCGTTTGAAATCAATGAGCTCCATGATGTCAAACGGGGAAAAATCTTTGAGTGTGCCTTCAAGCGCCATAGCGTACCGATGGAGATTGCATTGTGCTGTGATGCCCCTCTAATAACGGCTCAATTATCAGGGTTTTTACAAAAACCCGATGGGAAATTGTATGCAAAAAGGGAAGGGGTACGGGTTTTGATTGAGACCCGTCTTCCTGCGGTCGCATAAAAAAACATCCCCCCCGTTTGCAAGCAAAGCCCCCTGTAAAGGGCCTGAAAAAGCGCGCAGACTTTTTTGAAATCATGCGGACACTCGGCTAAAAAGTATGATAAATCAAAGGTATCACAGGTCTTTGAAAATCGTCAAGGCAAGTGGCCTCAGCGGGATGTCTGTAAACCGCGCCCTTGGCGAATTGCTCGAAAAACCGGATGGGGTATCAATATTCTTTTTGTTGCCGGATTCTTAAGATGAAGAGGAAGCCGGTCGTGCTGATGCATTCTGTGAAACAAAGCCCCCAAAAGAAGACGTGGGCGAGCCCTTCTTCTTTTGGAAGAAAATAAATCATCCCAAATTACAAAAAATAGGGTATAATTACTATTCACTGCGCGAAATATTGTATGCGAATGAGAATCGTGGTACAGATTCCGGGCGCATCATCGTGACGATGGAGAGGTTTTTGATAATGAGTCGTCAAACCTTGTTTTTTACGGTATTTGTTTTGAGTCCCTTGCTTTTTTCGGCTTGCGGCGGCGGAAACGATGGCCGCGGGGCTTCTTCTCCGCCGACCTTCTCTCCGAGTGTGTTGAGCAAATCGGCGAATAAGACAGTGGTAAAGGCCTTAAATCTTGGCACACAAGGCGTAAGCATTCGGCAGGCATTGCCCGCCGTCTTACCTGTTTCCGAAGGTTCCGAATCCGTGGTCATTGAGTCCCGTTTTAAAGGGAATTCGCCCGATAGGAGTGATATTGCCGAAATTTTTGAAGCAGTGCGGCAATTCAAAGCCGCAGCAGGCGGCAATGCCGTCACAATTTTTCAGACTGTGACGCCGATCCCCTTTCAGCAATCTTGCGGCAGCGGATTCACAGATGATAACAATACGCCGAATGACGGCAGTGATGATTCTTTTCAGATTTCATTGAATTGTTCCGGTTTCGGAGCAGGGGGCGGCTCCAGTGCAAGCGGAAGTTTTTCGGCAGGACCAAAATATAATGCGGACGGCATTCTGACCCATTATGAATTCGCATATACGAACTACACCCTGAGCAACAGCTTTGCAATGATGGATAATCAGAACGGCCGTAGAATCGGCACGTCCACCGAAACGTCTTCGCGAAACGGAACGGTGTTGCTGGATGTGGCCCCCGGCAATTGTTTCAGAGGCAGCGTCTTTGAGAATGTCGCCGGGACCTTCAACCTTTCGGGTATTGACCGTCGGGATGCCGATGGCGATGGTTTTGATGAAGTGAACGAAGCATTTGCGCTGACCGATCTTGTCATCACGATTACGGAAACCGAAGAAGACTGCGCGAACGGCCCCGTAAGCGTTACGATCAACGGGACAGACGCTTTCACCGACTACAACGATGCCTCGCGGAGCATCACGTCCGTTTTTACAGATGTGCAGCTTGTTATGACCCCGAGCACGCGCAACATGAACGGCATTCCCACAAAAGGGTTTGAACACAGCCTGAGCGGCACCATGACGGTGACCTCTCCGAATTTCTGTGTGGATGCCACCCATACCATCAGCACCGAAACGCCTTTTTTTGTGGCAAACGGCGCTTCTTGCGCTGTGCAGGGCAAACAACTCTTGACCAATACAAGCTCCGCAGAGGTTACTGCCGTCACCGCGACCCCCGAAGGCGGCTTGGATATCGATGTTGGAAATGACGGCAGTATTGAACAAAACTTTACCGATTGCAAAGAAGCCATCGTCTGTACCACGCCTTAGGGACGCAGGGGTAAAATCTTTGACTGCGGTCAGCTTCCCTCCAAATCAGCGATTGAATGAAAGTGTTCATTAAACACCCCGTTGCGGTTTGTTGAACCGCTGCTCTTCCCTTAAGTCCGTCGGATAAAAGGAGATGAGGTGCTTTTATAACTTATTGATATTAAAATAAAAAGCGGTGGGTCGTGTAGGGATCGAACCTACGGCCCGCTGATTAAGAGTCAGCTGCTCTACCAACTGAGCTAACGACCCATTAAAACGGAAGATTATGAAAGCTGAAAATGCGCCTGAAGGGAATTGAACCCCTAACCTCCGGCTTCGGAGGCCGGCGCTCTATCCAATTGAGCTACAGGCGCTTTACGGTCGGACTTTATCATAAAAAATGGGCAATAACAATATGGTTTTCCTGACCTGTTAGAAGCAAATTGAAAATATCACCACCTACAACCCGGCGCGCATGAACATGCTGCTGCACGGTGTAAAAGACTCGGAATTTGAAATTTATCACGGCGATTCATTATTGAATGGGATATTCTGAATGAGATGAACCCGGCCAAAAAACCGGCGTTTGATGCCCTTGTCGCCAATCCGCCGTTGAGTGTCTCGATCGGGGATGCTTGAAGCCCCTCGCCTTCCGGCGAAGATAAGGTTGGCGTTATCGCTGCGACTTGTCATTTCGAGCGAAGGGAGAAATCCGGCCCTGCCGTTTCGAAGCATCGCGAGAAATCTAAGATGGCTCAGTCACTTCGTTTCTTCGAAATGACAGGCAAGGTTTTTCAGCGTATCGGCATCGGATCGCGTCGATTTCAATCGACCCGCCGCGAACTCCGCAACGTATCGTCGAGGGGCCTTCAGTTGCCGATGGGAGCCGAACGACGCACTGGGCGGGTTTCCGTTTTAAACGCTACGGCCTCGCCCCGAAATCCGCCGCTGATTTTGCCTTTCTGCTGCTCGGCGTCCCCTTTTGCGCTCAAAGGCAGTCGCAGCGCCGGCATTGCCTGGGGTATTGTCTTCGGCCTGGGTGCGGCACACTTTTATCGGCTTGTTTTTTCAATGACGCTTTCACTCGGACGTTTGCAGGTTTTCCCCCCCTGGCTTCCCGCTTGGAGTGCGAATATCCTCCTATTAATGCTCGGCTCATATCTCTTTTTGAGAGTGCGTCAGTAACAGGATTTTCATGCCATACCCCCCATTTGAGGGGATTGACAGCCCTCATTATTCCGTATAAAAGTACCTCAAAATCCAACAAAGATGCTGCTGTGTCGCCGTTTGAGTATGGTCAGTGGTTTGATATCGGGCATAAACAATGTGTTTGACGAAGCGAGAATCCGAGGTGCTGCTTTGGTGCAGCCGGGGAAAGAGCAATTGGGAGATCGGCAAGATTCTTTCCATCTCAGAGCATGGTGCTGAGTTTCACCTCAGAAATATTTTCAAAAAACTGGATACAAACTCCCGCGTTGTTGCTGTGGTGAAAGCCGTGCAAAAGGGGTGGATTCAGCCTTAGTAGAGACAGAATATGTGCTAAGCCTACGGAAATACGTAGGCTTAAAGTGCTTGTATTCTGTGCTAGGATTCTTGAAACTTTTTAGGTTTCGAGGCCTTCGCATTATTTCATTTAAAATTTTTTTGAGTCTTCGTATCAGCGTGATAGCGACGTGTCGGGACTTGCAAACAGAAACGATCTGTCCGGTTTTTCATTCAATTCAAAATAAGGGAGAAACGGTACCATGAACTTCAAACAGCGGTTTTTTAGTTTAGCGATGGCGATATTTCTTGTGAGTTTGACAACACAGGCGATGGCGGCTTTGAATCTGTCGATCACGGCCAATCCCGATCCGGTGCGGCCGGGAGAGTCAGTGCTTGTGGAATATACGGTGAGCAATAATGGGTCGTCGACGGAAACGAATGTGACGCTTGAGGCACTGATGCCGTCCGGGGTGGATTCGCTATTTGAGGGAACGCTCACGGGTGGAGGCGATTGTCCAAACACGGTTGATTCGGCGGTTTTCTGTGCTCCTGCGGAAGTTGCGACTTGGGTGCTTGGAACGATGGGGCCAGGAGAGTCGATGACGGTTTCAATGCCTCCGGTCGTTTCGGTCGGGACAGTGAATGGGACAGATATTACATTTTCGGGGACAGTGAAAGAGAATGGAA
>JALUVJ010000075.1 GCA_027020665.1 Nitrospira sp.
AACGCCGTGTCTTCTTTTTTCATGTCAGTCCTCCTTTTTAAAACGCTGAATCTATCAGCTTTGGTTTACTGACACAAAATTTTGAACACCCTCTGTTTTTCCCCATTGAACACCTCCTGAATGAAAATAATTCATTCTTAAGTAAGTGTCCACTGAAACCCTACCACCTCAGAGGAGATTAATGAAATATTTGCAGGAACAAAAGACCTTGGGGGTCGCAGCGATATCTGTCGCAGATTAATTGGGCGGTAAATAAGGATCCGAATATATCAAATACGTAGACCTGACCCCTATGTTTTGCTCTCCCCGTATTTCCCTCAAAAAGCGATCGATATTTTTAAAAGAAAAACTTTAAGAAATCTCTTGTTTGTTTTGATTTTTTTGCTTTTTTACCGGATTCGCCGTATCACTCGCGCAGCGAAAACCAAACCCTTTGTTTTTGATTTCCGGGGTAAAACGGCTCCGGTTGTAAACCGGTGCGGAGAGGCCGCAGCCGTAAGACATGCAGTCGTACCACGATCCCCCGCGCAGGACTTTGTTTCTTTTTCCGTAATGTACATTCGGAATTTGATTGCCGGGATAGGGCATGTACCAATCCTCAACCCATTCGTAGACATTGCCCGCCATGTCATAAAGACCGTAGGGGCTTTTGCCTGATTCAAAACTGCCCACAGGCATCGTGCTGCCTTTGTAAACTTCCACGCCTTGCGCCAGCCAGTATTGCGGCGTATTGGCCTTTTTATTGTCAAATTGAACACCCCAGGGGAAATTTCGGCGATCATCGCCTCGTGCGGCCTTTTCCCATTCTGCTTCGGTCGGCAGGCGTTTGCCCGCCCATCCACAAAAAGCACGGGCGTCAAACCAACTCACATACACAACGGGATGATTCGCAATCGCTTCAGGAAAAACGCCGCCGCGCCAAAGCAACGGCGGTTTTGCCCCGGTGGCTTCCAGATATTCCTGGTAGTGTGCATTTGTTGTTTCATACAGATCAATATAAAAATCTTCAACAAAGACTTCGTGCGGCGGCCCTTCATCGGCATTGCCCCGTCCCTCGGCCGCAGGACGGCCCGGACTGCCCATTACATAAGAACCTGCGGGAATGTGAATCAGTTGTTGTTCGATGATGCTTTGGGGTTCTGAAACATCAATTAAAAGGGGCTCACTCGGCACCGATGGCACGCCGTGGCATTCCTGGCATTCCGGCTGAGACACATCCTGCCGCAAGGCTCTGCCGCCGTGGCAATGCAAGCATTTCCCTTCAAGTGCTTTTCTAACTTCTATCGAACGAGAGGGGATCGAAGGGCTTGTAAGCGGGGCACTCGTTGAAAACGAAAGGAAAGAAAAAATCGAAACAATGACAATAAAAACAATGGTACTTGTCGTGCGCATTATTCTAATCCCAGTTCATTCCACATTTCATCAATTTTTTTAACCACATCAGGGTCCATCGTCATGCCCTTTCCCCACTCCCGATGGGTTTCCGGGGGGATTTTCGCGGTCGCGTCGATGCCCATTTTCGAGCCTAGCCGGGGTTTCGGCGACGCAAAATCCAAGTAGTCAATCGGCGTTGATTCCAAAATAAAGGTGTCTCTCGCCGGATCAACCTGTGTTGAGATCGCCCAAATCACATCGTCCCACTTTCTGATATCGATTTCGGGATCAACGACGATAATAAATTTAACATAGAGGAATTGCTTAAGAAAACCCCAGATCCCCATCATGATCCGCCGGGCATGTCCCGGGTATTGTTTTTTCATCGAAATCACCGCAATACGGTAGGAACAAGCTTCCATCGGAAGATGAAAATCAACGATCTCAGGGAAATGCTGTCGCAACATGGGCAAGAAAATCCGGTTGAGGGCCAGCCCGATAACGGCGTCTTCCCGCGGTGGCCGCCCGGTCGTGGTCGAAAGGTAAATCGGGTTTTGGCGATGGGTCATACAGGTCACGCGGAAAACAGGAAAGGGTTCGACTGAATTATAAAAACCCGTGTGGTCGCCGTGCGGCCCTTCGTCCGCCATTTCTCCGGGGTAAATCTCTCCTTCGATGATGATTTCAGCGGTCGCGGGCACTTCAAGGTCAGACATCTTGCATTTCACCAATTCAAGCTGTTTTTTCCGCAAGAGCCCGGCAAAATGGAATTCCCCGATCTGTTCCGGTACGGGGGTCACGGCCGCAATCGTCATTGCCGGATCGCAGCCTAAAGCCGCGGCGACCGGCATGGGCTTGTCTTCCGCCATCCACTCGCGATAGTGCTGTGCGCCGCCGCGATGGCTGAGCCAGCGCATGATCGTGCTTTTTTTGCCGATTTTTTGCATCCGGTAAATGCCGATATTGGGCTTGCCTGCTTTACCGGGCGGCGGGGCCGTTACGACAAGCGGCCAGGTAATCAAGGGTGCCGCGTCGTCCGGCCAGCAGTGTTGAATGGGCAGCATATCGAGATCAATGTCATCGCCGGTCAACACCACTTCCTGACAGGGTGCCGTGCGTGTTTTTTTGGGGGAAAGATGGAGAATTCGGGCATAAAACGGGAGATGTTTCACGGCATCCACAAAACCTTTCGGTGGCTCAGGATGCTGAAGAAAAGCAAGGAACTCGCCGATTTCCAAAAGCCCTTTTTCGTCCGTATCCAAACCTAAGGCCACGCGTTCGACGGTACCGTAGAGATTGAGCAATACGGGAATATTCGCGCCTTTCGGGTTTTCAAAAAGCACCGCCGGCCCCCCTTTTTTAATAAGTCGATCATAGATTTCCGTCATTTCCAAATGGGGATCGACTTCTTGTTTGATACGAACAAGCTGTCCCTTGCTTTCTAAAAATGTCATAAACTGGCGTAAATCGTTATACGGCATCAGAACTCCTGTTTGTTTTTTGGAGGTTTTGATTAATCAAGTGATGCATCTGTTTCTATGCGTTTCCCACATGGTAATTCAATAACAAACCCACTAAAATCAACACCCCCACCCAGACATTAGACCTGAAAAGAGAAAAGAGCGCGGGTCTTTGAAGGACTTTTCTAATCTTTATGGTTTGAAAAAGCAAGAAAATCGCGGTAACAAGGAGGGCAAGATAATATGCAAGTGCCATCTGGTTCATCCTTCCAAGCAAAGTCAAAAAGAAAACAAGCAGGCCGTAAAACCCGCCGACTGCCAGCCAACTTCCCGCACCGAACAAAACGGCTGTTGATTTGACACCAATTTTGACATCGTCTTCCCGGTCCATCAACGCGTAGATCGTGTCGTAACCCGTCGCCCAGCAGAGGTTGGCCAAAAGGATTAAAAAGGGGGTTAAAGAAAGGCTGTTGCGCACTGCGGCCCAAGCCAGAATGACCCCCCAACCAAACGCGATGCCCAAGACAAGCTGCGGAAGATAGGTCACCCGCTTGGCAAAGGGATAAATCAAGGCAAAAAAGAGTGCGGCCAAACTGAGCCACAAAGTGAATCGATTCAAAAGCAGGACGACAATCAGGGAACATGTCAGCAAAATTGCAAGCACAATAAGCGCCTCCCACAGACTGAGCTGCTTCGCCGCCAAAGGACGTGCCTTCGTGCGTTCCACCTGCGCGTCAAATTTATGATCCGCCATGTCGTTCATCACACAGCCCGCGCTACGCATCAAAAAAGCCCCCAAGCTAAATAGAATGAGGTGCTTCAATGAAGGCTGTCCTTCTGAGGCGATAATCAAGGACCACAGCGTGGGAAACAGCAGGAGGAGTGTGCCGTACTGCTTGTCGAGACGAATCAGGTCCGCAACAGCTTCCCGTTTTTTCCAAAGAAAACTCAAGGCCCCGCGCCTCGTTTGACACAGCGAAACCCTAAGTCTCCCAATCTCTCGGAAGGCGGGTCGTAAGCGCGCGTCCCGGCACGGGCGTAAACTTCGAGGACTTTGCTATAAGCGCCGTCCGGATAATGACCCAAAGTATGAACAGACAAGCCGCGCACAACCCGGTGTTTCATGCCGAACGCCGGTTTTCTGAGCGCACTGCCCGGATAAGCCAGATACCAGGAATCCGTCCACTCCCACACATTGCCGACCAGATCCATGACGCCGTAGGGGCTGGCCCCTTCTGGGTAAGCGCCTACGGGAGAGAGCTGCAGGACCACATCGGAAGCCGGAGAAAGATGCGCACGGTTGATATCAAAAACGTCGCCCCAGGGATACAGGCGTCCATCGCTGCCGCGCGCCGCCTTTTCCCATTCGGCTTCGCTGGGCAGTTTTTTTTTCAACCAGCGGCAATAGTCATTGGCGTCGTACCAATCCACAAAGGTCACGGGGTGGTCTTTTGTGCCGACTTTGTATTCCCCGTTGCGCCAATGCGCCGGCGGACGATGGCCCGTCGTCCGGATAAAAACCAGGTATTCGCCCTGGGTTACTTCATGGCGATCGATGTAAAAACCCTGAAGTTCAATGCGGTGACGCGGTCGCTCGTCTTCATACCAGGGCTGCGGAAAACCCAGTTTGACGCCTTGGTTTTCCGCGTCCACGGCATCCGTCCCCATCAGGAAGGGTCCGGGCGGGATCCATATCATTGTTTCATCATCAATCTCTGTTTTTGTGCGCAACGCAGATGTTTCAGCAAGCGGGGGCTCGGCTGATGAGGTGCCTGACAACGATCTGATGTTTTTTTGAAGCTGCGGTGTCGATATACAGGCAAAAAGGGCCGGACTCAGGATGAAGACAAGGACAGCCCGGGTGAAAAAACCTCTCGGATCAAAACTGAAATCTCTTCGGAAATTGAAAGTCGATAGCGTCTTGCCCAAAACAAAGTATCCTCTTTTAATGCAAGCCCTCGGGCGACTTGAGGGAAAGGAAGGCAGGCCACCTTAAAACAATCTCGGTGCGTCGCAAGTCCCCGCTCCTCAATGATTTGTCCCAGCGGTTTTTGTGCGATTTGCAATTCTTGATAAAGATCCGGCTTACAATGTGAAATCGGAATCGTTGAAACTGCGTATAACAATTTTCGCTCCGGCTTGTCCCGCTCGACAACTTTAAGCCACACGGCACGTTCAATCGCCTTTTCCCCCCTTGACACACCGAGCCGAGAAGACTGGAGGCCATCAACCGCCATTTCATACTGACTGACAAGTTCCAGTCTGACCGGCAATAAAAACAGGCTGTTAAAACTTCGGGTTGTTGACCCATCCGAAGCAAGCAGCAAGCGAAGCATCGGTGAAATTGGCAGACTTTTGCAATTTTCCAAAAACACTTCTAATGTCTGCCAGCCCTGCTTCATGAGGGGCTCATCGTACTGAAATCGATTTGGGGAGTCAAGATCGCAGAGGAAACCTTCCTTTGCACGAAACCTCTGTCAGCACCGCAAAAATGACGAAATTGAGGAGTATCTATCTCAGTTTGACCTTATCCGGCGTGAATTGTAGAATTCACAATAGCCGTAAGTGCTTTTTATGGAACACTGCACACAAACAAAGTCCGTCTCTCATTCCGGGAAATTGTCATAAAACCCAATGACGCGCTTCCATTTTCCAAAAGCTTGGGCAGGGGCATTCATAATATGTTGTTCTTTAAGTACAGGACATCGAAAATACCTGTTTCAAGAAGATCAGTCCATCTTCTCCTCTATGCGTGTATTATCTTTTTTTTCGCCTCGACGCCTGTCACAGAAGCAAAACAAAGGAACTGGGCCTTCAGCCTCACAACAGGATTCTACAGGCCCTCTCTTCGCACATTGAATCGCGTCATTCAAAACCCCAGTGCTGCGATTCTTCAAGACCCTAATTTTCAACTGAGTCCGAACGGCGCCTTCCCGGTAGAAGTTCGAAACATACAAGTTCCCGCCTTTAAAAAAGACACTGAAAACGCTTTTGGGTTCGAAGCAAGGCGAAGCATCACTTCCAAACACGCACTGATTGCCACCTTAAATATTTGGAACGCCGTGCAAATCGCAAACGACCTTGCACCCCAGATCACAGCAGGTCCTCTCGATAACCCTGAAAACGTGCCCAGAAGCAGTCGCTACGATCTTTCCATTATGCAACTTTGGTTCGGATGGCGTTACGCTTTCTACCGTCCGACACCAAAGAGCCGGCTTTTTCTCGATATCGGATTGATCGGCCTTTCTTATGCTCAAATGACAATCGATACTCTTTTAAAAGTCCCGGAGGAAAACGGAGACGGCTTCCCCGTTGTCAGTTCGCTGGAAGCAAACGGCTGGGGAATGACAAGTCGTTGGGGCCTAGGGGGAAACTATGCCATCAACGAATGGATCGGTTTATCAGTACGCGCAGCTTATATTTTCGGACGGGTAAACAGCATGAAAGTCAATCGCTTTTTCCCCTCAGGCTTTTCAAGCCCTCCCGTACCGCAAGCCAATACCGACCTCGAACCACGGCCTCAAACGGGGGATCGCGTTACGATTGCCGACGTCGTCTCCATCGACCCGAATAACGAACTCCGCCTAAACGAAAGAGCACTTCCACTCGAACTGGATGGCTTTGAAGTCATGTTTGCCCTGCAATTCTATTTTTGAGCCGTAATACTAAAATATAAAAAACATTACTATTTTGCAATAAATGTCCTGAAAACCCCTTGATCGCATAAATATCACTTCCAAAAAGAAGTCACATTTCCAGATAGGTTGAGATTGATTTCACTAAGATAATGCTATATTTTATAACGTTCTACATAAAAACTGACTAAAAAAGCCTAAAAATCATCACCCTGCTTATTGCTTCACCTCAGATAAAAAGGCATGTAATTCCTATGGGCATTCAGAGATCATTCCAAACAAATCACATGCAGATTGCTTGACAAGAACTTACCTTTCTTGCTAAAAACTTATCTACTTACTATTCTGATTTCCAGATTGTTGTCTACGGGAGGAGACAATTATGGACGGACGAAGTTTTTTTAAATTTGTTTTTATTTTACTTAATTTCCTCCTATTTCCCGCTCTTGTTACCGCCCAGAATATAAATACCCTGACAACAACTTCAACCTCTAACGATCTCGTGGATAATGATGTTCTAGGTTGTCCGGCTTGTTCAGCAGTTCAAAGTGCGACAGACCCCTTCCCTGACACCTCTGCCCCTATTTTCAGAGGAGATGTCGACGAAACCCTGCTGCCGGAAGCCATTGCAAAAGGGCTCCCGGCCGACAATCAATTTGGTGTCGGCGCCCCTGCAGGCAGCAGCGACTTTCCGCTTTCCATTGCCACTCCTTTTTCCCTTGGCACCTTTATCAATAGCTCAAACACCTTTTCATCCACACCTGCTTCCGGTGGTGGAAGCAACAATACCATCACCCAAAATATCAATCAAATTACCCCTGAAGGCAACTTCGCAGGCGGTGATCAGGAATTTTCTATTCTTTTTTCAATTCAATCCCTGACCGATCCGGACGGAAATCTGGTTGGGGCCGCAACAGGCGTCTTCACCCAAATCGTGGATGGCGTCACAACCGAAGGAACGGTACAATTTGACGAAGTCAATGGATTTAGCGGGACAAACCTTCATCCATGAAAAGTAACGATAATAAAGTAACGATGATGATGAAAAATAATAAAAATTATAAAAGCTTCTTCCGTGACGGAAGTTTAAGCGGAAGAGGGGTGCACCACGCAACACCGCAACAAAAAATGCAATAAAACTTCAATGAAAGGAGGATGTATGAAAATACATCGTTTATTCACCCTGGGTATTTTGGGAGCTGTGCTTTTAGCCGGCACGGCTTTCGCTCAAAATATCAATACCGACACGACAAGCACGACTGTCGGCTCGACGCAATTCGGGGTTGTTCTTAACGAGCTTGATTTGCAGACGATCATGCAGTCGAGTGTCGCGCTGACCTGTGCCGGACCCGTCGATGCAAGGACCTGTACGCCTGCCGGAAACGGCACAAGTACCGCCTTTGTTCGTGTTGATGCCTTGCCGGGTTCGTTTACGGACAGCCCGACCGGAGCGGTGTCCTCACTGCCCAACTTCGCTTGCGGGCCGACGGCATCGTCTCTCAATTGCGCCTTGAATTTATCCGTTGTGGGGGCTCCCCCAGGCGATCAAGCGCAGACGGCGCCTAACTTTACGGGGCGTCAACTGGTTGGAAATATCGATACCAGCATTACTGTGGGAGACGGCGGTACCACTGTCGGTATGCCGGACGGTTTTTTGAATTTCACACTTAATCCGGCAACAGGCGAGGCAACCATCGATCAATTCATCGATCACAGCATTGATCTTGGGGGTGGAAGCATGATGGTCTTCCAGCAACGTGATGCAACCACGGGCGGTGCGCCGATTGGCACAATCGACGATCCGGCACTAACCTTGGTGGCTTTCACAGCCCTTGATATTCCTTCGCTGGGTCTTACGACACCCATTCCAGCAACAGGCATGGTGAGCCGGACCATACTGAATCAGGGAAACGCCGACGGTTTCGGCGGTCTTAACCTTGATGTATCAGTGAACTTTCCGGGACAAGGCGCTGGCGCAGATTTTCCGCTCCAGGGTACATTTGTCACACCGGGTCTCAACACGGGAATTAATCCCGCTGCCGGATCAGGGTTCGGACCGGAATTTAACGGATTTGCCTTTCCGTGATCTTTCCGGGTTTTTACCCCTCTTGCGGGGGGAAATCCCCCCGCAAGAGGTTTTTTAAATAGATTTATGCATGAACTTGAGAAGAAGGGAGGATGTATGAAAAAATTACATCTATTACCCATTATCGGCATTCTGGGCGTTTTATTTATCCCCGAAATGATTTTTGCCCAAAATATCAATACCGATACAACCAGTACAACCATTGGTTCAACACAGTTTGGTGTTGTCCTGAGTGAATCGGATTTGCAGACGATCATGCAATCCAGTGTCGCA
>JALUVJ010000076.1 GCA_027020665.1 Nitrospira sp.
CCGTCGATGCAAGGACCTGTACGCCTGCCGGAAACGGCACAAGTACCGCCTTTGTCAGAGTCAATCAATTACCCGGTTCTTTTACAGACAGCCCGACAGGAACCGTGTCATCTTTTGCTCAACCCAATTTTGCCTGTGGGGCGACCAATGGCTTGTCGGACGGTTGTATTATCTTAAACGGGGCCTTTGACAATCAAGATCCTTCTCAAACCGCACCGGGAGGATTTGGCGGTACGGGCGCAAATCAGCTCGTAGGTGATATCAATACCAATATCAATATAGGTGATGGCGGTGCGACTGCGGGAATGCCCGACGGCTTTCTCGCATTTACATTGAGTCCTGCCGTCTCAGGCGGATCAAGCGCCACCATTGATCAATTCATTGATCACAGCATCGACTTAGGGGGCGGTAGTCTCATGGACTTTCAACAAAGAGATGCCACGATCGGTGCGGGAAACATTATTCCGGATACGGCCATGGCCGGAGGAGCATTAACCTTGGTTGCATTCAGTACCACTTTTCCAAACCTTTCTCAGCAAGTTCCTTTTGCTGATATCGGCTTGGTTTCTCGAACACGAATCAATCAAGGACCGGCAGACGGTTTTGGTGCATTGAATCTGGACGGTACCTTTAACTTTCCGGCCAGTATTAATAATGCGGGTCTTGGCTCAACTCCGGGGATTGGCTTTCCGGATGTCGGGCAGTTTGTCACTCCCGGTCTCAATACGGGGATCAACGGCCCGGACTTCGGCCCGGAGTTCAACGGGTTTGCATTTCCATAGATTGTCATAATCAAACAACGAACCAATGTTTTATCTTGGTTTTTTTATGCTTGCCGGGGAAAACCCGGCAAGCATTTTTTAACTCAGGCTTTTTTCTGAAGCAGGGAAACCCCCTTCTCCGCTTCAATATCACATGCAATTTCTAATTAAGCTTCCTTCAGATTTTCAAAATTCAATCCTAAGCAAGTTTTTCAGGAAAATCGGCATCATCATTTAGTGTTACAATTATTCCTGCAATATAAATCATTAGGAATATGAATGCTTACAATACTTCGATTATTTATTGCCGAAAATCTAAATGCGCTGCTTTGGCTCCTCCTCTTTCTTTCTTCCGAACCGGGTTCTCTGCAATGATTTTGAAACGGCTTTCATTTTTTCTATTTTCATCTTGTCTCCTGTTTTTCTCTTTTCCCTCACCTGTTTTTTCAAAGACAGATGTCGATCTTGAAAAAACATTTGCCAAAGCAAGTGAGTATTATCAAAAGGGTCAGGATAAAGAAGCCGAAGTCCTCTTCCTTAAAATGCTTGAACAAGACGCCACACTCATTCGTCCCCGGCAATTTCTCGGACTCATCTACAGCCGCACAAATCGGGAAAAACAGGCCGTTGCAAACTTTCAGGAACTCATTAAACTGTCACCGCAATATTGGGGAGGATACTATGGCTTGGGCCTCGTTTTAAAACAGCTCGGCATCTTAGCAGAAGCGAAAGAAGCCTTTAAAATCGCCATCGGTCTTTCCAAAAAAAGCAATCCTCAAATGTGGCTGCACTTTGCCCAAATTGCTGAGTCACAAGGCAAGATGAACGAAGCGGTGCCTGCGTATCAAAAAGTCATTGAAGCAGGCCACAAAGATTCAAAAGAAGCCCTTGAGGCCAAAAACAGGCTCAACGAAATCGGTCATGATATCGAAACAGCAACAAAGATTCAGGCGCTTTTGAAAAAAGCAGCAGAACACTTAAAATCCGAAGATCATAAAGCTGCGGTTCTGCTTTACCGGGAAGCGGCAAATCTGCTCCCTGCGGGAAAAAAAATACGCTATCTTCTCGGAAATATCGCTTCGCTGGCCGGCAACCGAAAACAATCGGAGCTTGCGCTTCAGGAAGCGGTTACGATCGATCCGACATATCTTGCCGCACATTTCGCGCTCGGAAGATTGTACGAACTGACAGGAAAAACCTCCGACGCCATCGAACATTATGAAACCATCTTAACCCTGGATCGAAACGAAGAAACACCCGAAGTCCGTCCGGCCACAGAAGCCCTCTTTAAACTGCTTGATCAGCAGGAAATTTCTGAAAAAACCAAAGAAGCAAATCGTTTGGTCTCGGAAGGGAAATGGCGTGAAGCAGAACAGGCATTTCAAGCGGCCCTCATCATTCAACCCGAAAAGGCCGTTTTACACTACAACCTGGCAAACTTTTATCACCAGTCCGGTCAAAATACACGGGCGGAAACGGTAATTCAAGAAGCACTCCTGATTGAACCCGACTCCCGCGCACTTCAACTTCTGCTTGCAGGTGTTTATCGCGAACAACGTTATTTTTTAAAATCGATCGCGGCCTCGATAAAGGTCATGTCCCTGCTCTACGAGAAGCCGGATAACCTGCTTTATCTCACGGCTTTTTCGGGTCTCGTGCAAAGCGCCGTGCTTTTCCAAAAAGCCACAGCCGAAGCAAAACAGCCCTATCTCGAAGGACTCCGGCAGCGGGCTGAAAATGAACCCATACAAACCCTTTCTCTCTTTTTAAGGGCTTCCGCCTTGCTGCCCGAAAGCCCGGTTCTTGCTTATTCGATCGGAACGGTCTATTTGGAAATCGGCGAAAATCGCCAAGCTTTTTTA
>JALUVJ010000077.1 GCA_027020665.1 Nitrospira sp.
TCCAAAATCGTCTCAAAGAAGAAATTACGGCACAATTCAATCATCATACAAGCAAGCTTTCTTGATCGGAACTTTTCTTAATCCACAGGGATTTGAATCAGGTCCTCCACGGGCTTTCCTTCGACCGGTGTTCCCGGACGATGCGCTGAATGCCTTTTTCTTCCAGCCCGCCGTACCAGATGCCTTCGGGATAAATAACCATGTTCGGGCCGTTGCCGCATTGTCCCAGGCAACGGGCGAGCGTGACGCGGCTCTTTTTTAAAAGTCCGTTTTGTTTTAAGGCCGTCTGCAAGGCCTGAAGCATTTCTTCAGCCCCCTGGTGTTCACAGGTGGTGCCGGTGCAAATAAATAAGTGAACGCATGAAGCACTCAATCGTATCCCTCTGAATGCAATTTAGCCGTACTCGACCGGGATTTCATAATAAGCCCTCAAAAAAATCGTGGCCTTTATCATCAACGATGATAAAGGCCGGGAAGTTTTTTACCGTAATCAGAAAGATGGCTTCCATGCCAAGTTCGGGATAGGCAAGGGTTTCGACCTTGGTGATGCACTCTTTGCCTAAAATTCCGGCAGGCCCGCCGATAGAACCCAGGTAAAACCCGCCGTGTGCCTTACACGACTCCGTGACCTGGAAGGAGCGGTTGCCTTTTGCCAGCATAATCATTGAAGCACCCCGTGCCTGAAACAGCGGCACATAAGCATCCATGCGCCCCGCAGTCGTCGGCCCAAATGCGCCGGAGGCGTAGCCTTTCGGGGTTTTGGCCGGGCCGGCATAATAAATGATGTGGTCTTTAAAATAATCGGGCAGATCTTCACCCTGATCCAGTTTTTCTTTGAGCTTGGCGTGGGCGATGTCGCGCGCAACAACGATTTGGCCGGATAAAGAAAGGCGGGTGGCAACCGGATATCGGCTCAATTCCGAAAGGATGTCCTGCATGTTTTGATTCAAATTAATCTCGACGGCTTTGGACTCTGCCGCCGGATGCTCCGGCAGATATTGGGCCGGGTGGCTTTCCAGTTGCTCCAAAAAGATTCCTTCTTTTGTGATTTTGGCTTTAATGTTTCGGTCGGCGCTGCAACTGACACCGAGGCCGATGGGACAGGAGGCCCCATGACGCGGCAGCCGGATGACGCGGGCATCCAGGCAGAAATACTTTCCGCCGAATTGTGCCCCGATGCCGAGTTCGCGTGAGATTTTCATGAGTTCTGCTTCGATTGCGATATCCCGAAAGGCACGGCCCGATTCAGAGCCCTGTGTCGGCAAGTGATCCAAGTATCCGGCGGACGCAAGTTTTACGGTTTTTAGGGTCATTTCGGCGGAGAGCCCGCCGATCACGAAGGCGAGGTGATAGGGCGGACAGGCCGCGGTGCCGAGGGTCTTCATTTTGGCGGTCATAAATTCAATCAGGGTCTTAGGATTTAAGACGGCCTTTGTTTCTTGATACAAAAAGGTTTTATTCGCCGAGCCACCGCCTTTTGCGATAAAGAGAAATTCATAGGTATCGCCGGTGACGGCGTAGAGATCAATCTGGGCGGGCAGATTGTCCCCCGTATTTTTTTCCTCGTACATTGAAAGCGGCGCATTTTGCGAATAACGCAGATTGTCTTTGGTATAGGCGTTTCGTATGCCCTCGGAAAGCGCTGTTTCGTCGGAAGAAGTCGTGTAAACCTGCTGTCCTTTTTTGCCGATCACGATGGCCGTGCCGGTATCCTGGCACATGGGAAAGATGCCCTGCGAGGCGATGACGGCGTTTTTCAAAAGTTGCAGGGCAACATAGCGGTCATTTTCGGAGGCCTCCGCGTCATCTAAAATCGCCGCAAGGGCTTTCAGATGAGCCGGGCGTAAAAGGTGGGCAACTTCGGTGAAGGCTTGCTCGGCAAGCCGGCTTAAGGCTTCCGGGGCGATGATAAGCATGTCTCGGCCTTCAAAAGATTTGACGGAGAGATGGTCTTTTGTGAGCAGGCGATATTGGGTTGTGTCTTTTAGAATGGGAAACATGTTTTGATGGGGCGTCGGCATTCTTTCTCCTTATCCGGGCTGCGATTTGGCTGTTTTGAGGGGCGATTGTATCAGAAAAGCCGGCTGAGATCGATCTTTGCTGTCGTGAGGGAAAGAATAGGGGACACCTAAAAAACGAGGGGGCGAAATGAGATTCCGCCCCCTCGTTTTTTACGATTTTTTGATCGGTTTTTGATTACAGGGTCAAGGGCAAATTGGCCGCACTGCGGCGGTAGGGTGAATGCGCTGCGGTAAATCCGTGGGCCTTGTCTTTTGCTTCCCGGATCAGTTCCAGTCCCAAAATGAGTTCAAACGGAGCCAGATAACGAAACGCAATGGGGGCGAGCGGCGTATCGTCCTCAAGCAAGTCCTGCAATGTTGTTTCGTCCGAGAGCTTGCCGAGCACATAGGGATTTTGCTCTGTTTTGCCTTCGGAGTTTCTAAAGGGATAGGTGCCTTCATGCACGGGCGTGACTTCTCCTGCAGGATCGACAAAGACTTTGAGCTGCGCCATCGACCGCGGATCGAAATCGCCTTTGGGTTGTTGGGTAAAAACATTTTGTTTGAGCAAGGCCCCGCCAAAACCCACACCGACATCGCCAAAGTCGCCTCGCGCGTGCATGGTCTTGATTTTTTTGATTTGCTGGTCAATTGCGATGTAGATTTTGTCATCAAAATCATCGCAATAATCGGTGTTGAAGTTGACATAGTCCAGGCCGATTTCCCGGCAGAGCGCGGCCATAAGCCGCATTTCATGGATGTTTTCTTTGACGACCACGTAGTTGATGCCCAGCAGGGTCTTCGATGCGAGGCGCGTCCGCTCCGCAACAAGTTCCTCAAGCACGGTGACGATATTGGCATAGGTTATTTTGTTACTTTTCGTCGTACCGGCGCGGTAAATGCCCTGAAAATAAGGTTCATTTAAGGCATTCAGGCTGATTCTCAAATCATCGCAAGAAAGCACGAGTTTGCGCTTGTCCGGGTTGTTGATGAGGATGCCGTTCGAATAGATACGAACAGGGAATCCGAGCTTTTTACTTTGCTCTAGGATGAAGGCAACCCGTTCGGGATCACTTAAGGGCTCCAGTCCGCCGGATATTTTCACGGTGACCGGTCGGCCGGATTCCCGCATGTCTTCCAGACCTTCCAAGACTTGAATGACTTCGTTATATTTGAGCAAGTCGTGTTTTTTGAGGGAAAAACGCAGCGAGCGCGCGTCAATCAATCCCTGACCCAGATAGCCTTCCTTTTTTTCCTGAGAGGCCATCGTCATTCTGCAAAAAGTGCATTTGTAGGGGCAGGACAAACCGACAAAGAAGGTTACTTCATAATGCTTGCGATCAAAAAAGCGATCAACGACATGGAAATAGTCATAATTCACTTCCCGGTTGAAAATATTCCGCACACCATCAACACGTTGAATGAGCTTGTAAACGACCTTGAGCGCGTCATGGCTCAACCCGAAGTATGCGGCAATTTCACTCACGGGGGCATAGGGTTTTTTGGCAAGATAGTGTACTACGTTCCAGGTTGCTTCCACTGCGTCGGCCCTGTGATTTTGATCCCGGCTTAAGGCTTTGAGGATGGGGGCATTTTCTGTGTGGTCCGCATTTTCAAGCCAGAGCCGATCTAAGGCTTGGGCGATATCCTGACGAATCCGCCTATCTTCATCGGCCAGATTTTGTCGGGTTTCACGCATCTTTTCCTGATAAGCCCGCTCGATTTGATCGGTCATTTTGACGAGGTGGAAACCGGTTTTCCCGCCGCTGAGCGTGGGGTGGTTTTGTGTGATGCATTCGAAAAAATGTTCGAACTCCCGTTGAACCGCAGAGACCGTAAAATCATTGCGCAAGAGATTGGGGTAGTCCGCTTCGCGCTCCGAGATCAAGAAGCCGTTGCGACTTTTTTTCACGGTAAAAAGGGCTTCCGGTCCATCGAAGGCCATCTCGATTGTTTTTTCCGTGCCGTGGATGATGGCCGTTCTGTAGTTTTGCCGGTTGGGCAGATCAACCGCGGTGGCGAGGATAACTTCAACATCTGCGTAACGCATGCGCAGGCGCAGGTATTCGGGCTCGGCTTCGAGGATTTCCAAATCTTCGATTTTATGCATGCCCAGCCAGAGCTGTAAGATGCTCAAAAGATGTGTGCCGTGGTGATTGACAATCGAGGTGCCGTATTTCTCGTTGATTGCAGTGCCCTCTTTTTTCTGATTAAAAAGATGCAGTTCCAGGCTGCGGATGGCACCGAGGCTCCGGGCTTTGATCAGGTGTGCGACGGCAGAAAAAGCGTCGTCAAACATGTATTCATAGCCGACCATCAATTTTAATCCTTTTTGATGGGCCAGCGTAATTAACTCCGCCGCATGGGCTTCTGTCAGGGTAAAGGTTTTTTCGACAAATACATGTTTTCTTGCCGATAATGCGGCTTTGGCGATTTCATAATGCGTATGACAGGGCGTGCTGATGATGACTGCGGAAAGCGCCGGGTTTTTCAGAAGGGTTTCGTATTCGGCAGCGCGGTAGACGCGCATGTTTGGCCGTGCATCATATCGGGCGGCGACGGCGGTGTGATTTTCTCCGGCAACCAGGTGAAACTGTTTGATGCCTTTAAAATGAGGCGTGTCATGCAATGAACTCAGAATGGCTTTTTGCCCCCAATCTCCCAATCCGACAATGGCCACTTCAAAGGCTTGTGCGGCGGGATGCTTTTCCCGGCTTGATTTTTTCGAAACATCAACATCTTGATTCGAGACACCGTTTGCAAAAGATGTTTTCTCAAAAAGGCGCGCCATATCTTTCATTGGTTTCGTTCTCCTTATGTTGTCGTTGATTTCCCCCCTATTCCCAAATGCAAAAGCATAGCAGATAAAAAAAAATGTGCTGACGAAGATGAGAAGGAAAAGCGCCTAATACACACTTTTTCAAATGTGGCAAGTCAATTCATACTTTATTTAAGTAAATATAGATTTATTTTTACAAATAAATAAGGGGATTGCTGTAGGATTTGGGGAAAGCTTGGATCAGCCCGGACTGAATCAAAGCTTCCTTAAGAAACTGGCCGCAGGGTCTCCCAGGATGGGGCGATGGTAGAGGTAACCTTGCGCTTCGTTACAGCCCAAAGATTGCAAAAAGGCGTGTTGGGCTTTTGTTTCGACCCCTTCGGCAATGACATCGATTTGCAGATTTTGGCCGATGGCATTGATGGCGCGGGTGATGGCCGCATCGTTTGTATTTTTGGGGAGATCCCGTACGAAAGACTTGTCGATTTTCAGGCGGTGAATGGGAAGTTTTTTTAAGTGACTGAGTGAAAAGTAGCCCGTGCCAAAATTATCAATCAAAATATGAACCCCGCTGCCGGACAGCTCATCGAGCACGCCGATGGTGTGTTTCACCCCTTGTATAAGGGCATTTTCTTTAATTTCTATTTCTAATCGCTTGGCGGGCAAGCCCGTTTTTTCCAAGGTTTGAGAAACGGTTTTGATAATGTCGCCGCGTTGAAATTGCACACTGGAGAGATTGACGGAAATCCGCTCCAGCGGGTGCCCTTGTTTCAGCCAATCTTCCATTTGTGCACAGGCTGTTTCCAGTACCCAGGCTTCGATGGGAAGGATTAAGCCCGATTCTTCGGCAAAGGGGATGAATTGATCGGGGAAAATAAGGCCGAACTCGGGATGGTTCCATCGCACGAGTGCTTCCGCATTTGTCACCCGATCCGTTTTTAAGGAATACTGGGCTTGGTAGTGCAGGATCAACTCATTTTCCGCCAGTGCCTGATGCAAAGCCTTTTCGAGATTGAGATGCTCAAAGGTTGCGAGGGATAAAGAAGGCGTGGAAAATTGGAATTTGTTTCGACCCTTCTTTTTGGCGCGCAACATGGCGGCATTTGCATTTTTCAGAAGGCCTTCATGGCCCTTGGCATCCTGGGGATACAGGCTGATGCCGACACTCACGCTGATCCGCAATACCTCTTTTTCCACAGAGAAGCTTTGATCAAAAGCCGCCTTTAGTTTTTTAACTAATCCGGCAACCCCCTGCGGTCGGCTCATTTTTTCCATGATAATGACAAATTGATCCCCGCCGAGCCGGGCGACGGTATCCTCGTCCCGAATGCTGGCTTTGATGCGTTTGGCAACCTGCTTTAAAATCAAATCCCCCACCGGGTGTCCCAGACGTGCATTGATTTTATTGAAATAATCCAGGTCGAGCAAAATGACGGCCAATTGTTTTTCTTCCCGCCGGGCGCGTTGCAAGGCGTGATGCAGACGGTCTTTAAAGAGCATGTGATTGGGAAGCTCGGTCAATGGATCGTAGTGGGTGAAAAAATTGAACTTTTTCTGCGCATGTTTGGCGGGTGAGACATCGGAAAAAACCGAAACATAATTAACCACCTTCTTTTCAGGATCCCGTACGGTCGTGATGGTGGCCCAGCTTGGAAACAGTTCGCCGTTTTTGCGTCTCTTCCAAACCTCGCCCTGCCACACGCCTTTGCGACGCAGATCGCGGGATTGCATGTCGTAAAAACTGTCTGCGTGTTTTCCTGAGCGAAGCAATCCCGTTTTTTTACCCAGGACTTCTTCGCGGGCATATCCCGTGATTTTGCTGTAAGCTTCATTGACTTCGATGATTTCGTTTTTTTCGTCCATGATGGCAATGGCATCTTCCGTACTGTTCACGGCCAGCAAGGATTGACGCAGCTTTTCTTCAACCTTTTTCTGTTCGGTGATATCCTGAACAATCCCAAAAGAACGCACGGCTTTTCCGGAATCGTCGTAAAAGGTTTCACACTGCTCGTTGACATATTTGAGCGTGCCGTCTGCCAGTAACAAACGATGCGTAATATTGTAGGGGGTTTTGTTGATGACGGATTGTGTGTAGGTTCGGTCCACCGTTTCCCGGTCTTCCGGATGCACCAATTTCAAAAAGGCTTCATAGGTGGCTTCAAACTGCTTCGGTTCCAATCCGAAGATACGGTAAATTTCATCCGACCAGGTCAAGAGGTTGTCGATAATGTCGAGATCCCAAATCCCGATATGGGCAATCCGCTGTGCTTCCGTCTGAATGTAGTCGCTTTTAGTGAGTTTTTTAATGCTCAACACACTGCTGAGCGCGTGGGTGATTTGTTCTGAAATTTCTTCAAAAAGCGTGACCTCTTCTTTGGAATAGCAATGTGATCCCGTGCAATAGTGCATGCCTAATATTCGGGGTTTGCCCGATTTGGTTTTGATAGCGGTACAGATCATGGAGCGGTGATCCCCCGTACGCGGGTCTTCTCTGGGCCAGGCCGTTTCGGTATCGCATTTTAGAACGCCCTCTGAAGCCAGTACTTGCTGACACCGTGCCGGATTCATTGGAATGAAGTCAGGCGCGTTTTCATCGCTTTGGCCCAAACCGGGCCGATCCGCGGCTTTTACGAGGCGGTATCCACGCTCTTCCAAGGCATCGGGATGAATGAGCCAGGCCCGATCCGCACCGAAACCTTTTAAAACCGTGTGTAAGACCTCTTCCAGCATCGGCTCGTGATGGGCGGCCTGCAAGCAGGCCGCCCCGACATTTCTGATGACTTCGCTCCGGCGTTCGTTTTCCTTCTGTTTTGAGATGTCTCTTGTCCACCCTTCAAAAAACAGGAGCGCCCCGTCTTCCGAATAAACGCCTTGTGCTTCTGTGTCTACCCACCGGATTTTCCCGTTGTCGGCCACCATGCGATATTGATGTGATAGAAGCGTCTTTTTTTCCAGAGCCTGCTGAAAATTTTCACGAAGCCTCTGCTGATCTTCCGGATGGACAAAGCACATGTAGGTCATTTCTCCACGCACGAGCGTTTCGGGGGGACAGCCCGTCACAAGACGCGCCGCTTGGTTTGCAAAGAGAAACGTCCATTTTTCGTCATGTTTACATCTGAAAATCATGCCGGGCAAATGATCCATATCGGGCCAATGTGTGTTGCGTTTAAGCAGTTCATTTTTTTGGGTTTTTAGGCGAAAAAAGATGAATGCGGCGTAAGAAAAGGCGCCCGACACGAGCAAAAAAACGAAAAGGACGGATGTGGTATTCCAGGTCATTACACTCCTTTCACGCCTGTACCCTTAAAAGAAACACTTGTATGAATATATACAAAAAATGGGGAAAAGGCCACCGTGACGCCAAAAACACAAACGCTTTTCCATGAAGTCGTTGGAGCAAGGATGCAGAAAACCGCATCTGAAAATGAAAATCATCGGGCCGGACAAAGCGGGCTTCGCTTTTGACAGAATAGACGGATTCGATACACTTAAATGTAGAGCAGAAGCTTTTCCGAGAAAGATAAACGTGCACTTTTTCGGACGCGGCGGGAGACACAATGGCCCGGATCACTTTTAAAGGAAAACTCTATGCCTGCCGGGAGAATGAAACCGTTTTGCAGGCCTTCCAGCGTTACGGCGTAACGACCCCTTTCTCTTGCCGAAACGGTGTGTGTTACACCTGCATGCTAAAAAACGTCAACGGCGACCCGCCCGCAATCGCGCAGGCGGGCTTAAGGCCGGGCCTGAGAAAATTAGGCTATTTTTTACCCTGCACCTGCATTCCGGAAACGGAAATGGAAATTGAACCGCCCTGTGATGCCGATTTGTTCCTGCCGGTGACCGTTCTGAAAAAAACAAAGCTGAGTCCGCAGATTTGCAAGCTCTTGTTAAAACCCGTGGCGACCTTCTACTTTCATCCGGGACAGTTCATTCATTTGCGTCGTCCTGACGGTTTGACACGGAACTTTTCGCTCGCAGGCCTTTCTCGCCAAGACGGAGTCCTTGAAATTCATGTGAAGCGCATTGCCGAAGGTGCAATGAGCTCTTGGATTTTTGACGTATTACAGGAAGGAGACCGTCTTCAAATCGAAGGGCCGCAAGGACATTGTTGTTATGTGAAAGGGCGATGGGATGCCCCCGTACTGCTCATCGGAACGGGTTCGGGCTTAGGCCCGCTGCTTGGCATTGTGCAAGAAGCTTTGGCGCAGGGGCATACGGGCGATATTTTTCTTTATCACGGCAGCCGTAGGGAAGCAGGATTGTATGCACGCGATCTCATGAAAAAATTGAGTCAAGCCCATCCGAATTTTCACGCAGTATCTTGTGTCTCCGGGCCGAAAGTGCCGGACGGCTGTGCGGCGGGTCGCGCGGATGAAGTGGCCTTTGCACGGCATGCGGATCTTCGGCAGAGCCTCGTTTATTTGTGCGGACACCCCGAGATGGTTCAGGCCGCAAAAAAAGAGGCGCTCCAGCGCGGGGCGAAAGAAGATAACCTGCATGCCGACCCTTTTATTCATGCCCACGAGACCCCAAAACCAATCCATCCGGAAGGGACACCGATACAAGAAAGGGAAGAAGCTTCGACCTACGAAGAACCCGAAGATCCCGCGCCTGATCCGGAGATCTGGCACGCCTTGGGGGAAGGCCGGCTTTTGCATGAAATCCTGACTGATTTTTATACCCAGGTCTATGATGACCCGCAACTGAGTCCTTTTTTTGCGGGGGTCACCAAACAACGATTGATTGAAAAACAATACAATTTTTTGTACCAGCTTCTTACGGGAAAAAAAGTTTATTTCGGGGAAAGACCCAAGACGGCCCATCACTGGATGGTCATTTCCGAAGCCTTGTTTGATCGGCGTGAAGTCATGATGGCGAACTGTCTCCGCAAACACGGTTTGCCGGAGCCGCTGATCCAGCGCCTCCGTGCCCTGGAGGAACGCTATCGCAAAGTCATCGTAAAATCCCGGCCCTGGCCGAAAATCGTCTTTGGAGAAGAGATGCCGCTTGACGGTTATGATGAGTTGGAACTAACGGTCGGCTCGCTTTGCGACAGTTGTCAAGCGGATATTCCCAAAGGCCAAGTGGTGCGTTACCATGTACGCTTGGGCACCATCTTTTGCCCGAAGTGTATGGCGAATCAAGCCGCCGCCTGATGAACTTGATCTGACCTGTTTCACTCTTTTCTTTTTTAGAACCCGGCCCCATTGTTGATCATAAGCAAGCACACGACATCTCTTCTGGCAAAGGGACGCAGCAAGCGGCTTTAATCCACAAAAGCCACCACGGAATGCAGGCCGGAGGTGCCTTCGGGGAAGGCACTGGCCATGAATGAAGTCTGTGTGCGGCCGATGCGATCGGTTGCTCGCACGTAAATACGGTGGTCTCCGGAAGCGGGAGTTTCCCAGGCATAGTGCCAGTGGACCCATGAATAAGGGGAAGCGGCTTCCGTATCCAGTTTCGCGCGCTGCCAGGTTTGTGCATCGTCAAAAGAAAGTTCTACCTTGCCGATGCCGTTATACCCTGAAAAGGCAATGCCGCGAAAGACATGCCCCTTTTGAATGGTATTGTAAGGGCCGGGGTCGTCGATTCGGGAACTGACTTTGATCGTGCCCACGTCGGTCCAGCTCTTTTTTTGCCAATAGCCCTTGTAGTCGTAGTTTGTCAGTTCCAGTTTGGTCAACCATTTGACATTTTTAATGCCGTACAAGCCCGGTACAACGGCGCGAAGGGGAAAGCCGTGGTCTTTATTGAGAGGTTTGCCGTTCATTTCATAGGCCAAAAAAACATCATACTGTGTGGCGCGCTCGAAAGTAATGCTGTCGGAATAATCGTCCGCGCCAAAGAGGGCGACATCAATAACCGATGCGTGGGGTTCGGCCTCCGCAAGCAGATCCTTGAGTTCGACCCCTTTCCAAACCGCATTGCCGATAAGGTCGCCTGCGACTTCGTTGTCGATGCAGGTGAGCGTCACCATGCGTTCGACGGCGGGTCTTTTCAGGATATCCTCGTAAGTGAGCCGGAGCGGTTTTTTGACTTTTCCTGTAATTTCAAGCGACCAGCCATTCACATTAACCGTTTGCGGCCCGGAATATTGCACGATATAAAAATTTTCGGTCGGAGTGATGAAGGGCGTCTTTTTGGGCGGCAACGACAGAAAGCGTTTCATAAAAAAGGAACCGGCTTCGGCACGTTTGGCAAAAAGGGTTGTGGTCACGCCGAGCCCGGAAACTTGCAAAAACTTTCTCCGGTTTAATTTTTCGGCATAAAATCCGGGTATGATTTTGGGCATGCTTAAAATTATATCGGGCGGCTCACTGCTTTTCAAGCACTCACGCAGCACTTCCGCGGAGCCGGGCCGGATTAGAGTTTCCTTGCGTCATGCCTTTGCGGCGGCCGATTCAAAAAAATGCTAACATTGACAACATGATTATTTCCGCAGATCCGCAAGCACATCTGCCCGCACGTTTAAGTCATAAAACTGCGGGCCTCATGATTCCGTTGTTTTCCATCCGTACGGACAACAATTTAGGCGCCGGGGAGATTTTGGATCTCCTCCCTTTCATGGATTGGATGCGGCGACACCGTTTAAGCGTCTTACAAATCCTGCCGATTTATGAAACCGCGCCGGAGGAAACAAGCCCTTATCAGGCCCTAAGCAGTTTTGCCATCGACCCCGTGTATTTATCTGTTGCCGGGGTGGATATTTTCGAGACGAATGATGCCGTTTCGGCCTGTCTTGCTTCTGAGGACGTTCAGCGTCATTTGAAAACCCTGCGGGAAAAGAAGACCGTTGATTTAAAAGCGGTGCGCGCCTTGAAATACCGCTTGCTCAAACGGGCTTTTGCAAAATTTAAAGTTGAAGCCTGGGATAAAGGAAGCACGCAGGCCGTGGCGTTTCAAAAATTCACGGATGAAAAATCAGCCTGGCTTGCGGATTATGCGCTCTTTTGGCAACTCAAAAAAGACCAAGATTGGGCGCCTTGGCGGGATTGGCCGGCCCCTTTAAAAAATCGAGATGCCGAACATATCGCCCTGTTTAAAACAAAACATGCCGAGGGTATTCTCTTTATCCAATATGTGCAATGGGTTTTATGGTCGCAGTGGGCCTTGGTGCGTGCGCACGCAAAAAAATGTCGGGTTAAAATTATGGGCGATATGCCTTTTTTACTGAGTCAGGAGAGTGCGGAGATCTGGCGTGAACCTCATCTTTTTCATCCGGATCGATCTATTGGCGCGCCGCCGGACGATTTTAGCGCAACGGGGCAAGACTGGGGTTTGCCTTTGTTTAATTGGCAGGAGATGGAAAAACAAGATTTAAACTGGTGGCGGCTTCGTATTCGGGAGGCGGCCTTATGTTACGACCTGATTCGTCTGGATCACGTGGTCGGGTTTTTCCGGGTTTGGGTCATGCCGAAAGACGGCGATTTTCATTTTGAACCTTACGCGGAATACGAACAGATCACACGCGGTCA